>CAYVUM010000085.1:0-14651 GCA_964454795.1 uncultured Rhodospirillaceae bacterium
CCCGGAAACTCTCAGGCAAAAGGACCACGGGAACGCCATAACTCTGGAGAGTGAAGCGACGCCTTCGGGCGTGCGGCTTCCGCCGACGGGATAATTCTCTCAGGCTCACGGACAGAGGGGGCATCGCAGTGAGGTCGTCCCGGACGGCCGGGCGCGGTGCCACCTCTCCGCAACCCGGCCGCCGGGACCTTCGATCACCGCCATGCAGGCGGTACCGACGGACAGCGGACGGGGAACAGCGGACATGACCGAAGCGAGCCTGAGCCACCTGGAACACGCCGAGGCGTTCAGCCGCCGCCATATTGGTCCGGACGAGGCCGATATCCGGGCAATGCTGGCCGATGTGGGGGCGGAGAGCCTTGAGGACCTGATCAGCCGGGTTGCTCCCGCGTCGATCCACAGCCCCCGGCCGCTCGACCTGCCGCCGGCGCTGAGCGAGAACGAGGCCCTCGAGACCTTGCGGGTGATGTCCGAACGGAACCGGGTGTTCACCTCGATGATCGGGATGGGCTATCACGGCACCATCACTCCAGGGGTGATCCGCCGCCGGGTTCTGGAAAACCCGGGCTGGTACACCGCCTATACCCCCTATCAGCCGGAAGTCAGCCAGGGCCGCCTCGAGGCACTGCTGAACTTTCAGCAAATGGTCATTGATCTGACCGGCCTCGACCTCGCCAACGCCTCGCTGCTGGATGAAGCGACCGCGGCTGCGGAGGCGGTCACCCTCGCCAAGCGGGTCGGCAAGTCGAGGGCCGCCGCCTTCTTCATTGATGCCGACACCCACCCGCAGACGCTCGGCGTCATCGAGACCCGGGCGGCGGCCTTTGGCATTCCGGTGATCGTCGGCGATCCGGAGACCGACCTGGAGCCAGCCGAGGTGTTCGCGGCGCTCCTTTCCTATCCGGGGTCGAGCGGCCAGATTCGCGATTTCCGGGGCGTGATTAACGCCCTCCACGGCGCGGATGCGCTGGCGATCATGGCCACCGACCTGCTCAGCCTCGCCCTTCTGACCCCGCCCGGCGAACTCGGCGGCGATGTCGCGATCGGCAGCGCCCAGCGGTTCGGGGTGCCCATGGGCTATGGCGGCCCGCACGCTGCGTTTTTCGCGACCCGGGAGGCCTACAAGCGGGCTGTGCCGGGGCGGATCATCGGCGTTTCGGTGGATGCGGCCGGCAGGCCGGCGCTGCGCATGGCCCTGCAGACCCGCGAGCAACACATCCGCCGCGACAAAGCGACCAGCAACATCTGCACCGCGCAGGCGCTGCTCGCGATCGTCGCCGGGTTCTATGCTGTCTATCACGGTCCGGACGGCATCCGCACGATCGCCGCCCGGGTCCACCGGATGAGCCGGATCCTGGCCGCCGCCCTGACCCGCCTCGGCGTCGATGTGATCACCGACCGGACCTTTGACACCCTGACCGTTCACGTCCCGGGAAGGGCCGGGCGAATCGCCGCCGCCGCCCGCGAGAAGCTGATCAACCTGCGTCAGGTGGACGACGATCACCTCGGCATCTCTCTGGACGAGGTGACGGGCCGCGGTGATGTGGAGCGGCTGCTCGGCTGTTTTGTGACCCGCTGGGAGGAACGGTTTTCGCTGGAACAGATCGACGCCGGCCTCGCGCCCGTGATCCCCGAGGCGCTGCGCCGCTCCAGCCCCTACCTGACCCACCCGGTGTTCAACAGCTATGGCAGCGAAACGGAGATGCTGCGCTACCTTCGCTCGCTGCAGGTCAAGGACATCGCCCTCGACCGCAGCATGATCCCGCTCGGCTCGTGCACCATGAAGCTCAACGCCACAACTGAAATGGAAGCGGTGACCTGGCGGAGCTTTGCGGACATGCATCCGTTTGCACCGCTCGACCAGGCGCAGGGATATTTCCAGCTGTTCGAAGAGCTTGAGGAGGCGCTGTGCGAGATTACCGGCTTCGCCGCGGTCTCGTTACAACCGAACGCCGGCAGCCAGGGGGAATACGCCGGCCTGCTGACTATCCGCGCCTGGCATGAGAGCCGGGGGGAGCCACAGCGCAACGTCTGCCTGATCCCGTCCTCGGCGCATGGCACCAATCCGGCCAGCGCGGTGATGGCGGGGATGCGGGTGGTGGTCATCGGCTGCGACGATGCCGGTAACGTCGATCTGGCCGAGCTGCGCGAGAAAGCGGCCGGACACGCCGGGGAGCTGGCGGCGCTGATGGTGACCTATCCCTCCACTCACGGCGTGTTCGAGGAGACCATCGGCGAGATCTGCGAGATCGTCCACGCCCATGGCGGGCAGGTCTATCTGGATGGCGCCAACCTCAACGCGCTGGTCGGCATCGCCCGGCCGGCGGAGATCGGCGCCGACGTCTGCCACATTAACCTCCATAAGACATTCTGCATCCCACACGGCGGCGGCGGTCCCGGGGTCGGACCGATTGGGGTCAAGGCCCACCTCGCCCCCTTCCTGCCTGATCACCGGGTGATCAGCGGCGTCAATCCGCACGCCGGTGCCGGCGCCACGGTCGGGCAGGTGGCCGCGGCACCCTGGGGATCGGCATTGGTGCTGCCGATCTCCTGGGCGTACATCCGGATGATGGGAGCCGAGGGGCTGCGCCGCGCCACGGAAGTGGCGATTCTCAATGCCAATTATGTCGCCCGCCGGCTCGCCGACCATTACCCGATCGTCTACACCGGTCCGGGCGGCTGGATTGCCCACGAGTGCATCATCGACCTCCGGGCGATCCGCGAAGCCAGCGGCCTCACCGTCGAGGACGTGGCCAAACGGCTGGTCGACTTCGGTTTCCACGCGCCGACCATGTCCTGGCCGGTGCCGGACTCGATGATGATCGAGCCGACCGAGAGCGAGTCGAAGGCGGAACTCGACCGGTTTTGCGATGCGATGATCGCGATCCGTGCGGAAATCGCCGCCGTCGCCGGTGGCCGGCTTCCAAGGGACAGGAACCCGCTGATCAACGCCCCGCACACCCCCCACCGGCTGATCGGCGAGTGGACGGAAGCCTACAGCAAGGAGCAGGCGTATTTTCCGGCCGGGGCCGGATGGGATGACAAGTACTGGCCGCCCGTTGGCCGTATCGACAACGCCTACGGCGACCGCCACCTGGTCTGCACCTGCCCCTCGCCGGAGGCGTATCGCGTTGCCGCGGAATGACATGGCGGGTTCGGGGTCGATGAGGGTGGCGGATCCGGGTGAGACCGCTCGACCGGCAGGCGACCGGGGGACGATGACTTTCGGACTTGGCAAGCGGCGCGGGTTTGTCCCAAACTCCGCGCGCAACCTTCCGGGGTTCAGTGGCCGCGGCCAGTCGCCCCGGCGTCCCGGGGACGGAGTTCCGTCCCCACCACGAAAACCGGCACCAAAAAGGGGAGGAACATGACCGGCGAATATCAGGCGGCCTTTGACAGGTCGATCAATGATCCCGACGGGTTCTGGGGAGAAGCTGCCGAGGCAATCCACTGGTACAAGAGGTGGGACAAAGTCCTCGACGATTCGAACAAACCCTTTTACCGCTGGTTCACCGGCGCCACGACCAACACCTGCTACAACGCCCTCGACCGCCACGTCGAGGCGGGTCATGGCGACCGGCTGGCGCTGATTTATGACAGCCCGGTCACCAGCGGCGGCCGCAAATATACCTATCGCGAATTCCTCCACACGGTGGCCGGGTTCGCCGGCGCGCTCGCTGCGCAGGGCGTTACCAAAGGCGACCGGGTGATCATCTACATGCCGATGGTGCCAGAAGCGGTGATCGCGATGCTGGCCTGCGCGCGGATCGGCGCCGTTCATTCGGTTGTGTTCGGCGGCTTCGCCGCCAACGAGTTGGCGGTGCGGATCAATGATGCCACGCCCAAGGTCATCGTCTCTGCCTCCTGCGGCATCGAGGTCAACCGCATCATCGACTACAAGCCGCTGCTCGATGGAGCCATCGAGCTCTGCAACGCAAAGCCTGAGAAGACAATCATCCTCCAGCGGCCGCAGAAGCCGGCCGAGCTGAAACCGGGGTTTGATTTGGACTGGGATGAAGCCGTGGCTGCAGCCGCGCCCGCCGATTGCGTCGAGGTCGCCGCCACTGATCCGCTTTACATCCTCTATACGTCCGGGACCACGGGCCAGCCGAAAGGGGTCGTCCGCGACAATGGCGGCCATCTGGTCGCGCTCAACTGGAGCATGAAGAACATCTATGACATCGAACCGGGCGAGGTGTTCTGGGCCGCCTCGGACGTGGGCTGGGTCGTCGGCCATTCCTACATCTGCTATGCGCCGCTGATTTGCGGGGCGACGACGATCGTCTACGAAGGCAAGCCGGTTGGCACCCCCGATGCCGGTGCCTTCTGGCGGGTGATCGCCGAGCACGGGGTCAAGGCGCTGTTCACGGCGCCGACAGCCTTCCGGGCGATCAAACGCGAGGATCCGAAGGCCCAGCTGATGGGCAATTATGACCTCAGTCGCTTCAAGATCCTGTTCCTCGCCGGCGAGCGCACCGACCCGGACACCCTGCACTGGGCGGAAAACGCGCTCAGCCGTCCGGTCATCGACCACTGGTGGCAGACCGAAACCGGCTGGGCAATCGCCGCCAACTGCATGGGCCTCGAGCCGCTGCCGGTGAAGCCCGGCTCACCCACCAAGCCGGTTCCCGGCTGGAACGTGCAAGTGCTGGACGAGAACGGTCACGAAGCGCCGAGGGATCAGATCGGCACCATCTGCGTCAAACTGCCGTTGCCGCCGGGCTCTCTGCCGACCCTCTATCACAACGATGAACGCTTCCTGAGTTCCTATCTCAATGAGTTCCCCGGCTATTACAACACCGCCGACGCCGGGATGATGGACGCCGACGGTTATGTGTACATCATGGCTCGCACCGACGACGTCATCAACGTGGCCGGGCACCGGTTATCTACGGGCGGGATGGAAGAGGTGCTCGCCCAGCATCCCGATGTCGCCGAATGCGCCGTCGTCGGCGTCGCCGATGCCTTCAAGGGCCAGCTTCCGGTCGGATTCATCTGCCTGAAGGCGGGAGTGACGCGTCCCCACGACGAGATCTGTAAGGAAGTGGTGGCGATGGTCCGTGACCAGATCGGGCCGGTGGCGGCCTTCAAGACCGCCGTCGTCGTCGACCGTCTGCCCAAGACCCGCTCCGGTAAGATCCTCCGCGGCACCATCCAGAAGATTGCCGATAACGAGCCGTGGAAGATGCCGGCGACCATTGACGACCCGGCGATCCTGGAAGAGATCACCGAGGCCCTGGAAACGATCGGCTACGCGCGAAGTCGCGCCGCCGAATAGCCTCAGGCCCCAAGCGGCACGGCGACCAGGCTGCGGGGGCGGGGTCCTCCGCAGCCTTTTCTTTGCTGGGACGGGGACCGTGCGGCACCAGCGCCGCAACAGCCGCGATTCTCAGAAAGGCAGCGACCTTCCGGTCGTCCCGGAAGGCTGCTGCCGGCGCTGAGCATCGGGCCGGGACCGGGGTGCGAAGCCTCTCCGTTTGCGGAGGGTCGTGCGCCTGATCCGTTAAGGGCCGGGGCGTCCGAAGGTCGCTCTAATCATCGGGCTGGTCATCGAAATAGAACACCCGGGCGTCGACGGCGTTGCCGTCGGCGTCGAGGACAACGTAGGGCTCAACGGACGCCTTAGCGGTCAATTGCCCTTGCTCACCTGGACTGATGATCCAGGCGTTGGAGTCCAGACCGGGCACGATGGGTGCGCCGCGGCGGACCTGGGCAACCCAGGCGATGGTCTGATCGTCGGTCGGGGAGACGACCGAGGTGGCGGTGACGAACGAGTTGCCATTGACAACGAACGGTTTCAGGTCGGTGATGTAGGGGAACGCGTCCGCATCGGGCGGCGCCACGGCGGCCCAGAGCGACCAGCCGGTTTCGTCCGGCTCGCCGATCGCATCCTGAACGTAGACCTCCATGGCGGTGCCGCCCTCGCTCTTCCACCGGGTCGCGACGATCGCCATCCGGCCGCCCATGTCGGGCGCAAACCAAGCGAACACACGGCCCGTGTAGCGGCGCGAGATCAGATCGGGGATGACAACCGGGGTCGTCTCACCGGATTGGGTGTCGAAGATCGCCAGCTGATCCGAGACGTTGAAGGCGGGGACGTCGCGGATATAGACGAGATGCTTGCCGTCGGGCATCCACCGCGCGTGGCTCACCCAGCCATTGGCGTCGACCCGGTTCTCAGTCGGGGTCTCGGTGTCGGCCCGCCAGAAAACCACCCGGTCGCGAAGCTCGAGGTCTTCAGGGAGGGACGGGAACGAAACGGCCGTGTACAGGTTCGGCTGCGGGAACTCAACATTGAACGTGTTATTGCGCAGGATGCGATTCCGGCTTTCAGGCACCCGCGTTACCGGCAGATCCTCACTTTCCAGCGAAATGCGACAAAGTTCGGCCCGCGTTTCGTCTTCCGAGATACAGTTGTAATAGACCTCCAGCCCTCGGGCACTCAGCGCGAATTCCGGACCCTGCGCCGTGAGCGACGGATGGACCGGCGTGGGGTAGTCAACCACCCGCCGCTGACCCATCAGAATCCAGCCGGTCCCGGCCTGGATGGGGACGATGAAGATCCCTTGGGGACCGTACCAGGTTGCGAAATAACGATCCTGCCAGTTGGGAAAGACCTCGGGGTCGGGTACAAAAAACTCCGTATCCGCCAAGCGACGGTCGGTGAGTTTCTGGCAAAAAGGCTGGAACGGAGCGCCGGAGCCATCGAGCCCCGTCTCGCAGACCAGCGGAATTCTCTCGGCGTGGGCAGAGGCCGCGAAGACAAACATCTGAACAGAAGAGAGCCCGCATACGGCCAGAACGGACGCAAGAGCGGAATAGCCATAGCCACGCGTGCGCGGAATCACGTCACCGAACAAGCGGTTGCCCATCTGAAAACTCCTGGTTATCGATCGCAATTTCACGATGCGCCGATAGAATCAGTTCTACACACGACCATCCGACCCCGAAGGTGGGGCGCGCGCTCAACATCGTGTGGCGAAGGTACAGTTATGGCCAAACCCTGTCAATCGGCGTCCGTCACCAGAGCCCGTCCGACGACACCAAAAGCCGGCCGAGGTCCGCGCGGGCATCACACAATCGTGATGGCAAGGAGAAAGTACTCTCCACGAGCGGAGCCCGTATATTCCACAGTCGGGGCAAGGCGAAAAGGCGGTCGCAGACATCCGCTGGCGAAAAAATGCGAAAGGCTTGCGCCAGATCGGCCCCGTGCAGAGCCGGCGCGCAGCCCCGATCGGTGCGAGCGACGGATCGTGGCGGCGGGAAGGACCGGCCGGCCGGTTCTGATCGGGCGCGGAGGGGTCTGCAGGCGGCAAGAAGGCGGCGACCGTGCGCGGATTGCGGGGCGCTGTTCGCGACTGCGCTGGCGAGGCGACCGGCATCGATTGCGTTCCGAACCTTCAAACCACAGTGCGTCTTAGTCGATAGACAGTGAATTTTCGCGTATTGATGCCGGATCGGTCTAATCTCTGCAGTGCCTCCAGCCGCCATCCCTGCTTACGTAGCTCTCGCAATCTGCGCGCGGTTTCACGTCGATACTTCCGTTGTTTCCACCAGTTTCTGCTTTCAGTCACCAGCGTAACGGTCTTTTGCTCAATTGCCATTGGTGCTGCAGGCCAACGGTGAGCGGGTGAACAAATCACTTCCGAAACGTGCAACCGTTCGCCCGCTTTTCAAGCACAACGGTGACGGGGTGTCGCGTCCGACCCGCACATTCGCCTTCCCTGAGCGATGGAAATTGGCCAAATCCCCGAAGGAGACGGCCGGGCTAACGGTGTTGGTGGTTCCCCCTGCGCGGAGACCCGGCGCTCCGCACGCAGAACCACGCTTGCGACGGCGAACGCCCGATCCGACCATCACCCGACCACCAGAGCTCACGGGCGTTTGAGGGCGGCGGTCATCAGGCCGGCGCCGATCAGCACCCCGCCGCCGAGGCGGTTGATCCAGCGAACGGTTCCCGGACGGCGGATCATCGCGCACAACGCGCCGGCCAGCACGGCGTAGACGGCGGCGTTGAGCAGACCCAGCACCAGGAACGTGGCGCCGAGGAGGATCAACTGGCCGGTCAGCGGGGCGGCGGGCTCGACGAACTGGGGCAGGAAGGCGACAAAAAACGCGATGCTCTTCGGATTGAGGGCGGTGACCGTAAACGCATGCAGGGTCATCGCCCGCCGGGAGGGCGAGGCGGCCGGGCCTCTCGCCGTCGTTGCATCGCCAGGGAGGCCGGCCGGCTGCGCGCGCCAGGTGCGAATGCCGAGCCAGATCAGATAGCCGGCTCCGATCCATTTCAGCACGGAAAAAGCGGTGGCCGAGGTGGCGAGGAGCGCTCCGACCCCAGCCAGGGACGCGGTGATCGCCACCAGATCGCCGAGGCCGACGCCGAGGACCATGGCCGCGGAGGAGCGCCGGCCGACCCGGAGAGCGTAGCTGAGAATCAGCATAATTGTCGGGCCCGGAACGGCGACAACGATCACCGTGGCGACCACGTAGGCGAGGTAGAGATCGAGGCTCATGGGCAACTGTGTTTCCCCGGGTGAGCGCCGTCTACAGCCACCGTCGCACCCGGCGGGCATAGTCCCGATACGCCTCGCCGAATTTCGCCTCCAGGTAGCGCTCTTCCCGGACGATCACGCCCGCCTGCAGAGAGACGATCGCCGGGACGGCCAAGGCCAGCAGCCAGAGGCTGTCCACCGCAGCGGCGCCAGCGAGATACAGCAGGATGAGCCCGACATACAGCGGATTGCGCGAACGGGCATAAGCGCCCGAGGTGATCAGAGCCGAGGTCGGGCGGTGCACGTGGATGCTGGTGTCATGGCGGAGAAATTGGGGCGCCGCCCAGACGGCGAGCCCGCCGCCGAGCGCGGCCAGGACTGCGGCGATGACATACTGGGTTGGCGCGGGCAGAACCGGCGCGGAGAGGAGGGCATCAAGACCGAGGCCGAGCAGGAACCAGCCGGACACGATCACCGGTGGCCAGGTGATCGCGCCAGAGTGGTCGGGTTTGTTGGTGGTCATGGCCAGCCTCTCCGGGGCGCATCGCGGTCGGCGCGCTCAGCGCCGCGCGGGCTCAAATCACGTCAGCCTCGTCGTGTTTGCGCCCGATCGGAAGGGTCCGCAAGGCTTTCCAGGTCCGCTGTGAGCCTACCCGGGCCCCGAGCGGCCTTGCCTCAGGGTTGAAAATCCATTACCTTATTTTTCGAAGGGTCGCTCATGTCGACGGGCGGCGAACGAGTTGTTTCGCGGCAAATCTTCAGGGAGCTCGGACATGCAGCGCTCGCAGGCTCGATCCAGTCGCCGCGCCGGGGGAACCGCCCAGGTGCGCGCGGGCGCGGGCCTCGCGAAATCGGACAGCCTCCTGCCGGGGCGGCAGCCGGCAGCCGCGGAGCCGGCGAAGTCCCGGGTCATTTTGCCCGGCGAGAGCTGCGATCCCTTATCGATCCGCCGGCTCCTCGAGCGCAGTCAGATCGTCTGGACCCCCCCTCTCGAGGTCGGGATTCACTGGATCGATGACCAGCACCGGGAGTTGTTCGCGCTGCACCGCGAGCTGATCCGCTCCCTCGGCGATGAGCCGTCAGCCGCCGAATTCCAGCGCGGCTTCGTGCGTATGTTCGCCAGTGTGCGCGAGCATTTTGCCGAAGAAGAGCGGTTCATGGCCGAGCGGGACTGCGCGGACCTGGTCACCCACGCCAGTCAGCATCAGCGCTTGCTGCGAGACGCCGAGGACTTCGCCTTCAGCATCGTTAAGGTGTTCGGTCCGGCCGAGTGCATCGCTGTCGTCCGTTACCTCCGATTGTGGCTGTTGCGCCACATCACCGAGGCGGATGCGCGGCTCGGCCGTTGCGCCGGCGAAGGCAACGACCGCGCCCTGGAATTCTGAGGCCGGCCTCACTCGCACATTGTCCGGATCGCCTGCCACGCGGGCTCGCTGATCGCTGTCCCGGCGCCGACCGGGTCGGGGGGCAGCGCCGCGAGCCGGTCGGCGGAAACCGGATGGGTGTTGAGAAAGCCGATGGCTTCTTCCAGTTCACCCTGACGTTCCCGGAGGCGGCGGAAGAACGCGGCGAGGCCGCCTGTGCTTATCTTGGCATGGGTCAGCAGTTCGGCTCCGAGGGCGTCGGCTTCGCGCTCGAAGTCACGGCTGTAGGAGGCCCCGATCAGAACGGTGCCGAGGCCGGCGATCACCGTCCCGCCGGTGACGTCACCCACCAGCAAACCGACCAGCACCGAAACGGCACCGTACTGGATGCTGAGGGTGGTCGGATGACGGCGGGCGATGTGAGCGATTTCGTGGGCGAGCACGCCGGCGACCTCGTCGGGGGACCGGGCTTCCTCGATCAGGCCCCTCAGGATCAGGATCTGGCCGCCCGGCAAGGCGAGGGCATTGACTTCGCCGGTGTTGACGACCCGCACCCGGAGGTGCAGCGGTTCGGTCAGTCCGGCGACGAGGCGACGGCTCAGGTCTTCGAGCGCCGCCTGGCCGGCTTCGCCCGTGCAAACCGGCGGATCGGCCCCGCCGGAAAAGGCTTGGATCAAATCGTCGGCGACAGCATCGCCGAGGCGTCGCTCGGCCTCGGGAGGGATCACCGCAGCGATCTCGGCAGCCAGCGCCGGGATCACCACCTGGATGAGCAGAACCACTGACGCGATCGCACCGACCGCCCATATGCCGACCTGCCGCCAGGTGCGCCACTCACCGCGGTCCGTCCGGCGCAGATCGGGACAGAATCGGGCAAGGGCGGCGCGGTCCCCGGGCGACCCGGCGAGCACCAGGCGCGCCGGCTCCGCCGTCCCGCAGCGAAGGGTCACAGTGCCGTTCCCAGCCGTGGCGACGAGGCGCACATCGGCGGCGGGCCAGCCGGCCAGCACCCGCCCGTCCTCGCCGGTGATGGTCAGCGTGCCATCGCCGAGGTCGACGCGGACCGGGTGGGGCCGGGCGGTCTCGCCGTCGAAGAACGTGGCCTGCAAGATAACGCTCCTAAATGGCACCGATGTCGAAGGCGTCCGCCAGCCCCTCGCCATACTGCGGGCCTGGGACCGCTGAGCGAGCCGCCATCTCCAGCCCTTCCGGGTTTTCGATGGTGGTGGTCGCGCAGAGGTGGCGGGTGACCATGCTGATAAAAATGCCGAAGTTGATGGCCGGGAAGATCGCAAAGAACGCCAGGACCATCAGCGCCGCGACGAGCGCCAGCGGGCCGATCGGCAGACTTTCCGCCCCCTCTCCCCCGGCCGGGATCGCCCCCTGCACCATGCCGGCGACGGCGGAGAGGAGGATGGCGAGAATCACCAGGCTCGCAATCATCGTTGCCAGTGCCGCCAGGGCGACCGGCCGGGTCCGGGCCTCGGAGACCAGCCGCGTGGTGCCCAGCTTTGAACAATGGGCAAAGTGGCGGAACTCCCGCACCCGGTAGCGGATGAACAGGACCGGCGCGAGGAGCGCGAACGGCAGGGCGAGCCAGGCATTGGCGGTGAGGCGGGTTCCGCCACCTCCGTCCTCGCCGCTCACAGTCGCCGGCGCAGCTGTGACGATCAGGATAATGAACGGGATGACGAGGGAGGCGAGGAACACCAGCCAGGGTCCGAACAACGGACCCGCCGTGCCGTGGAACGAGAACGGTGTCTTGCCGAACCGGGCATGGTCGATGCGATAGCCGACCATTGCGCGGCGAAGCACGGGATAGGTGATGCCGAAGGTCAGGGCGGTCAGAAACGTATAGCCGAAAAAAATGCGGGCGAATTCGAGCGTGGAGCCATCCAGGCCGAAGCGGATCCCCCGCCAGCTCGTCCGGCTCAGCCGGTAGCGGGTCATCCGGAAAATCGCTGCGCCGTAAAGGGTCAGCAGCAACACCCCCCACATCAGGTCGACGATGGCTCTGCCAGGGCTGTCGGGGCCGAAGACCATCTCGGCAAGAATCCCGTAGCCGATCGACAGCGGCGCCAGGATCGCGATCGCGATCAGAAAGCCGATCAGCAATTCGCTGCCCCGGCCATGGTACTCCAGGCTCGAGTCATTGACGCGGATTGCGCTCCACAGGTAGCGGCGCAGCCGTGTCTTTGCCCAGAACCGGTAGATTCCGAGCGTCAGGACGGTCAGCAGCCCGACCTTAAAGGCGAGCCCGAACAGTTCGAGGCCCGAGCCCTCGTAGGCGAGCGGCCAGGTTCGTCCGGCGTCGCGCTCGTCGGAGACGGCGTCGGTGGCGATCCCGGCAGTCATGGCCCCCTCCGAGATGTGCGGGTGAGATCGTGCCCCTTAACGGGTGGTGGAGACGCGCAGTCCGACCAGTTCGACGAACCGGGCGGGCGGCATGGTCTCGGCCTGTTCCAGCGTCTGCACCGGGACAGGCACCGGCGGGTTCAAGGTGATGGTCAGCAGTCCGGGGGAACGGATGAAGTCGACCAAAGCGTCGGCGATCGCCGGGGGCAGCCCGAGGTCTGCGGACTGATGGGCCATCAACGCCATCAGCTGCGCCCGGAGATCTGCCGGATTGGCGCCCTGCTGCAAGGCCACCTGTTCGATCAGCCGGTCGACCAGGGAGGCGTCGGTGAAGCGGACCGTCGCCGCCGACAGCTTCATCGCTTCGACCGCCGCCGGATCGGCCGGCACGTCGACCAGTTCGGCATCGACAGCGATCTGGCCGAGTTCGCTGACCGCCAGGTTCACGTCGGTCAGCGCGATCCGGCTGTTCGCGCGGTCCCAGTCGTAGCTGGCGCCGGCGCTCACCGTCAGCGTGTCCAGGTCGAGCAGCGCCAGCGGGCTGTCCGGGGCGGCCATCGCCAGGCTCTCCGGCGGCGCCTTCAGCCCGTCGAGCGACAGCCGCAGGCTTGCCGGCAGGCCGTTGGTGAAGCGCAGATCGTTCACCGCGAAGCGGTCGAACACGATCGGGCCGGCCTCTGCTGACCGGCAGTCGACCATGGCCACTTCAAGGTCGCCGAAGACGATCTGATCGAGCAACCCGCCGGCCAGTGGCGCGCCGGCGAGGACCTGCTCGGCGGCGGCGCGGATGTCGAACGCCCCGACCCCGATCCGGTCGACGGCGCAGGCAAAGATATCGCCAACCGTCTGGCGGAAGCCGGTCATGCTCGCCGCCGCGGAAACCCCGCGGTCGTAACCGCCGGACGTGGCTCGGGCCACGCGCACGGCGGTCTCAACCGGTCCGGGCGGGGTCGGTTGCGTCGTTGTGGCGGCCGGGTCGATCCGGAGGTCGGCGGCAACGTTGTCGACAACGTAGCTGTCGTAGGCGAAGCCGAGATAAAGGGCCGCATACTCTTCGAACAGCGGCTGCATGCGGGCGAGAACCTCCGCCGGCGCGGCATCGGACGAAACCGTCTGGAGCTGTTCAGCAAGCATCAGGGTCCGCTGAAGGTCCCACTGCAGCAGGGCCTTCGGATACAGCCTGAGATTGGCAATCTCGAAGCGGTCGAGCGTGTAGGTGCCGGCCTCGATGCCGGCTGCCTGATCGGGCTTTATCTCGCCCTCAACGCCGGTGAACCGGATCGACCGGGCAACCGGCAGAGAGAGGTCGCTGTCCACGGCGGCGGGGTTGGCCCGGGCTTGCGCAAATGCTTCGGCCAGGTCGGCTGCCGGCTCGACCAGTTCGACCCGGTCGATCCGGATCGTGTACGCCGGCGCCGCCTGCCAGTCCAGGGTAACCCCCTCGATTGCCGCGGTGCGATCAAAAAGCCCGTAGTCCGCCGAGTCATAGCGGGCGGTCATCGTCTCCGGCAGGTTGGTGATCATCTCGTCCAGGGAGGACCTGAACTGCTGACCGGGCAGCACCAGCAGCGCATAGCCGGCACCGGCAGCCACAACAGCAACCAGCGCCGCAACGCCGGCGACAGCCTTGATGTTCATGGATCATCCTCTTTTGGCTGGGCCGGGCGGCCGGCGGTCAGGCGCTCAGAAGCGCGGGAGTGGCAGGTCCGGACGGCGCCGTCATCGGTTCATCGCACACGCTCAACCGGCCGGGGCGATCCGTTCGCATGCCGCCGCCGGCCCCCGGCCGTTGCTGTCCGGCGGCAGGCGCAGGATGCCAGGGAGTGACCGCAGTTACAACCATTTCGATGCATCGGACGGGCGCGACCATCGCATCAGGCGATCGCGCGGGCGATCCCGTCCCGGAGGCCTCAGGGGGGAGAACTTTCCCGTCCGCAGCGGCGATGCGGTCAGCGAGGCCGTCCGGCGCGGCGGCCGGTTGCCTGGGCGGGGCGGACCGGCGCATTGGGCTTGGTTCTGGGATTGTCGTCGAAGAGCTCGGCCAGATTCTGCATCATGGTCCCGCCGAGTTCTTCCGCATCCACCAGGGTGACGGCCCGGCGATAATAGCGGGTCACATCGTGGCCGATGCCGATCGCCGTCAGTTCCACCGGCGAGGCGGTCTCGATCCAGCTGATCACCTCCCGGAGATGCCGCTCAAGGTAGTTGCCGGGATTGGCCGACAGGGTCGCGTCGTCCACCGGTGCGCCGTCGGAGATGACCATCAGGATCCGCCGCTGCTCCGGACGGCCGAGAAGCCGGTGATGCGCCCAGACCAGAGCCTCGCCGTCGATGTTCTCCTTTAGCAGTCCCTCACGCAGCATCAGCCCGAGATTGCGCCGCGCCCGCCGCCAGGGCTCATCAGCCTCCTTGTACACGATATGGCGCAGGTCGTTCAGCC
>CAYVUM010000086.1:0-14335 GCA_964454795.1 uncultured Rhodospirillaceae bacterium
GAGCCGGTGTTCGTCGCGGCCGACACCCTTGAGCTGTCGCTGGTGGCGCTTGCCGGGATGATCGACGGTGCCGGCTTCGACCGGACGCGGATGCGCGATGCCGCTGCCGACGGCTATCCCACCGCCACGGACCTCGCCGACTGGCTGGTCCGAACGCTCGGCCTGCCGTTCCGACGCGCCCACCATGTCACCGGCGCCATCGTCCGCGCCGCCGAGGAGCGGGGCTGCGCGCTCATCAATCTGCCCCTGAAGGCAATGCAGGCGGTGGAACCGGCGATCACCGCGGAGGTGTATTCCGTGCTTGCCATCGAGGCCTCCGTGGCGAGCCGGGTCAGCGAGGGGGGTACGGCGCCCGACCGGGTGCGGGCCGCGATCCACGCCGCCCGGCGGCGATTCCTGAATGAAGACTGAGTGATCCGGCGGCGCCGGTGGGACGACGCTGAGGCCCTCGCGCCTGCGCCCGGATCCGTCTATGGTTGAGAAGACTGTTGTCGGGCGTGATCCGGGGCCCCTTGCCGGCGTTGAGGATGAGAGCGGCCGGATCCGGAGCGAGGCGGAAGAGGAAGGCCATGTGGGCGTCGCGGCCGCCGCTGTCCTCCACGATCGTGGCGGGTCTCGCCGGCCTCGCCCTCGCCGGCCTCGCGGCCTGCAACCCGGTGGAGCGGCGGGTCAGTTTCGATCCGGCGGCAGACTTTTCTGCGTACCGAACGTTTGCGATCGACCAGCCGCTGTCGGCGGAACCTGCCGACCGCGATCCCATCTACAATCCTGTGATCAACCAGCGGATCCGTGATGCTGTCAGCCGGGCCCTTTCAGCCCGAGGACTTGAACCGGGGATCCCGGCGGACGTCTCGGTGCGGATTACCGCCGGCTCGGAGCAGAGACAGTCGATACATTACATTCCGGATGCGCCGTTGCCGTCGCGCCGGGGGTATCTGCACTCGCCGGCGTGGCGGCCGGTCGTGATCCCCTCCACGGCGGGGATGATCGCCGTGGATATTTTCGATAACCGGTCGGGCCGGCCGGTCTGGCACGGCGCCGCCGAGATGCTCGTTGACGCCGACGAAACCACGCCGCAGGCGATCCGTGAGGTGGTTGAGGTGATTCTCGCCGACTTCCCCCCCGGCCGCCCGGCGAGGGACACCGGGGCCGCGCCGGCGGCCGCTGCCGACCAGCCGGCGCCGCCGATCCCCTGACCCGGTGCCGGTCTCACTCGCCGGGCTCGACCGGTTCACACCGGTGCGTGCCCCTTCGGGCGTGCCGGCGCACACCAAGAGAGATTGATGTTGGAAACCGCAAACCCCTGGTGGAAACGTCTGCTCCTGATTCCGCCGTTGGCCTTGGGTGTGATTCTGCTGCTCATCCAGATGCGCGGCCGGGAAGCGCCTGAACAGGCGCCCCCGGCCGAGCTGGTGCGCGCCGTCAGGACAATCACCGCCGAGCGCACCCCGTTCGTGCCGCGCGCGGTCGGCTATGGTCAGGTCCAGCCAGGCACGGTCTGGAATGCGGTCGCGCAAGTGGGCGGCCGGGTGATCGAGCGTCATCCTGACCTCGAGCCCGGGAAGCTGCTTGACGCCGGCACGGTGTTGTTCCGGATCGATCCCGTGGATTACGAGCTCGCCGTCGCCCGCTTTGAAGCGCAGATCGAAAGCGTCCGCGCCGAACTCGCCGAGCTCGCGGTTGAGGACGCCAACAGGCAGGCCTCGCTGGAAATCGAGCGGCGATCCGTGGCCCTGACCGAGGCGGAGCTGGAACGCAAGCGAATCCTCCGCGCTCGCGGCAACGCCAGCCAGGCCACCGTCGACGAAACAGAGCGGATGGTCCTGAGCCAGCGGCAGCAGGTTCAGGACCTGGAGAACGCGCTGAGGCTGATCCCGGTGCGTCGCCAGGTGCTGGAAGCAAGCCTGGCGCTCAGCCAGGCGCAGTTGGAGGACGCCCGCCTGGACCTGGCGCGGACCACGATCCGCATGCCGTTCGAGGGGCGGATCGCCAGCGTCAGCGCGGAAGAAAACCAAGTCGTCGGTACCAATGAAGTGCTGGCCGTCGCCGACAGCATCGATGTGGCGGAAGTGGTGGCGCAGGTGCCGATCGAACAGGTTCAGGGACTGATCGATGATGACGTTGTCGTCGAGGGGCTCTCGGCCGCGGAAATGGGCCGCCTCGCCGGTGACCTGTTCGGCGGCGCCGTGGTCCGCCTGCGCACCGGTCCGGTCGTCGCCGACTGGCGCGGTCTTGTCGACCGGATCAGCCCGGCGATCGATCCCCAGACCCGCACGGTCGGGGTCGTGGTCGCCGTGGCCGAACCCTACCGGCAGGCCGTACCCGGGCGCCGGCCGCCACTCGTCAAGAACATGTACGTCCAGGTGGAAGTCTTCGGCCACGCGCGCCCCGGCAGCCTGATCGTGCCACGCACCGCCGTCCACCGCGGCCCTGCCGGCCGCTTCGTCCGGGTTGCCGGCGCCGATGACCGCCTCGCCATCATTCCGGTGGAGCTGGGCTCGGTCCAGGGGGATCTGGCGGTGATCAGCGGCGGCCTGGAGGCGGGCGCCCGCGTCGTCGTCACCGACCTGATCCCGGCCATCGCCGGGATGAAGCTGGCGCCCCGCGAGGATGCGGCGCTGATGGCCGAGCTGCGGCGTCAGGCCGCGGGCCCGGGCGAGCCGCAAGCGCTGGCGGCTGAACAATGATTGCCGCCTTCGCCAACCACCCCACTGCCGCCAACCTGCTGATGGTCCTGCTGTTCGCCATCGGCATCGTCGCCCTGCCGGAACTCCGCCGGGAGACCTTTCCCGACTTTTCGGTCAGCCTGATCCAGGTCTCTGTGGCCTATCCCGGGGCCAGCGCCGAGCAGGTCGAGGAAGCAATCTGCGAGCGGATTGAAACGGCCGTCGACACCCTGACCGACGTGGCGGAAATCCGCTGCGAAGCCCGCGAGGGTCTCGGCTCGGCAACCATCGAGATGCGCGACCGCGGCAACGTCGACCGCTTCCTGACCGACGTCAAGGCGGAGGTGGACGCCATCGATGACTTTCCCGAAATCGCCGAGGACCCGGTCGTCAGGCAGCTCGAACGCACGGACATGGTGGTCTCGATCGCCATCGCCGGTCCGATGGCGCCGCCCGACCTCAAGGTCTACGCCGAGGAGGTCAAGGAGCGGCTGAAGCAACGCCCGGAGGTCAGCCAGGTCGAGCTGGGCGGCTTCTCCGACCGCCAGATCCGCATCGAGCTCGACTCGCTGGCGCTGCGCCAGCACGGGCTCTCCGTCGACGACGTGGCCAAGATCATCAGCCGCCAGAGCCTGGATCTCCCCTCCGGCACGGTGGAGACCACCCAGCGCGACGTCCTGGTGCGCTATGCCGACGAGCGCCGCGATCCGCGCGCGTTCGAGGACCTCGTTATCCTCGGCGGAGAGACCGGCGCCGAGCTCCGCCTCGGCCAGATCGCCACAATCACTGACCGCTTCGAGCTGGAAGAGGCCAAGGTCCTCCTCGACGGTGAGCGCGCCGCCCTGCTCCAGGTCAACAAGACCAAGGACCAGGACACCCTGACGGTGATGGCGGCGGTGCGCAACTTTCTGGAGGTCGAGCGGCAGCGGGCCCCGCCCGGAGTCGAATACGTGATCACCCGGGACGTGGCCTCGATCGTCCAGGACCGGCTCGATCTGCTCGTCGAAAACGGCGCGATCGGCCTCGTTCTCGTCTTCCTGACCCTGTGGCTGTTCTTCTCGTTCCGGCTGTCATTCTGGGTCGTCATGGGGCTGCCGGCATCGTTCCTCGCCAGCCTCGCCGTGCTGGTGGTGATCGGCTACTCGATCAACATGCTGACGATGGTGGCGCTGCTGATCGCGCTTGGCCTGATCATGGACGATGCCATCGTCATCGCCGAGAACATCGCCTACCACCTGCGCCACGGCGACGACCGCAAATGGTCGGCGATCCTCGGCACCCGGGAAGTGGCGATCGGGGTGCTGTCGTCGTTCGTCACCTCGATTTGCGTGTTTGCACCGCTGGCGTTTCTGGAAGGCGACCTGGGCAAGGTTTTGAGGGTCGTCCCGGTGGTGCTGATCATCACCCTGGCCGTCAGTCTGGTGGAGGCGTTCCTGATCCTCCCCCATCACCTCGCCGGCGGACGCGGCGGGGGCGAACGGGAAAGCTGGTTCCGGCGTCGCTTCGATGCCGGTTTCGCGACCGTGCGCGCGGCGGTGCTGGGCCGCGCGGTGGACGCCGCCGTCCGCTGGCGGTACCTGACCATTGGCCTCGTGTTGCTGGTCTTCCTCACCGGGCTCAGCCTGGTGGTCGGCGGCGCCATCAAGTTCCGTGCCTTTCCCGATCTGGACGGCAATGTCATCGAGGCGCGGATCCTGCTGCCCCAGGGGACGCCGCTCGCCCGGACCGAGGCAGTGGTGGCGGAGGTCGTTGCTGCCATCAAGCGGATCGATGCGGAGCTGACCCCGGAACAGCCCGGCGGCCGCAACCTCGTGCGTAACATCCTCGTCCGTTACAACGTCAACGCCGACGCGTTCGAATCCGGTCCGCACGTGGCCAGCGTCACCGTCGACCTGCTGCAGGCCGAGCTGCGCAACGCCCGGCTCAGCGATCTGCTCAACCGCTGGCGGCGGGAGGTGGGCACCATCCCCGACGTGATGTCCCTGACCTTCGCGGAACTGCAAATCGGACCGGCCGGTCTCCCCATCGAGATTCGCCTCCAAGGCCCCGATCTCGCCGAACTCAAGGCCGCCTCAACCGAGCTCGCCGCCTGGCTCGGACGGTATCCGGGGGTGGCCGACCTTCAGGATGACCTCCGACCCGGCAAGCCGGAGATCCGCCTGCGGCTGCGCGAGGGTGCGCTCGCGCTCGGCATTGATGCCGCCGATCTGGCCGAACAGCTCCGTGCCGCCTACTACGGCACCACTGCCGACGAGATTCAGGTGGGTTCCGAAAGCTTCGAGGTGGACGTCCGGCTCGCCCCCGGCGCGCGCGACAGCCTCGCCGATCTGGACGACTTCGCCGTGACTTTGCCGGACGGCGGTCAGGCGCCGCTTTCAGCCCTGGCCGAGATCGAGGAAGGCCGCGGCTTCGCGCGGATCGCCCGGATCGACGGCCTGCGAACCGTGACCCTGCGCGGGGACGTGGACACCACCATCGCCAACACCAACGAGATCCTCGCCGATACCCGGGCCCGCTTTCTGCCGCTGCTGGCGGAGCGGTATCCCGCGGTGACGGTCGCCCTGAAAGGCGAAGCCGAACAGCAGCAGGAGACCGGGCAGTCGATGCAGCGCAGCTTTGTGATCGGCCTGCTCGGCATCTTCCTGCTGCTCAGCCTGCAATTCCGCAGCTACATCGAGCCGGTCATCGTGATGCTGGCGATCCCCATGGCCGGCATCGGCGTGGGGGTCGGCCATGCCGCCCTGGGGATCTTCGCGTCGGCGCCGAGCGCGCTCGGCGCCGCGGCGCTCGGCGGCATTGTGGTCAACGATTCGATCCTCCTGGTGGTGTTCGTCAAGCGCAACGTCCGCGCCGGCATGAGCGTGATCGACGCCGCCCGCCAAGCCAGCCGCCAGCGGTTCCGGGCGGTGCTGCTGACCTCGCTCACCACCATTGCCGGGCTGCTGCCGCTGCTGTTCGAGCGCAATCTCCAGGCCCAGGTGCTGATTCCCCTGGTCTCATCAATCGTTTTCGGGTTGCTGGCCTCCACGGTCCTGGTGCTGATCGTCGTCCCCGCGGCCTATGCGATCCTCGGCGATTTCGGCCTGACCGCGACCGGCCGGGAGCCGCGCGCCGAACCCGCCGGCGAAGCGCGCCCCGCGTCGGCGATCGGGGAGTGATGAGGGCCGCGAAGTCTGCTATGGCTGGATGGGGCAGCAGCGGGGGAGACGCACGAATGGAAACAGCGAGCGGGCGTGCGCGGGCGGGCCGCCGTTTCTCTGCGCTGGTGGTTGCGATGGTGGCGGCGGTCGGCCTCGGCGGCTGCGAACTCGTCACCCACGCGGGCGCACCCGAGTCAGGGACCGCCTGTCCAGCGTGGCGCGGTGGTTGCCGGGCAACGATCGACTATGCGGTCACCACCAGCGCTCCGACCCTTCGCGCCGAGATGCAGGTGAACGAAAACGCCCGCTTTGCATCGCGCGCCGCAGAGCGGCGCTGCCTCGCTTTTCCCACCGGCTGTCAGCTCGGCGACCTGGTTGACACCATTGAGGACCGGTACTTCCGCACCGTTCCGTGATCGGCTCGCGCTTGCCCCGGAGAAGGCGCCCCCGCCGGCAGCCGGCGAGGGCGAAGGTTTGAGCGGAAGGTGGTTCGAAGCGGGCTCAAGAGTCGCCGGGCGGGACAACACACTCCTCAGCAGGCAGTGCCCGATCGCGGGTCAGCCGATGGCGGCCATGCAGCTGACGATCAAGCTCCAGACGGCGAGATGGCCGAAGACTTCGTGCGCAAACGTCATCGTTGTGACTCCATCCACTCTGAACCCGGCTCCTGCCTCAGCTGGCGATCCGGTTGCGAAGGCCAGATGCCATTCCCTGACCGGCGGCGGCTCCGGCACCGTTGCGGGCGATACCCGCCTGCTTGCGGCGATCCGTCGAAAGCCTGACCAGGTTAGGCCGGATTTCCGGCCGCGGCTGTGAACTCGTTCACGCTCCACGATTTTTTTTGTGGCGAGTTCCCGTTCTTATCGAAAACCGGAGCCGCGACCGCCGTGCGGCAGAGCGAAGCCAGGACCGCATTCGGGTGCCTGGTCAGTTCATGATGATCAAGAACCGGAGCCGGCATTGGCCCCCTCCTGTCGCGGCGCGCCGGCCTCATGCCCACCGTCAGCCGGCGACGACCATCGCGCTGACGATCGCCAGCCAGACAAGGATGAAGCCGATCACCTGGTAGGGGTAGGCGGTCTTCGACCACTCGTCCAACGCCAACGGCGTTCCGCTCGCGCCCGCTGCCTCGTCCGAAGGGATTGTATGGCCAGTCGCAAACATCGCGTTCGGTCCCTCTGCCTCAAACACTCTGACACTGACGATCCGCTCAGAGCCGGCCGCCGGATTGCGTGAAGGCCGGGATCGTAAGGACTTCCGGAACCTGCGACTGTGAACCGGCTTACAATCTCTCGGGCATTTGCGCGATTTACCGCGTATTTCACATAATCCTGGCGCTAATAACGACCGATAGCCGGACAATCTTGCCCTTAAGACAACCTTAAGTGCGGCTCACCATAGTTGCGGCTCGGTCGGACCAGAAATCGCACTGCGGCGGACAGTCATGGACCTCAGTCAAATTCCCTTTATCGCCGCGCTGAACCGCCGCCGCGCCTGGCTTGAGCAGCGCCAGGAAGTGCTGGCCCACAATATCGCCAACGCCGACACCCCCGGCTTCCGGCCGCACGATCTCAGGCCGCTGACATTCCGCCGGATGATCGACCGGCCGGATACCCGGCTTCAGCTTGCGGCGACCCGGACCGGCCATTTGCCGGGGCTCGCCGCGCCCGGCCCGTTCCGCAGCGCCGAGAGCCGGCGGACCTATGAAACCGCACCGGACGGCAACGCGGTCGTCCTCGAGGAACAGCTGGCCAAGGTCGACCAGACCAAGCTCGGCCACAAGCTGGTCAACGAACTGTACCGCAAGCACCTGAGCTTCTTCCGCATCGCTGCTGGCAACCGCTGAGCCGGAGCCCCGCCATGGACACGCTGAGCGCCACCTTTCAGATCGCTGCCGCCGGCATGAAGGCCCAGGGCACCCGTCTTCGGGTGATCAGCGAGAACGTCGCCAACGCCGAGTCGCTGCCGGCGCGGCCGAGCGAGTTGCCCTACCGCCGCAAAGTCGTCCTCTTCGAAGAGGCGCTCGACCGCGCCGCCGGCTTCGCCCGGGTGCAGGTTAAGGACATCCGGCCAGACCCATCGGCCTTCGAACGGCGCTATGAGCCCGGTCATCCGGCCGCCGACCCGGACGGCTACGTGCTCGCGCCGAACGTCAATTCCCTGGTCGAAAGCATGGACATGCTCGAGGCGCAACGGTCTTACCGGGCGAACCTCGGAATGGTTAAGACCGCCCGGGACATGGCCAACGCGACCATCGACGTGCTGCGCTGACCCTGAATGCGCCCGCGCGCGGGGCGGCGCCGCCGGCAGGAGATAACCGATGACCACGGGCCTCACGTCCTATGCCAGCGCGATCGGCGCCTACCGAACCGCCGCCCGGGCCGCCGATACGCCCGCCGCCCCGGCGGAACCGGCCGGGTCGGTGGCGCCGGCGCAATCGGGCTTCGCCGATCTGGTCCGGGATGCCGCCCGCACAGCCGCGGAGGCGGCAGAGACCGGGGAGCAGCTGGCGATGCAGGCGGTCACCGGTGGCAGCCCCGACCTGAGCGCTGTGGTCACCGCCGTCGCGGAGGCGGAGGTCACCCTGCGGGCGGTTGTCGCCGTCCGCGACAGGGTGATCGAAGCCTATCGCGAAGTCATCCGCATGCCCGTTTAGGGACTGACCTGCCGTGAACGAGATTGCGGTTGTGGAAATCGGCCGGGAGGCGATGTTCGTTACCCTGGTCATGGCCGCGCCGGTGATGGTGACGGGCATGGTCATCGGTCTGATCATCGCCCTGTTCCAGGCCCTTACCACCATTCAGGAGATGACCCTGACCTTCGTGCCGAAGATTATCGTCATCTTCGTTGCCATCGTCCTGTTCCTGCCGTTGATGATGACGGTGTTGCTGGAGTTCGGCAGACAGCTGTTCGACCGCATCGCCATGCTCGGCTGATCATGGCCGCCTGGCTCTCCGACGAGGTCTTCGCGGTCCTGCTCGTGATCGCCCGGATCGGCGCCGCCCTGATGGTGATGCCCGGGTTCTCTGCGGCCTATATCAGCACCCGGGTCCGGGCTCTTATCGCCTTCGCCGTCGCTCTGGTGATCGCACCGCTGGTCGCAGCCTCCCTGCCGCCGCGCCCGGACAGCCCCACCGCACTGATGCTGATCGTCGGCGGCGAGATCATTATCGGCGGCTTTCTTGGCGCCGTCACCCGGATCCTGGTTGCGGCTCTGCACATCGCCGGCACCTTCATCGCGTTCTTCGGGTCGCTGGCCAATGCCCTCGTTCAGGACGCCGCCTCCGATCAGCAGACGTCGACGGTGGCGGGCCTGCTCACCACCATCGGCGTGCTGCTGATCTTCGTCACCGACCTGCACCATCTGTTCTTTGCGGCTCTTGTCGAGAGCTATGCGGCCTTCCCGCCCGCCGGCGCCCTTGCCGCCGGCGACATGGCCGAGGCTCTGGTCCGGGCGCTCGCCGACAGCATTCTCCTCGGCCTGCAGCTGTCTGCGCCGTTTCTGCTGCTCGGTTTTGTCTATGGCGCCGGCCTCGGCATTCTCGGCCGGCTGATGCCGCAGCTCCCGGTGTTCTTCTTCGGCCTGCCGATACAACTTTCTTTGCAGATTTGGCTCTTGATGCTCACGTTATCCGTGATATCTCTCACCTTCCTCAACTGGTTTGGCGACGCCATGTGGACGTTCGTCGATCGGCTGGGCGGTTAGGGGCGCCCGGCGTCGAAGAAAGAGGCCGGAGGACCACGGCGTGGGTGGGCTGCCGTCACGGGTGAGCACAGGGCATGTCGGAACAGGACGACGCTTCCAAAACTGAAGACCCGACATCGCGGCGCCTGCAGCAAGGCCGGGACAAGGGTCAGGTCGCGATCTCCCAGGAGGTCAAGAGCTTCGCCATCCTGGCGGTGACCACGCTGCTGCTCGTCTTCCTCTCCGGGCCGGTGTCCCGCGACTTGGCTGAAACCGGCCGGTTTATTCTCGACCACGCCGACAGCCTGCACCTGGACGTTGCATCGGCGCAGGACGCCCTGATGCAGATCACCCTTGATGTGATGATCGCCCTCGCCCCGGTTCTCGGGGCGCTGTCAGCGGCGGCCCTTGCGGCCGGCTGGGTCCAGACCGGCCTTCTGTGGGCCCCCGAGAAGATCGAGCCGGAACTCAACAAGATCTCACTGATCAAGGGGTTCCAGCGGCTGTTCTCGTCGCGGACCCTGGTCGAGTTCCTCAAGGGCCTGGTCAAAATCACCGTAGTCGCGGCGCTCGCCGTCCTGTTGTCGGCGCCGCTGCTCGCCGATCTGGAGCGGCTGCCGCAGATGCCGGTGGCGGCCATCACTGAACGCCTGGAGCTCATCGCCCTCACGCTGGTTGCCGGCTCCACCGCAGTGATGACCGCGATCGCGGCGGCGGACTACGCCTATCAGAAATGGGCGTTCCTGAAGCAGATGCGGATGACCAAGCAGGAGGTGCGCGACGAACACCGGCAGCAGGAAGGTGACCCGCACGTCAAGGCGCGGATCCGCCGGCTGCGCACCGAACGGGCCCAGCGGCGGATGATGGCAGCAGTGCCCGAGGCGGACGGCGTGATCACCAACCCGGTCCGCGTGGCCGTCGCGCTCCGCTACGACATGGAGACCATGGCGGCGCCGACCTGTGTGGCGAAGGGCGCTGACGAGTTGGCCCGGCGGATCCGCGAGGTGGCCGAGACGCACAAGGTTCCGGTTCTCGAGAACCCGCCGCTGGCCCGGGCGCTGTTCGCGGGGGTCGAGCTCGACGAGGAAATCCCCCCTGAGCACTACCACGCCGTGGCCGAGGTCATCGGCTACGTGATGCGGCTGAAAGGGACCCTGCCGTGACCTTCCTGACCCGGCCGGCCGTCGCCGAGCGGTGGCTGCAGGCCCTGATCGATCATGCGCCGGTGGCTGTGGCGATCCTCGACCTCGGCGGCACGATCCTGTTTGGCAATGCCGCCTTTGCCGCGGTGGGACCGGCGCGGGACCCGGAGCAACCGGGCGCGGCGAGCCCGGCGGGGCGGCCCCTGACCGATTGGATCGCCGGACCCGACCGGGAGGACGTGCTCGGACAACTCTCCAAACTGGCGATGGGAACGGCAAGCGCGGCCCGGCTGGAAGGCGTGCGCCTGGCCGGCGATCCGCCTGGTGAGCGCCGGGTGACGCTGTGTCTGCAGCGCCTTGCCGAAGATCACCACGGTGCGTGCGCGATTGCCGTCCACCTGCTCGAACCGGGCCCCTCGGCAGGGTTCGACGACCGCCATTTCGAGGCCCAGAAGATGCAGGCGCTCGGTCAGCTCGCCGGCGGGATCGCCCATGACTTCAACAACCTGCTGACCGTGATCCTGGGTCTTGGCGACCTGCTGATGCAGCGCTTTCCCGCGGGCGATCCATCCCATGAAGACATCGCCGAGATTCACCATCACGCCACCCGGGGGAGCCACCTGGTCCGGCAGCTGCTGACCTTCTCGCGCCGCCAGCCCGATGAGCCGGTGCTGATCCCGGTGGACGAGACAATCTCGGAGCTGACCGCGCTGCTCGGCCGGCTGCTCGGCGAGACCGTCGCCCTCAATCTCGAGCTCCGCGCCGTTCCCGGGGTGGTGCGGATCGACCGCGCCCAGTTCGACCAGGTGATCGTCAACCTGGCGGTCAACGCTCGCGACGCCATGCCCGGCGGCGGCCGCCTGACGATCCGCACCCGGGAGACAACGATGAGCCGGCCCACCGGCTGCTCGCCGGAGCAGCTGCCGCCCGGCCGGTACGTTGTCATCGAGATCTCGGACACCGGGGTCGGCATTCCCAAGGACATCATCACCTATATCTTCGAGCCGTTCTTCTCGACCAAGGACGTCGGCGCCGGCACCGGTCTCGGCCTCGCCACGGTCTACGGCATCGTCCGCGGCGCCGGCGGCCTGATCTCCGTGGACAGCGCGCTCGGCACCGGCACCACCTTTACGATCCAGCTGCCGACGGCGAACAGCGGCCTGCCGAGCCCGCTGCCGGCCGCCAAGCCGAGACATCGTCGCCCCGGGTGCGGCCCGTGCGCACCGACGGCAACCATCCTGCTCGTCGAAGACGAGCTGACGGTCCGGACCCTGGTCGCCCGCGCCCTCCGCAGCCACGGCCACAATGTCCTCGAGGCCGCCGACGGCGAGTCGGCCCTGATTCTGCTCGGCGACTGCGCCACCCGCATCGACGTGATCGTCAGCGACGTGGTGATGCCGGGGATGGACGGCTATACCCTGATCCGGCTGATCCGCCAGGAGCTGCCAACGGTGCCGGTGATCCTGGTCTCGGGCTATGCCGAGGAGAGCCTCGGTGCCGACATCCAGCGCGACCCGTCGATCCGCTTCATGTCCAAGCCGTTCAACCTCGCCGGTCTGGCCAGCGAAGTGGAGCTGGCGCTCGCCGGGGCACCGCCGCGCGAATCCTGAAGGCGCGGTTCAGGAGCCTTCGATCTCCTCCCGCAGCAGCTCGAGGTGCAGCCACTCCTCCTCGGCGGCTGCGAGCTCTGCCTCGGCGCGGGTCAGCTCGGCGGTCCGGCGCCCGAACCCGGCCGGGTCGCGGGTGTAGAGGTCCGGGTCGGCCAGCGCCTGGTGCAGCCCGGCAATGCTTGCCCGCAGCGCTTCGATTCGGTCGGGGAGGAGTTCCAGCGCCCGTTTCTGCTTGAAGCCGAGCTTCTGCGGCCGGGCCGGCCTTTCGGCTGAGGGCCCGACCGCCGGCTTGTTCGCCCCGGCCTTGCCTGCGGGTGATTTCGCCAAAGGGGGTTTCGCCCCCGGCGCTTTCCCCGTGCCTGCGTCCGGCGCTTCCACCCCGCGCCCGCGCTGGGCCACCATGTCCGAGTAGCCGCCGGCGTACTCGCGCCAGCGGCCGCCGCCCTCCCAGGCGATCACCGACGTGACCACCCGGTCGAGGAAATCCCGGTCGTGGCTGACCAGAAGGATGGTGCCGGCATAGTCGGCCAGCACCTCCTGGAGCAGATCGAGGGTGTCCAGGTCCAGATCGTTGGTCGGCTCGTCAAGGACGAGCAGGTTGGAGGGCCGGGCCAGCGCCCGGGCGAGCAGCAACCGGCCGCGCTCGCCGCCGGAGAGCTTGCCGGCCGGGGTTCGCGCCTGCTCCGGCAAGAACAGGAAATCCTTCATATAGCTCTGGACGTGGCGCGGCTGACCGGCGACGAACACGGTGTCGCCGCGGCCGCCGGTCAGCGTGTCAGCCAGGGTGGCGGCCGGATCGAGGCCCTCCCGGCGCTGGTCGAGGGTGACCATCGACAGCCCGGTGCCAAGGGTGATCGTGCCGCCGTCGGGCGGCAGATCACCGCTGAGCAGGCGGATCAGGGTGGTCTTGCCGGCGCCGTTCGGGCCGATGATGCCGATCCGGTCGCCGCGCAGGATCCGGGTGGAGAAGTCCCGGACCACCGGTGCACCGGTGTAGGCGAAGCTGATCCCCTCAGCGGCGACGACCAGCGCCCCGGAGCTGCCCGCTTCCGCCGCGGCCATCTTCACCCGGCCGGGGGTGGTGATCCGCTCCCGGCGTTGCTGGCGGAGCGCCTGCAACTCGCCGAGCCGGCGGACGTTGCGCTTGCGCCGGGCCGTCACTCCGTAGCGCAGCCAGTCCTCCTCCCGGGCGATCCTGCGGCCGAGCTTGTGGGCCTCCTTCTCCTCCTGTTCGAGGACCGCGTCGCGCCAGGCTTCGAACTCGCCAAAGCCCCGGTCGAGCCGCCGGGTGGTGCCGCGGTCGAGCCAGACCATGGCCCTGGACAGCGTCTCCAGGAACCGGCGGTCGTGGCTGATCAGCACCAGCGCCGAGCGGATCCGGGCGAGTTCGTCCTCCAGCCAGGCGATGGTCGGCAGATCCAGGTGGTTGGTGGGCTCGTCGAGCAGCAGGATGTCCGGGGCCGGCGCCAGTACCCGGGCGATCGCCGCCCGACGCGCCTCGCCGCCGGACAACCGCTCCGGCGCCTCCTCGCCGCTGAGGCCGAGGTGTTCGAGCACGAACCGGGCGCGGTGCGGATCGTCGCCAGGGCCGAGCCCGGCGGTCACGTAGTCGAGCGTGGTTGCGAACCCGGCGAAGTCCGGTTCCTGGGGCAGGTAGCGGATCATCGTACCCGGCTGGACGAAGCGGCTGCCCGCATCGGCCTCGATCAGCCCGGCGGCCACCTTCATCAGGCTCGACTTGCCGGAACCATTGCGCCCGACCAGGGCCAGCCGCTCGCCCGCTGCCACCGACAGCTCGGCGCCGTCGAGCAGGTGCTTGGCGCCGAAGGACAGACGGGTCTCCTGGAGCAGCAGCAGGGGAGCGGGCGGCATGACGGCAACGGCCTCGCAGCGGTTACGGGGACAGCAATTCAAGTGGTGGCGATATCGGTCGCCGCCCGCGGCGCCGCCAGTCCGCCGTGGCTCCGGCGCCGCGTCAAGGGGGGTGGGGAGCTTCGGGACCGGCGATGATCATCGCGCCGACGGCGGGCCGATCGGCGAGTGGATCGGATCATTCGCCTGGTTCCCAGGCGGATGATCGGTCGATCCACGC
>CAYVUM010000087.1:0-2161 GCA_964454795.1 uncultured Rhodospirillaceae bacterium
GGTCGGTCTCACTTTCCTCGCGGAAGCTGGTCTCGAGCAGCCCGGCGCGGCCGCCGCCGATCGCGCTGCCGTAGGACATGGCGATTTCGAGGGCGTTGCCGGAGGAGTCCTGGTGGATGGCGATCAGCGCCGGAACACCGGCGCCGCGCTGATACTCGGAGCGCACGAGGTGGCCGGGTCCCTTTGGCGCGATCATGAACACGTCCAGGTCGCGCCGCGGCTCGATCAGCCCGAAGTGGATGTTGAAGCCGTGGGCGAACGCGAGTGCGGCACCGTCCTTCATGTTCGGCGCCAGGTGCTCCTGATAGAGGGCGCGCTGCAACTCGTCCGGCACCAGCACCATGACCACGTCGGAGCGGGCGGCGGCGGCCCCGGGTTCGACCACCTCGAAGCCGGCCGCTTCCGCCTTCGCGGCGCTCGCGGAGCCGGGACGGAGCGCGATGATCACCGTCTCAACGCCGCTGTCCCGCAAGTTGAGGGCGTGCGCGTGCCCCTGACTGCCGTAGCCGACGATGGCCACGCTTTTGCCCTTGATCAGGTTCACGTCGGCGTCGCGGTCATAATAGGCGCGCATTGGTCTGGTCTCCTCGTCGCTTCGGGCGCCGATCCGGACGGGCCCGGGGGTCACCCGGCGGTCGGTCTGGTTTGCGAAGGTGCTCTCGTGTATCGGCAGACGGCGGGCAGTGCAAGGCGGGTCTCGTCTTCAGACGGGACAGCCCGGGAACCGACCGCTGCCGGGATCGAGCCGCAACCCGAGCATTTCTGTTCACGTTCTCACAGAAGCGGGTAAACTGGTGGCGTTTCCGACTTGGATTTTCAAACGACCGGCAGGGGGGGATAGAATGAAAGGGTTTCTGAGCCAGTTGTGGCGGCGGCGTCGCACCGTGTACCGCGACCTTTCGGTCGCAGAGGTGCAAACGGCGCTCGAGCGTCACCGGCTGTGGGTCGGCTCGGGATGGGAGATGGGCAAGCGCGCCGATTTTAAGCGCAGCCAGCTCAGGAAATCCGATTTGGGCGGTGCCATCCTGTCGGATGCCGATCTGCACGGCGCCGACCTGGAGCGGGCCGATCTCCATGACGCCGATCTCGAGGGGGCCGATCTCCACCGCGCCGACCTGGAGGGTGCCAACCTCTCCGGAGCGGAACTGAGTTGGGCCGACCTTCATGGTGCCGACCTGCGGTCCGCCCGCCTGACCGGAGCGCGGCTGCAGGACGCCGACCTGCATCGGGCCCGCCTCGGCCGTGCCGATCTGTCCGGCGCCGACCTGACCGACGCCAATCTGTGTGGAGCCGATTTGCAGCGGGTCCGTGGCCTTACGCCGGAGCAACTGGTCGGCGCGACCCTGGACGCTGAGACGCGGCTGCCGCAGACCCTGGTGAAGGCCGGGACACAGCCTGCCGAGCCCGAGGCGGAGGCGGAGGCGTCAGTTAAGACTTTGTGACCCCGTGACCGGACGGTGTCCAGGCCGCGTATTCGGGCAGATGCTCGTCGAGGCTGAGCCAGCTCAGCGCATCATCGGCAAACACATGGCGGTCGGCAGGATGACTTTCAGGGTCGTCGAGACTGCCGAGGCTGACGTCAACGTCCTCCGGGGTCAGCACGGTATAGAATGTCAGCAGCGAGCCGCAGGTGGGGCAGAACGTCCGCTCCGCCTCATCGGAGGATCGGAACACCTTGGGTTTACCGGCGATGAAGCGGAACCGCTGACGGGGAACCGAAATCCAGGTCATCGCCACCGCGCCGCTGGATTTGCGGCAGATCGAACAGTGGCAGTGGCTGGGCGGCGGTAGCGGGCCGTCGATTTCATAGCGGATCGCCCCGCACAGACACCCGCCGGTGTGGACCGTAAGCTCAACCACCCGCAGCATCCGGCTCGGGCCGGGCGGCAGCCGGTGGATGTTCGGGGTGTGGACCGTCCGGGTGCGGCAATCCTGCAGACTCCGACACGGGACCTCCGTCCGCGGCCGCGGTACCAGAAAGCCGCTCAGTCGGCGCCGGCGCAGGACGACCGGCGAAGAAACCGACCCGGCTCGCGGGCATTGCTGCGGCTCGAACCATGATTTCACACTGAGGACGGCAGCCGGTGGCTTGTCAACGGAAAGCGGCTTTGTTCATCCGGTCCGTGACCGATGGCGTTCATCCGGTCCGTGACCGATGGCG
>CAYVUM010000087.1:2261-10422 GCA_964454795.1 uncultured Rhodospirillaceae bacterium
CTTTGTTCATCCGGTCCGTGACCGATGGCGTTCATCCGGTCCGTGACCGATGGCGCGCAATTTCCGTTCTGGCGCGACCTGTGACGCTGGCCGCGCCGGACTCAATGGCGGTCCTGCAGCCGGTTCTGCTGAACGTCGTCCGGCGGCCGGGCGAGGAGAAGCAGAGGATTCGCAACCCGGCGGCTCAGGCGGCGCGCTCAGCGGTGACGGCAGCGCGATCGATGAACGCCTCGACCTCGGCGAGGTCGTTGGCGAGCACGGTATAGCGTTCCTCCCGTTCATAGAGGTCGGCCAGCCGCTCGGGCAGGGTGGGTCGGACGCCGGTGGCGACCTCGACGGCATCGGGAAACTTCGCCGGATGCGCGGTTGCCAGGGTCACCAGGGGCTCGTCGACGCCGCTGCCCGTTGCTCGGTCCTCGGCGTCGCAGGCCTCAGCCGCGGCGAGGCCCACGGCGGTGTGGGGGTCGAGCAACTCGCCTGTCACCTCCAGGGTCCGGGCGATCGTCGCCTTGGTTTCGTCGTCATCGAACCGGTAGGAGCGGAACCGTTCGCAGGCACGCTGCAGACGGTGGGGCTCGACCGTGAACGCGCCTGCCTGTCTGAACGCGGCCATCAGTGCCGCGACCGCGGCGCCGTCCTGATCATAGAGGTCGAACAGCAGACGTTCGAAGTTGCTGGACACCTGAATGTCCATGCTGGGGCTCAGGGTCGGGGACACACCTTCAATGCTCATGCGTCCACTGGCGAAAAACCGGGTCAGGATATCGTTGCGGTTCGACCCGACGATCAGCCGGCCGATGGGAACTCCCATCTGTGCCGCGACGTAGCCGGCGAAGACGTTGCCGAAGTTTCCGGTCGGCACTGCGAAGCTGACCGGCCGGTCCGGGGCGCCGAGGCGGAGGGCCGCAAACACGTAGTAAACAATCTGGGCGACCACCCGCGCCCAGTTGATCGAGTTGACGGCTCCAAGGTTGTGGCGGTCGCGGAAGGGCGGATCGGTAAACATCGCTTTCACCAGCGCCTGACAGTCGTCGAAGGTGCCTTCAATGGCGATGTTGTGAACATTCGCGGCGGTCACCGTGGTCATCTGCCGGCGCTGCACGTCCGAGACCCGGCCGTGGGGATGAAGGATGAAGATCTCCACCGCCTCACGGTCGCGGCAGGCTTCGATGGCGGCTGAGCCGGTATCGCCGGACGTTGCGCCGACCACGGTCATTCGTTCGCCGCGGCGGGTCAGGACCAGATCGAACAGCCGGCCGAGGACCTGCAGCGCGTAGTCCTTGAAGGCGAGGGTCGGACCCTGGGTCAGTTCGAGCAGCCAGTGCCGGCCGGACAGGGGCTTGAGCGGCGCCACCTGCGAATGAGCGAATCCGGCATAGGCATCCGCGGTGATCGCCTCCAGTTCCGGCGGGGTGACGCTCGGCGCCGCGAACGGTGCGATGATGCGCGCCGCCAGGGCCGGATAGTCGAGTCCCTGCAGCGCCGTCAGTGCCGCCCGGTCCAGCGTCGGACAGGCTGCGGGTACGTAAAGTCCGCCGTCACGGGCGAGGCCGGCGAGAACGGTTTCCTCGAAGGGCAGAGCCGGTGCCTCGCCGCGCGTGCTGACATACTTCATGGGCATCGCTCCTTACAGAGGATCCAGAGTGCCCACAGACGTCGGGATGCGCGAGTTTGTCAACGGAAACCGGGAGCGACGGCGCCGACGGCGACGCCCTGACCGGATTGCGGGCAGCACGGGCGGGGTCGGCGCCCGCCCGTGCCGCCAGCGCAACCCGCCGCTGTCACTGACCGGCTGCTGACCTCGCTTCGGCGAGCCAGGCGTCCACCTGCTCCTGGTTCGCGGCGATCCACTCCTCGGCGTGGCGTTCCAGGTCGCTCGGTTTGTCCTCCCCCTCGTTCATCTTCGCGTTCTGGGCGAAGATGTCCTGGAGCGGGATCGACATGACTTCGAGCAGCCTGGCGATGGCCGGATTCTCGTTGAGGAACGCCACGTTGGCGACGGGGCGGATGTCGTTGGCCGGCCAACCCATCTCGCACGGATCGTCGACGCAGCCCTCAACGCCCGGGATCGTTGTCATGTCCTCCATGTGCTTCTGGTCCGGGGGCAGATCCGGAAAAGGGACCTCAATCCACACCACGTCCTCGCCCGGAGCGAGCAGACCCACGGTCCAGTTCGGCGTCCAGGTATAGAAGAAAATCGACTGGCCATTCTTGAAGCGGCCGATCGCATCAGCCATGGACGCGGTGTATGCGGCCTTGATCGGCTCCACGTGGTCGCGCAGTTCATAGGCATCGAAGTGGTGGGCGATGACCTTCTCGCAGCCCCAGCCCGGCGGGCACGCAACCATCTCCGCCAGTCCATCGCCGTCGGAGTCGAAGAGCTTCTTGATCTCAGGCTTCTTGAAATCCTCAAGATTGGTGATGTTGTGTTCTTCGGCCGTTTTCTTGTCCACCAGATAGCCCTGAAGGGCACCCCCTTCGGCAACGTAACCGATAATCTTCGCGCCCGGCTCAAACGCCTCTTTGTAGGTGTTATGGATCGGGAACCAACCGTTCACCCAGACATCCACGTCACCCTGACCAACCGACTGGTAAAACGGCGGATTGTCGAGGGTGATCGGACCTTCCACTTCGTAGCCGAGGGCTTCAAACGCCTTCTGATAGATTTCGGCCTGGAACCAGCCGGTGTCCCACGACGCCCTGGCGAAGCGGATCGTCTTGCCTTCACCCGGCATGTCCGCCGCGATAGCCTGGCCTGCGGTCACGGCCAGCATAGCCGCTACAGCGAGCCAGCAGCCGGTCGTTCGTTTGGTGCTTACCATCGGAGTGCTCCCTTTATGATTTTCCGGATGGTGGTCCGGGGCAGGTGCGACGAGCCGCCAGCCCGTCGCGACGGGGCCGCCGGCGGCCCTCGCCCCCGGCGACAGCGGCGGCCGGGAAGCCGCCGGACTCAAGAGGCGCTGGATCAGAGCCGCTGCGCCGCCACATCGGCCTTGCTGCCCGGCGGCGGCGACGTCTCGCCGCGATGCATCCACAGGTCGACAAGGTGACGGAGAAAGCCGGCAAAGGTCCAGGATGCGCTGCGCTGGCTGGGTGAGCCGAGCGCCTGGGTGATCCGGTCGAGGACGATGGCGATCAGCACGATCCCGATGCCGCCGACCGAGGCGCCGCCCACGTCGAGGCGGCCAAGACCGGTGTAGACGGTCAGTCCGAGGCCGCCGGCCCCGATCAGCGCGGCGATCACGGTCATCGACAGCGCCAGCATCAGGGTCTGATTGAGACCCGCCATAATCGTCCGCAGGGCCAGCGGAATCTGAATCTCGAACAGCACCTGACGGCGGGTCGATCCGAAGGCGTAGCCGGCCTCGACCATTTCCGAGCGTACCTGGCGAATGCCGAGGTTGGTGAGCCGGATGATCGGCGGCAGCGCGAAGATGATGGTGGCAATCACCCCGGGCACGATGCCGACGCCGAACAGCATGACGATCGGCACCAGATATACAAAAGACGGAATCGTCTGCATGATGTCGAGGATCGGCCGGATGATGGTGGCAACCGTGTCGTTGCGGGCGGCTGCGATGCCGAGCGGGATGCCCACCAGCGCGCAGAACAACACGGCGGTGAGGATCATCGCCAGGGTCGTCATCGTTTCCGGCCACACCCCGATCAGATCGATTGCCGAGAGTGCGATGATCGTGAAGATCCCGATCCCCCTGCCGGCGAATCGCCAAGCGACGAGCGCGAAGGCGGCAACGACGATGACGAACGGGACCGCGAGCAGGAACGCCTCGAGCCCGACCAGAACCTGGTCGACCGGCCACTGAACGGCCCGGAAAAACGGTCGGAAGTTGGGAACCAGCCAGTCCTTGACCAGCCATTCGATGCCATCGTCGAGGGGAATGGTGGCGTAATAGGAAAAGCTGAGCGAGTCCGGCAGATCGGCGAAGAACTGCGCGATCGCGCTTGAGTTTTCAGTGTCGGCGCTCATGTCGCCCCCCCCTGGCTGGTGAGCACGCCGTCATCGCGGAACTCACTCACCGGCTCCGCATGGCTCTCGCTGCTGTGCAGCGCGGCAAAGATGTCGAGCGGCGAGACCATACCGATCAGTCGTCCTTCCTCGCCGATGACAGCGAGAGGGATGCCCATGGTGCAGCGCTCGTAAACTTCATAGAGCGGTTCGTCCGGTCCGGCCTCCGGGAAGTCGCCGCGGATCACCTCGCCAAGCCCCTCGTTGTCGTCATGGCCAGTGATGTCGCGGGCGAGCACCACTCCGGCCGGCCGGCCATGGCCGTTGACCACGTAGATGCCGTCGACCTCGTGCTCCTGAAGGCTGCGGCGAATGTCGGCAATGGTGCCGTCCTTGAGGCTGACCGGAGCGATCTCCCGGACAACGGCGCCGATCGACAGGACCCGGCCGCGATCCACGTCCTGAGTGAACGCCGACACGTAGTCGTCGGCCGGTGCGGTGACGATCTCATCGGGCCGGCCCACCTGCACGAACCGGCCGTCTTTCATGATCGCCACTTGGTTGCCGAGGCGGAGCGCCTCGCTGAGATCGTGGGTGATGAAGACGATCGTCGCCCGGAACCGCTCCTGGATCCGGATCAGTTCGTCCTGCATGTCGCGGCGGATGAGCGGGTCGAGAGCGCTGAACGGCTCGTCCATCAGCATGATGTCCGGGTCGACGGCCAGTGCCCGGGCGAGCCCGACCCGTTGCTGCATGCCGCCGGAAAGGTTGTGGGGATAAGCGTCGGCCCAGGCGTCGAGGCCGACGACGGTCAGCGCCTCGATCGCCCGCTCGCGGCGCTGAGCGGGATCGACGCCGCGGACCTTCAGTCCGTACTCGGCATTTTCAGCGACGGTACGGTGCGGAAGCAGCGCGAAGTGCTGGAACACCATCGTCATTTTATTGAGTCGTACCTGCCGGAGGGTCTCCTCGTCGACATTGGCGATGTCCTCGCCGTCGATCTCGATCACCCCGGTCGAGGGATCGAACAACCGGTTAAGACAGCGGATCAGGGTCGACTTGCCAGACCCCGACAGGCCCATAACCACGAAGATTTCCTGCGCGTGGACCGTCATGGACACGTCGTTGACCGCAACGACGCTTTGCGTTTCCCGGAAAATCTCGTCTTTGCTGCGATCCTCGCGAGCGAGTTCAATGGCTTTTTCGGGATGGGGGCCAAAGACCTTAAAGAGGTTGCGGACGGCGATCTTTGGCACCTCGGCCTGGGACTCCGTCGTGTCGATATCCGAGCTCTCGTTCATCGTCTCTCCCGCGCCCGGCTTCGTTGTCGACATTGCGCAAGCCGACTGAGCGGTTATACGCTCGGCAATGTGCTCGAGGCCGACCGACTGGGTTGGCCGATGTGTGGCTGGCCGGCGGATCCGGGCGCCCTCATGGAGAACCGCCGCACAGCCGCGTCTTGTTCCGCTGGCCCACACGAAGCGGGCTGCAGGCACGCCAAGCCGGAAGGATCACCGGAGTGACCGAAAGCTGAGCCCAGTAAGGCCCGGGCGGCGTTGGCGCCGGACGCAATTCGGTTAACCCATAGTAGCGGATTATCCGGGCTTGTCACCCCTTCGCGAACGCGAACCGGTGTTTTCGCCCGGGCGGCGCCGGCAGCCTGCGAGGCTCCGCCGCCATCTCCTCAGCAGGGCAGATAGCGGGCGCGCAGGTGGCGCTCGAAACTCGCCGGGTCGAGCGGCCGGCCGGTGACCGCGGTCAGCAGCTCGCGGGTGGACAACAGGGCGCCGCGGCTGTGCACGCCGTCCCTGAGCCAGGTGACCAGCCGCGCAAAGCTGCCGCGCTCGAAATCCTCAGACAGGCCCGGCAGCGCCGCCGCTGCGGCTTCGAACAGCTGTGCCGCCATTATTGCCCCCAGGGTGTAGGTGGGGAAATAGGCCCAGGCGCCGTCATACCAATGAATGTCCTGAAGGCAGCCATGGCGGTCGTCGGGGGGAACGAGGCCGAGCAGGCGGGCCATGCCCTCATTCCAGGCACCGGGCAGGTCGCGGGGCCGGAGGTCGCCGGCAATCATCGCCGTCTCCAGCTGATAGCGCAGGATCACATGGGCGGGATAGGTCACTTCATCCGCATCCACCCGGATGGACCCCGGGACGACCCGGGTATAGAGCCGTGCCAGGTTGGCCGGCTCCCAGGCGGGGCCCGTGCCGGCGAAAGTTTCCCGGGCGAGCGGCGCGACGAACTGCAGGAAGGCCGCCGACCGGCAGACCTGCATCTCGATCAGCAGCGACTGGCTCTCATGAAGGGCCATGCCGCGAGCCTCGCCGACCGGCTGTCCGCGCCAGTGCGCCGGCAGACCGCGCTCGTAGAGCGCATGGCCGGTCTCGTGAAGAACGCCCATCAGCGCCGAGGTAAAGTCGGTCTCGTCGTAGCGGGTGGTGATCCGCACGTCGTCCGGGGTGCCGCCACAGAACGGGTGAAGACTCACGTCCAGGCGGCCATGATCGAAATCGAAGCCGAACCGGCTCATCAGTTCGACCGCCAGGTCACGCTGCCGCCCGATCGGAAACGGACCGTCGGGCATCAGCGGCGGTGGCTCTGCCGCCTGATGCTCCAGGACCTCAGCCAGAAACGCCGGCAGGAACGCCGCGAGCTCGGTGAACAGCGCATCGATTTCAACGGACCGGCCATCCGGCTCATACTCGTCGAGCAGAGCATCGTAAGGGCAAAGTCCGAGCGCTTCCGCCTTGGCCGTGGCCGTCTCGCGGACCATCTCGAGCACGGTCTCGAGCCGGGGCAGGACGGCGGCAAAATCGCTGTCGGCGCGAGCCCGGCGCCAGGTCATCTCGCAGGCGGACACGGCCCGCGAGAGCCGGTCCACCTGGCCCTCGCTGAGCGCGGTGGCATGAGCCCAGGCCCGCCGCATCTCCCGCAGGTTGGCGCGCTGCCAGGCATTCAGGTCGGACTGTTCGCCGGCCGCGTCGAGAAGCTCGGCAGTCTCGGGGGCGGTCAGGATCCCGTGGCGGATGCTTTTGAGGGTTGCCAGCTGCTCGGCCCGGGCCTCGGCTCCGCCTGGAGGCATCATTGTCGCCAGGTCCCAGTGCAGCATCGCCTCGGCGCCGCCAAGCGCAAGCAGCCGGCGGAAGTGCGCCTCCAGCGCCGCGTAGGCGGACCCGGCAGCGGTCATGGCGGCGGCCGTCCCCATCACAGATGCGGCTGCATCGCCCGGTCGAGCAGGAGGGCCAGGAAAATCCCAAAGAGATAGAGGATCGAGAAGAAAAACAGGCTCCGTGCCGCCGCGGTGTCCGCTTCGCGCTGCAGCCGCACCGCCCTGGCGATCATCACCAGCCCGAGCCCGACGGCGGTGAGGACGTAGAACAGGCCGGCGGTGCCGACCGCCGCGGGCAGCAGCGTCGCCGGCACAAGGAGCCATGTGTAGACGCAGATTTGCCGGCGGGTTTCCGCATCGCCGGCGACCACCGGCAGCATCGGCACCCCGGCACGGTCATAATCTGCCTTGCGGAACAGCGCCAGGGCCCAGGAATGGGGCGGGGTCCACAGGAAAATGATCAGAAACAAGGCGATCGCGCCGAGGCCCAGATCACCGGTGGCCGCCGTCCAGCCGATCATCGGCGGGAACGCACCGGCGGCGCCGCCGATCACGATGTTATACGGGGTCCGGCGCTTCAGCCACATGGTGTAGAAGACGACATAGTAGCCGATCGTCAGCGCGAGCAGCCCGGCGGCCATGGCGTTGACCTGCCAGGCCATTACCCCGACTGCCGCCGCCGCCAGCGTCAGACCGAGCCACAAGGCGCGCCCCGGGGTCAGGCGGCCGGCCGGCACCGGCCGGTTGCGGGTGCGCTCCATTGCCCGGTCGATGTCGCGGTCGTACCACATGTTGAGAGAGCCCGCCGCTCCGGCGCCGACGGCAATGCAGGCAACCGCCACAACTGCCGTGAGCGGATCGATCGCCGCAGGGGCGAGCAGAAGGCCGACCAGCGCCGTGAACACGACCAGCGACATGACCCGGGGCTTGAGCAGCACGGCGTGGTCACGGAGGGAGAACCGCGGGTCCGGGCGGGCCTGGTCGCGGCTCTGATGCACCCGCCCAGGAGCCGCAGTTTCGCTCATCGGTTCGGGACCTGCCGTCGACACCTTGTTCTCCCCACCTCCGCGCCGCGTCGCGCTGCG
>CAYVUM010000087.1:10522-14311 GCA_964454795.1 uncultured Rhodospirillaceae bacterium
CCACCCGCGCCGCCGCCGGTCTCACGTTTCCTGGCCCGCCGCCGGTCGGGACAGATCCAGGCGACCCGCGCGCTGCCCCGGGCTGCGGAGCAGCGCTGTGCCCACCAGCCAGACAAACAGAGCGCCGCCGGCAACGGCGAACAGCATGCCAAGCCCGTTCAGCCCCATGCCGATCATCGCGCCGAGGGCGTCGAGACCCTGCGCTTCGCCGGCGACCTTGCGCGGGGCGCCGTACCCGCCGGCGATGAACAGGCCGATGCAGGCGGCCAGTTGACCGAAAGCATAACAGGAGAGTTGCAGCCGGACGAGCCGCGGCGAGACCTCCGCCCGCTCCAGGGCGGGCAGAATGACCCCGTAAAACAATCCCATAAAGGCTGTGGTCACGCCGCCGATCACGCCGTGGTAATGGGCCGGCGTGCGGGTGTCGGCACCGTCAACGAACAGCCCGAAGGCGCCGCCCACGGCGAACACCAGCATGGACAGCAACAGCGCCATGTCTCCTGCATCTCGCCGAGGCGCCGCAAGGCCGCGGTTGTGCAGCAGGGCGGCTGCGACAACAAGGGCTGGCGGGCCGAGCAGATATTGCAGTGCCGTGAACGCCCGGGTCTGGGTGGTCGAGAACGGCTCGAACAGCGCATAGAACACGGGCCCGGCAGCGGCGACGAGCAGCAGCCAGAGCGACGCGACAAGCAGAGCCCGGCGGACCGGCGGAGAGGCTTCGGCGCCCGCCAGCCGGGTCCAGACGGTGACCAGGAGCAGGGTATTGAGGGCCTGGAGCAAATGCCCGCCGCCCCAGAACAACTCTTCGTTGAAGGAATAGGACACGGGCTCGCCCTGCAGCAACGCCGCGGCGATCGCGAAGCTGGCCACCGCCAGCACCGCGATCAGGGCGCTGGCGGCCGTGGCGGTCCCGAGCGCGGTGTGCCGCGTTGGGCCGCGCAGCCAGCCGGCCAGCGGCCGGATCGCCGCGAGAACCACAGCGGCAGCGACGGCAATCAGGCCGGCGTAATAGACGGGATCAATGATTGCCGGCACGTAGTTGTTGAGCGTGGCCTCCCCCCGGTCCAGGAACGCTGGAACGAACAGCAGTGGAAACGCCACCATCATGGCGATCACCGCAAGGCGGCCGGAGAGCGTCGGGGAGTCATCCTCGCTGAGGGCTGTCCACGCGCCAAAGACCGCGAGCAGCCAGATCACGAACGAGAAGACGACGTGGACGACGAGGCTCTTATGGAAGAACCCGACCGGCCAGGGAAAGACCGCCTCGATCCCCGGCAACCGCGAAATCGCGAGCAGGGCGGCGAAGACCCCGGCAATCGCCAGCGCGGCGACGGCAATCGCGGACCAGGCGGCGACCTCCCAGCGATTTGGCGATGCGCCCGCGGCGGACGGGTCAACCGGGTGCATAGGGACCTCCCGGCTCCGGATAAAGGTGGATTGCCATCACATACACGACCACGCCGGACAGGGCGACATACATCCACAGCGGCCAGGTCCAGCGGGCGAGCTTGCGGTGGCTCTCGAACCGGCCCGTCCATGCCCGCCACACCGTCCACGGCACCAGCGGCGTGATCACGATCGCAATCACCACATGGGCGATCAGGATCGTAAAGTAAATCGGCCGGATCACCCCTTCACCGCCGAACTTCGCCAGCCCGGCGTTGAAATGATAGATGAGGTAGGTGACCAGGAAGGCGGCGGAGACGGCGAGGGCGGCCAGCATGCTGGCGCGATGGCGGGCCCGGTCGCCGCGGAGAATGAACGCGAGGCCGGCGCCAAGGCAGATGATCGTGGCACCGTTCAGCGCGGCGTTGACGTGGGGAAGGTCGGTGATGGCAATCATGGTCCTGAACCCTGGTGGCGCGCCATGAGGGTCGCGGTCACCCTGAGGTTCCCATCTTTACGATGATGCTGACGTACATGAAGATCGCAGCGGCGGCGAGGATCACGGCGATGATCGACATCCGGTTCATTCCCGGGTTTTACTCCTTTCCGTCGGCCAGCCATTCGACCTGCCGGCCGGCAGCGCGCTCGCAGCACGCCTTGTGGAAGATCGGGCGGCCGGTTGCCACGGTTTGGCCAGGGGCCCGTGCTCCGACCGGCGTGCTCCGACTGGCCCCGGCCCGTCTCCGGGTGCGGGACGCACCTCCCTCTCGTACAGGTCTTGGCTGCGAAAGAAAACGCTTTTCATGCGCTTTTACTCATGTTAGCACATCAGGGAATTCATTCCGGGATGGGCAACTCGGGGCAAGCTTCGACCGGTCGGGGTCGGGGCGCCGGTGGGACTTGAGTGTGCTGCTGGAACTCGGGCATAACGTGCGATATGGGGTCGGTGATGCCAAAAGTCGGTGAGTGGAAACCGGTTGTCGGGTGGACAGGTGTCATGGTCCGGCAAATTGCACTGATGGTTGCGAGCGTCATCGCCGGTCTGGCGGTCGCCGGTCCTGCGCTGGCGGCCGACGAGGGCGGCGTTGTCGGAGCCGACGAGGGCGGCGTCGTCGGAAAAGCGACGCCCTGGCAGATCAACCTCCAGGAGCCGTTCTCGCCGGTGATGGAGCGGATCCACGACTTCCATAATCTTTTGCTCGTGGTGCAGTTTGGCATCGTTCTGCTGGTGCTGGGCCTCCTTGCCTATGTGATGTACCGTTTCAATGCCAAGCGGAACCCGACCCCGTCGCGGACCACGCACAATACCCTCCTGGAAGTGGCCTGGACGGCGGTGCCGATCGTCATTCTGGTGATTATTGCAATACCGTCGCTACGGCTGCTCTATTTCTCGGACAAGACCCACGAATACGAGATGACCCTCAAGGTCATCGGAAATCAGTGGTACTGGAGTTACGAGTATCCTGATTACGGGAATTTCACGTTTGACAGCATCATGATCCCCGATGATCAGATCGATGTCGAAAAAGGGCAGGCCCGATTGTTGTCCGTTGACAATCCGGTTGTCTTGCCAGTTGGCACGAAGGTCCAGGTTCTGGTGGTGTCCAACGATGTCATTCACAACTGGGCGGTGCCGGCGCTCGGTCTCAAGAAGGACGCGACCCCCGGCCGGGTCAACGAAACCTGGGTCGAGGTGACCGAGGAAGGTGTGTATTACGGCATGTGCTCGGAGCTGTGCGGGGTCAATCACGGGTTCATGCCGATCGAGATTCGCGTCGTCTCGAAGGAACGGTTTGACGCCTGGGTGACCGAAGCCCAGGAGCAGTACGCGCGCGTCGAGACGCCGCCGACCACGGTCGCCGCGGCGCCATCGGCCGGCCGGTGACGGTCGACCCGTCATTGGGGGCCGGCTGTCGGTGATGCCGAGGGCTCGGGACGGGAAGGTTCAGGACCGCCCTCGAGGGTGCGTGGTTTTGCGGCGGGCGGAGGAGGGGCGGCCCGGGGAATCCAGCGCTGCCAGCGCTGCCGGCGGCCCGGAGGCACTGGCAGCGTGAGCGACCGGCCTCTGCGGTTAGAACGGCCCGGGCACATCGGCTGACCGGCGAAAGACGGTGAGGAGAAGAGGGAAGGACCATGGCTTACGGCGTCGCAGCGGGTCATGACGATCACACCCACCACGAGCACCATCCCACCGGGTGGCGCCGCTGGGTGTATTCCACCAACCACAAGGACATCGGCACGATGTATATCGTGCTGGCGATCATCGCCGCGCTCATCGGCGGATTGATGTCCTGGGTGATCCGCGCCGAACTGGCCGCTCCGGGTATCAAGCTGATCGATGACTTCCAGTTCTTCAACGTGCTCGTCACCGCGCACGGCTTCCTGATGGTGTTCTTCGAGGTC
>CAYVUM010000088.1:0-332 GCA_964454795.1 uncultured Rhodospirillaceae bacterium
CCGGCCACACCCTCGGGCTCGTCGCACGGCGTCCCTCGCCCGGCCACCGGAGACGAGCCACCGGAGACGAGCCACCGGAGACGGGCCCGCGTCGGCGATTCGCCTTCAGCGCGCCGCAATGCCGCTCCTGGCAAGGTCTGATAGCAGGGTCTGATCCGGCCGCCAACCGGGAGGAGGCCGGAGACCCGGAAAATCAGCGCGCGCCCGCATGCCCAGCGGATGACCCCGGTCGGGATCAGCTTCTGGCGTCGTTTACAAGACGTTAGCCTTGCTGGCCGAGAGTGTGACCGCAGGATGCCGCGCCCCCGCCGCCCCCCCGCCCCGAACTGCAC
>CAYVUM010000088.1:342-14211 GCA_964454795.1 uncultured Rhodospirillaceae bacterium
CGTCGGGTCTGGGGGGGCGGCTCTGGGGGCCCCGCCGGGCGGCCGCGGCCGCGCGGCCGCCGCGGCACGGATCGGCGCGGCTTGCGCGGATGGGAATACCACCATGGCCAATTCTTGGCTTGTCCGGGCACGGGTGAGTGACGCATGATCTGTCCAGCAAACGCGGCAAATGTCTTCGCCAGGATGAACAGCAGTGATGGATTAAATCATGGGCATTGATGGTCGTTCGCCGGTCTGGTTTGCGGCACTGGCAATCCTGGTTTCCATGTGTCTTATCGGCGGTGGTGACGATGCCCACGCCAAGCCCGAAACTGCCTCTCTCGTCATCGAAGCAACAACGGGCCGCATTCTCCACGGCAGCCACGCCGATGCCCGCCGCCATCCCGCCTCACTGACCAAAATGATGACGCTTTACATGGTGTTCGAGGCGCTGGATCGGGGCCAGCTGACCCTCAACCAGCGTCTCCCGGTCTCGGCGCAGGCGGCAGCCCAGCCGCCATCGAAACTCGCCCTCAAACCCGGCTCGCGGATCGCTGTTCGCGATGCGATCCTCGCCCTCGTGACCAAGTCCGCCAACGACGTGGCAACTGTGATCGCCGAGGCGATCAGCGGCACCGAAGCCGCCTTCGCCCGCGCCATGACCGATCGCGCCCGCCAGCTCGGAATGTCCCGAACGACGTTTCGCAATGCCTCCGGCCTTCCCGATCCGGCACAGGTCTCCACAGCCCGGGACATGGCCACCCTGGCGCTGGCCCTCTTGCGGCATTTTCCGCAAGAGTATGCGTATTTCTCCACCCGCCGCTTCGCGTTTGGCGGAAAAATGTACCAGAACCACAATAAGCTTCTTGAGAGTTACGGCGGCACGGACGGGATCAAGACCGGCTACATCCGGGCTTCGGGGTTCAATCTCGTCGCCTCGGCCAAACGCGGCCGGACCCGTCTGATCGGAGTGGTCTTCGGCGGTCCGTCGCCGGCGATGCGCAATCAGCGAATGGCCAGCCTGCTCGACGACGGCTTCGCCGCAGCGCAGCGGCTTGCGGATGTGCAGATCGTCAACCTCTCCAGCCGTGACTACGTGGCCATGCCGCCGGACCTCGGAGTCCGGCATCGCCCGGCGCACGGACGGTGGGGCGTGCAGGTCGGCGCCTTCCGCTCGCGCGACGCAGCGATCCGCACCGCCCTGGCCGCACAGTCTGCGGTGGCGCGCGATGTGCCGGGCTTGCCGATCGCCATTGAGCGATCGCTGGCATCGTCCCGTGGTCCGTTCCACCTCGCCCGCCTCGTCGGTGCCGGCCGGGAGGAAGCCTACCAGGCCTGCCGCATCCTCAAGCAGACCGGGCTGCGATGCCTGGTCCTCAAAATCACCCAGCGACCCACCCTGATCGACAACCTGCAGCCGGCCGGCGGCAGCCCGTCCACCGCTCCGGTGGTGGGATGGACCAGCGGGTCGGCCATCCAGCCACAGGCCCTGCCCGCCGCGAAGAGCGTCAGCGGCGCTTCGGTGCCGGCGACGTCCGGCGGCGGTCAGTGGGGCGTGCAGGTGGGGGCGTTCTCCGCCCGGTCATCGGCGCGCTCGGTGGCGACGGAGGCCGTCCGCACGGTGCCGGAGCCGCTGCAGTCCGGCGCCATCGAAGTGGTGCCGATTAAGCGCAAACGGAGCACCACCCTCTACGGCGCCCGGGTGATCGGCATCTCCCGCGGCGAAGCCTATGAGGCCTGCCGGCAGCTCGAGATCAACGATTTCCGCTGCATGGTGGTTCGCCTCTAAGGCCGCCGCCAGTGCCTGCGGCGGCCGTGGGTGCGCCGCCGGCCGGGGCGGATCGCCGGAGAGGTGCCGGAATGGCTCGGCGGGTACCGGGACAAATTCAAACGACCGCATATCACTCCACACAGATCGGCACCGCCGGGCCCGGATAATTTCGCATCCGCGCAAGTGAGCCGGGGGCTCCGCCGGGGCTTGCCTTTACTGCGCTGGTCGGGGAATGTGCCGCCATGATCAGCGTGTTCAACCGCCGCAACCGCGCGAAAGCGCAGCAGAGCCTGGAGAGCCGGATTGCGGCGCTGCTCGGGCGCCTTGAGGTCAACCTCGTGCTCGACGTCGGCGCCAACATCGGTCAGACCGGACTGCGCCTGCGCAACCTCGGCTATCGGGGCCGGATTGTGTCGTTCGAGGCGGTCCCGGAGGCCTACGAGGCCTTGCTGGCGGCTGCCGTCGACGATCCCGAATGGTACGTGGCCTCTCGGGCCGCCGTCGGCGACTCCCTCGGCGTCCTCGACTTCCACATCGCGGCGGCCAGTGATTTATCGAGCGGCCTCGAGCCGCTGCCGATCCTGCTTGAAGAGCTGCCCGACAGCCGGGTGATCAAGACGCGGCGGGTGGCAGAGACCACGATCGAGGAAGCGATGAAATCGTTCGGCCGGCCCGACGATCGCATCCTGCTGAAAATCGACGTTCAGGGAATGGAGGACAAAGTCCTCGATGGGGTCGGGACGGTCTGGCCGAAGATCTTTGCCGTCCAACTCCAGATGTCGCTCATCCCCCTTTATAAGCATGAACGTTCTGTTGGATATTACATCGATCGACTGACCCGGTTCGGCTTTGAGCCGTGGCTACTGGCCGAACAGCACTTTTCAACGTCTTTGTTCCGCCAGCTTCGCCTTGACGGTCTGTTCGTCCGCCCGGGCTGAATCGCCTGCTCGTCCCGGGGTCTTGTCGTGCAGGGGCCTGAAACGCCTGAGAAGCGCCGGGCATCGAAGGACCAGCCTGAAGTCCGGAAAACCGAGGAACCATGAACGACCTGCCGCAGAATGACTATCCGCCCGTGGTCATGCCGTCGCTCGACCAGCCGCCAGTGCTGAAGGGTCAGCGGGCCCTCGTCACCGGCGCCAGCTCCGGAATCGGCAAGCAGGTCGCGATCGCCCTTGGCCATGCCGGCGCCGATGTGGTTGTCAACTACATCACCGACCCGGATAAAGCCGAACAGACGGTGGCCGAGATCAAGCGGCGGTGCGGGGTCGATGCCTGTGCCGTTCTCGCCGACGTCTCGAAAGAGGACCAGGTCCTGGCGATGTTTGAGACCATCCGGGAGCGGTTCGGGACTCTCGATATCCTCGTCAACAACGCCGGCCTGCAACGGGACGCCGCGTTCGACGAGATGACGCTCGCCGAATGGAGCAAGGTCATCGAGGTCAATCTGACCGGCCAGTTTCTCTGCGCCCGCGAAGCCGTACGCGAGTTCAAGCGACGCGGCGTGGATCCCGCGGTCTCCTGCGCTGCCGGCAAGATCATCTGCATGAGCTCGGTGCACGACATCATCCCCTGGGCCGGCCACGTCAACTATGCCGCATCCAAGGGCGGGGTGATGATGATGATGAAGAGCATCGCTCAGGAAGTGGCCCCTTGGCGGATCCGGGTCAACGCCATCTCCCCGGGAGCGATCCGCACACCGATCAACATGGCCGCCTGGGACACGCCCGAGGCTTACGCCGAGCTGATGAAGCTGGTGCCTTACAACCGCATCGGCGAGCCCGAAGACATCGGCCGCGCTGCGGTGTGGCTCGCCTCGGATCATTCCGACTACATCACCGGCCTCTGCCTTTACGTGGACGGCGGCATGACCCTCTATCCGGGTTTCGAAACCGGCGGCTGAACCGATGCGCGCGGACAGCGGCGATGCCATGATCACGCCGCAGCCGACGGCGCGGCAGGCGCTCGCCCGTCACTGGCCCGAATACCTGATGGAAGCCTGGGGGCTCGGGGCCTTCCTGGTTTCAGCGGGGATATTCGCCACCCTGCTTGAGTATCCGGGCTCGCCCGTGCGCCAGGCGATCGACGATAGCGATTTCCGGCGGGCGCTGATGGGCCTGGCCATGGGCCTGACGGCCATGGCGATCATCTATTCACCGTGGGGCAAGCAATCGGGCGCGCACATCAACCCGGCGGTCACCCTGACATTCCTTCGCCTGGGCAAGGTCGCGCCGTGGGATGCGATGTTCTACATTGCCGCCCAGTTCGCCGGCGGCGCCTTTGGTATCCTGGTCGTCTGGGCCGTACTGGGCACGGCCTTCTCGGCACCGCCGGTGCAGTTCGTCGCCACCCTTCCCGGGCCGGCGGGAAGCTGGCCCGCGTTCCTGGCCGAGGTGGCGATGGCTGGCGGCCTGATGCTGACCATCCTGACGCTGCTCGGCTCGCCGCGGATGATGGCCTTCGTGGGCGTCTTCGCCGGCGCCATCGTCGCCTGCTACATCACCGTGCTGGCACCGGTTTCGGGGATGAGCATCAACCCGGCGCGCAGCTTTGCCTCGGCTGTCCCGGCGGGGCTGTTGGATTTCCTCTGGATTTATCTCACCGCTCCGGTGATCGGCATGCTCGGGGCCGTGGAAATTCACCGCCGGCTCGGATCCTGGCTGACCGGCCGCCGGCACTGGTTCTGTGCCAAGCTCAACCACGATGACCACTATCGCTGCATCCATTGCGGCCACGACCCCGCAGCCCGGCGCACAGCCGAACCGGCCGGTTCAGCCCCGTGACCGGCGCCGCCCCGTCTGGAGGAGTCACCATTCGTGTCAGATCACTATGAGGTCATCGTTGTCGGCAGCGGTGCCGGGGGTGCAGCCGTTGCCCACCGGCTGGTGCAGGCGGGCCGGCGCGTTCTCGTGCTGGAGAAAGGCAGCCGGCTGCCCCGCGACGGCAGCACCCTCGACACCAAGGCGGTGTTCAAGGAAGGCCGCTTCAAGAATGAGTCCACCTGGGTCGACAGCTTCAACCGCGAATTCATTCCCGGTGAATTCTACAACGTTGGCGGCAAGACCAAATGGTACGGGGCAGCCCTGCTGCGCTTCGCCGAGCACGAATTCAACGGCGATGACGACCATCAGTGCCTGCCCTTCCCGTTTGGCTACGAGGAGCTCGCGCCCTGGTACACGGAGGCGGAGCGTCTGCTCAAAGTCAACCGCTTCGATCATGAGCCGGAACTTCAGGCACTCCTCGACAAGATTTCGTCAGCCGATCCCGCCTGGCGGGTTGACTCCTTGCCGCTCGGTCTGAAACCCGAGATCCTGAATGATTCCGCCGAGGCCAGGCATTTCGACGGCTACGCCTCGGCCTGCGGCTACAAATCCGACGCTGAATGGAACCTGCTCGATCCCCTCGACGGCGCCGCTGAGTTTACCCTCCTGACCAGCAAAGAGGTGAGCGGCCTGCTCACTGCCAAGGGCGATCCGCTGGCGATCGGCGGGGTGCGCTGCATGGATGGCAGCTCGTACACGGCGGACCGGGTGGTCCTGGCCGCCGGCGCAATGACCTCGCCGCGTATTCTCCAGGATCACCTCGCCGGGTATGGGCTTGCCGGGAGTTTGCCGGCCGCCGCCCACGTGGGCGCGTTCTTCAAGTTTCACATCAATTCCGCGATCCTCGGCTTCTCGCCGTTTTCGCGTGAGGATGTCCTGCGCAAGACCGCGATCCTGTTCAACGACGCGTTCCCGCACTCGACGATCCAGTGCCTGGGCTGGATCGACGGCGAAATCCTCAGCGCCCAGCTGCCGGCGGCAGTGCCGAAGTTCGTCAGCAACGCCCTCGGCGCCCGGGCGATCGGCTTCTTTGCCACCACCGAGGACGGCTCCCACCCCGACAACCGGATCATTTCCTGCTTCGGCACCGGCACACCGGTCATGGATTACGACCTGCAGCGGCTCAAGCCCGCCTACCGGGAGCATCGCAAGCTGGTACGGGCATTTTCCGGCCGGCTGCTCGGCACCGGTCTCGCCGGGGTCGACAAGTACATGGGCCTCGCGGGCACTGCCCATGCGCTCGGCAGCCTGGTTGCCGGCCATGACCCGGCGACCTCAGTCGTCGACGCCAACGGCAAGGTCCACGGGATGGAGAACCTGTATGTGGGCGACGGCAGCGCCCTGCCGCGGTCGAGCCGGGTCAACCCGGCCCTGACCATCTACGCCTGGGGCCTCCGCCTCGGCGATCACCTTTCGCGCTGACGGAGGCACTGCCGTGACCGTCCAGCGGATCGCACCTGTCCTGGCCCTCCTCGTTCTCGTCCTGGGCTTTTCAGCGGCCTCACCGGCTCCCGCCCGCGCCGGGGTGGCCAGCCGGGTCGACACCGTGGCGATCACCGTCGCCGATATGGACCGGGCGCTGGCTTTCTACACGGGCGTTCTGCCCTTCGAGAGGGTCAGCGATCAGCACGTGGCCGGCGGAGAGTACGCGCGGCTGTTCGGGGTGTTCGGCGCCCTTGTCCGGGTTGTCCGCCTCCGCCTCGGCAAAGAGGAGATCGAGCTGGTGGATTTCGTCGCGCCCGAGGGCCGGCCCAACCCGGTGCCGACCCGCAGCAACGATCACTGGTTCCAGCACATCGCGATCATCGTCAGCGACATGGACCGCGCCTATGCCGGGCTGCGCGACCACGGCGTTACCCACGCGTCGACGGCGCCGCAGACGCTGCCCGCCTGGAACCCCAACGCCGGCGGCATCAAGGCGTTCTACTTCCGCGATCCCGATGGCAACCACCTGGAACTCCTGGAATTCCCGCCGGACAAGGGCGAGCCCCGCTGGCACGCCGAACAGCCTCTCTATCTCGGCATCGACCACACGGCGATCGTTGTTGCCGACACCCAAAAGAGCCTGCGGTTCTGGCGCGATGCCCTCGGCTTCACCGTGCTCGGCGGCTCTGAGAACGACGGGATCGAGCAGGAGCGGCTGAACGCCGTCTTCGGCGCGCGACTGCGGATTACCGGACTTGCTGCCCCCGATGGCGGGATCAAGGTCGAGTTTCTCGAGTATCTCGCTCCCCCGACCGGCCGGCCGGCGCCGGTCGACTCGGCTGCCAACGATCTTTGGCACTGGCACATCGCGATCGCCGTGGACGACGCCGACCAGGCCGCCGCGGCGGTGCGCGACGGCGGCGGCCGCTGGGTCTCCCCCGGTGCGATCAAAGGCCTTGACGGAACGCTTGGTTACGGTGCCGCCGTCCTGGTCCGCGACCCGGATGGCCATGGCGTGCTGTTGCGCGCCGACTGATCTCGCGGGCGCGGCGGGCCCTACGCGGCCGTCTCCTGACGGACACCGCCGTCAGAGCGGCCTGACCAAGCCCCGCCACGGGTCGCCCGCTTCTTCCTCCTGAACCGTCTGACGCGCGTACGCGCGCTGCGAATCGGGGCGAATCGTTGCCCGCCCCGCGCAGCCGTCGCCGGTGTTTTCCTGTTCTGTTCACATTCAGCCCAGCCCGGCCACCGCTTCCGGCGCCAGGACGATGGCTCTGCCGGGGCACCGGAGGGCCGTCCGATTCGCTTTTCCACAAAATATTGCGCTGACCACCAGATATAGCGTTTCCGTCTCCCTCGGTAGCCGGATATCGTGTCCGCCAAGACCGCAGGGTCGGTGTCAGGGAACACCCCGACCGGCCGCCGCGGCCGCCCCGGCCCGAAGCAAGGAAGGCTTGCCATGTCTGGTGAATGGACCCCTGAACGTATCGCCGCACTCATTGCGCTCTGGAACGAGGAACTGTCGACCAGCGAAATCGGTCGCCGTCTCGGCATCACCAAGAACGCCGTGATCGGCAAGGTCCACCGTCTCGGCCTGCCCCAGCGGCGGCCGTCGCCCAAACCCAAAGAGGAGGAGGTGGTCCACTACCTGCGGCTCGACCGCCTGCACGCCGGGATGTGCAGTTGGCCGATCGGCGAGCCGGGAGACACGGACTTCCACTTCTGCGGGGACGCGGTGGTGCCGGGAAAACCCTACTGCGCCCACCATTGCGCCCTCGCCTACGTCAAGATCAAGGACCCGAAAACGGCCAGTGGCTCGGCGGGCTGACGGCCGCCGCGCCGGGTCGGGCCGACGCTGTTCGACGCGATGGCGGCTCGCAGCCTGCGCGGTTCGGCAGCGCTCGCCCGTGGCCGGCCGGAGCGGCTGCTCGCCGTCAGGACCTGGTGGTCAGGCGCTGACGCTGGATCGCCCGTCCAGCCCGAAGCTGCCGGGAACGCCCCACATCTTCTCAAGCCCGTAGAACGACCGCACCTCCGGTCGGAAAAGATGGACGACGACGTCGCCGGCGTCGATCAGCACCCAGTCGCCCTGGGAGAGGCCCTCCACAGCGGGGCTCTGCAAGCCCCAGGCTTTGAGCCGTTCCCGGAGATGCTCGGCCATTGCGCTGACGTGGCGGTGTGAGCCGCCGGTGGCGATGACCATGTAGTCGGCAACGCTCGATTTTCCCGCGAGATCGATGACGACGACATCTTCGGCCTTATCGTCATCGAGGGAGCGTTTGACGACCGTCAGCAGCGATTGTGCCGCCTTGGGTCCCTTTAGGATCGTGGATATGGCCGCGCTTCCTTCACCTGTTGAGAGACACTTGCATGTTTCCGGTCCTGCATCTCAGGGCCGCCCGTCGACCTTTAGCGGCGAGCCGGTGGCCCGCTGCCCCGCAGCCGGCCGGGAGCGCTGTCGCGCTTCCCGTTCCTCGCGGATCCGGGTTGCCGACGCTGCGTGCGGGCGGGTCGGCAGGTACAGCCATGCCGGAGGCTCCAGATCGGCCAGGTCCCGGGCCTGCGAGACCGGAACGCGGGCATCGGCAAAGGCTTGCGCCGCCTCCCCCGCCAACGCCCGGTCAGAATAGGAAGGCCGCGGGAACACGGCAACCGGCACCCGGGCGAACAGCTGCCGCCAGCCTTTCCAATGCGGTATCTGCACCATGTTGTCGGCGCCCATCAGCCAGACGAACCTGAGGTCCGGGAATCTTGCCTGAAGGGCGGCGATGGTGTCGATGGTATAGACCGTTCCCAGCTCCTCTTCGATCCCGGTAACATTGATCTGCCGATGCCGGGCGACGGCACGGGCGTTCACGATCCGCTCGGCCAGCGGCGCCATGTCTTCAGTGCCCTTCAGCGGGTTCTGTGGCGAGACCAGCCACCACACCGCATCGAGCTCGAGCCAGCTCAAGGCGGCGACGGAAATGTGCCGGTGCCCTTCGTGGGCGGGATTGAAGGACCCGCCGAGCAGACCGACCCTGCGGACGGAAGCCTGAGCGTTCATCATCTCGATATCGTCACGCTGAACGCCGGTGCCACCCCCGGCGCAGGCGGCCGCCATCCGGTCGGCGGGGCGAGCGCGCCGGGACTCAGGGCCGGCATTGGCCGTCACCGCGGACGATGTACTTGAAACTGGTGAGCTGCTCAACGCCGACGGGCCCCCGGGCGTGCAGCTTGCCGGTGGAGATACCGATCTCCGCGCCCATCCCGAACTCGCCGCCGTCGGCGAACTGGGTCGAGGCATTGACCATCAGGATCGCGCTGTCGAGGCTCTCAACAAAGCGGTCGGCGGCCGCCGGGTCCTCGGTGAGGATCGCTTCGGTGTGCTGGGACGAATGGCGACGGATGTGGTCGATTGCGGCATCAAGGCCGTCGACGATTCGGATCGACAGGATCGCGTCCAGATACTCGGTATCCCAGTCGGCGTCGGTCGCTGGTTCCACCGCCGGGTCGAGCGCGCGCACCGCCGCATCGCCACGAATGGTACAGCCGGCGGCCCGCAGCTCGGTAATCGTCGCCGGCAACACCGTCGCGGCAATCGCCCGGTCGACGAGCAGGGTCTCGGTCGCCCCGCAGATGCCGGTTCGCCGCATCTTGGCGTTGACGGCGACCCGGCGGGCCTTATCCGGCTCGGCGGCGGCGTGGATGTAGGTGTGGCAGATCCCGTCCAGGTGCTTGAACAGCGGCACCCGGCTCTCAGCACTCACCCGCTCGATCAGGGACTTGCCACCGCGGGGGACGATGACGTCGATGGTGTCGGTCATTGTCAGCATCACCCCGACGGCCGCCCGGTCGGTGGTGGGAACGAGCTGGATCGCCGCCTCCGGAAGGCCACCGGCGGCAAGACCGTCCGCGAGGCAGGCCATGATCGCCGCCGATGAATGGAAGCTCTCCGAGCCGCCGCGCAGGATCGCCGCATTGCCCGCCTTCAGGCAGAGAGCGCCAGCGTCCGCGGTGACATTGGGACGGGATTCATAAATCACCCCGACGACGCCGAGCGGCGTGCGCACGCGGCTGATCGCCAGGCCGTTCGGGCGCTCCCAGGCAGCGATCACGGCGCCGACAGGGTCCGGCAACGCGGCGATTTCGTCCAGTCCGCGGGCCATGCCTTCGATCCGGCGATCGTCCAGAGCCAGGCGGTCGAGCATCGCCGCCGACAGCCCCCTGGCCTTCGCGGCGGCCATGTCGCGGCTATTCGCCGTCAGAACCTGCTCGCGCCGCGCCCGCAAGGCGGCGGCGGCGGCGGTCAGCGCCGTGTCCTTGGCGTCGGTCGCGGTGGTGGCGAGCACGGCGGCGGCGGCTCGCGCTTGGCGGCCGAGCCGCTCCATCACCGCTGCGGCGGTTTCGCTGCGGACTGCGACGTCGGCGGTCATCGGTCGGGCTGCCCTCCTCGTCCCGCGGTTCACCCGCACACAGAATACCGCACTGTCCCGGTGCCGGTCACCATCGCGTTGAACGGGTGCCCGTTTGCGATCCTGGGAGTCTGCTCGCGCCCGGTGTCAAGGCATGGACGGAAGGGCGACGGCCTGACCCATGCGGATGAAGGTCATCGGATCACGGGGAACGCCGTCAACGATGATCTCATAATGGAGGTGGGCACCGCTCGACCGTCCGCTGCTGCCGAGGAGGCCGACGATGTCACCGCGATCGACCCGCTGGCCTTTTTCGACACGGATCACCGCCAGATGGGCGAACCGGGTTTTCAGCCGTGGACTGTGATGAATCTCCACGAGCCGGCCGTATCCACGCCGCCATCCGGCATAGGCGACCCGGCCGGGCGCGGTGGCCTGCACCGGCGATTTGTACGGCGCATCCAGGTCCACGCCGTTGTGCATGGCGCGGCGGCCGTTGAACGGGTCGCGCCGGGGACCGAAGGCGCTGCGGACGGTGAATCCGGCCAGCGGCGCCGCGACTGGCAGGTCGTCGACGAGGCCGCGCAGCGTATCCCAGCGGGCAAGCCGGGCTTCGAGGGCGCTGGCGTCCGCTCTCAGCTCCGGATCAGCCGGGGTCGCCGCAACAAACGGCCCGCCGGCGCCCGGCTCCCCGGTCCGGCGTAGCCAGACATCGGGATCGAGGCCGGTATTCTCCATCAGCTGCTCCATGAAAGCGATGCGGTCGGCGGCCTGGTCGCCGACCCAGCGCAGGATCTCCCTCCGTGAGCTCGCCAGCGCGTCCAGTTTGGTGCCGACGGTTTCGGCGGCCTCGCGCAGGCGCACAGCGGGAGCCGCCAGAACGCTCTCCCCAGCGCCGGCCGCCCACAGATAGCCGTCGATCTCGTCGCCGAGGCCGGGCACCGTGTAGCCGTCGGCCGAGAGGACCATGTCATGGAGATCGGCCTCGACGCGGATCATCGCGGCCTCCAGGGCAGCCCGCTCGCTCCGGGCCCGCGCCAGCCGCCCCTGCAGCCAAGCGATGCGCTCCCGGGCCGCGTCCAGGGTCGCCGCTACCGCTTGCGAGTGCGCGCCAAGGCTCCCGGTCACGGCCAGGAAACGGTCTCCGGTTGCCGACCATTCGGCCTGCGCCGCCGCATGCGCGTCAGCCAGATGCCGGTAGACCGAGCGGGCCTCGGCCAGTGCCAGATCCTTATCCTCAAGCGCCTGGGAGGTCTCGATGAAGCCCCAGGTGGCGTAGGTGGACCAGCCGGTCAGGACGGCCAGGGCAAGACCGGCGATCAATTGCCGCCTCCGCCGGCGCTTCTCAATTCCTGAACGGCTCCCCGGTGGTCCTGAACGGCTCCCCGGTGGATGGCACGCCGATCCCGGGCCAACCGGTTCACACGGGCCGTGCGCGATGGGCGCAGCCGGAGATTGGACGGACGGCTGCGGCCGCCCGGGGGTATGACCTCTTTGCAAAGAGCGCTCCCTGGGCGCTGATGCGCCTCTCTCAACCCTCAACACCCAAACGGCCCCTCCCAGCACCGGAGCGCCCGCTCAGCGTTCCGATAACACGGTCGTGAGCGGCAGATCACGCGTTTTCGGGAAAGAACTCCCGTCATTGTTGTCGGAAACGCACACCAGATCTCCGGCCCGGCCGGTTTCGAAAGCCGCAAGCCGGGCAAAACCGCCGATATGCCGTGACCTTGGCCGGATCAACGGCGGGACAGACCCGGCTCCCGGCGGCGAAGCCGCGGGTGCCGGCACCGGTGGGGATTGTTGTCGCCGGGGGGCGTCGACTGTATCTGTTGCGGGAGAGAGTGGCGTCCGCCAAGGCCTCGGGTGCGACGGCGGGACGCGACGACGGGAGCGCCAGAGGATGTCACACCCGCATGCGGCTCTGCCGCTCCGGCCGTTCGACCTTCCGAAGATGATTGCCACCGGCTTCGGGGTCGGCTTTCTGCCGCTGGCACCGGGCACCTGGGCATCGCTGATCGCGCTGCCGATCGGCTGGGCGATTGCGTCGGTCGCCGGCGGTCTCGGGCTGATGCTGGCGGCTCTGGCGGTGTTCGCGAGCGGCGTTTGGGCCGCCGAGGTGGTCATCCGCCGCGACGGCGTCGACGATCCGCGGGAGGTGGTGATCGACGAGGTCGCCGGCCAGTGGCTGGCGCTGCTCAGCGTCCCTAACGAGCCGCTCTATGTCATCGCCGCGTTCGTGCTATTCCGGGTTTTTGATGTCCTCAAACCCTGGCCGGTCTCGTGGGCCGACCGCAATCTCACCGGAGGCTTCGGAGCGATGTTCGACGACATGATCGCCGGCACCCTGGCGCTGATCGCCGTCACGGTGCTCGCCGAGTTGAGGGTCGGGCTGCCGTGATCGAGCCGGGAACCCTCGACCGGGCCGCGGCGCTGCTCGAGCGCTGTCAACGGGCGCACCTGACACTTGCAACGGCGGAGTCCTGCACGGGCGGCCTGATCGGGGCGGTGCTGACCGCTGTCCCGGGCTCATCACGGGTGTTCGACCGCGGCTTTGTCACGTACTCCAACACCGCCAAAACCGCTCACCTGGGGGTCCCCGCCGATCTCCTCGACGCCCATGGTGCGGTCAGCGAGCCAGTGGCCCGGGCCATGGCGACGGGAGCGCTGGCCGCCGCGCCGGTCGATGCGGTCATCGCCGTCACCGGCATTGCGGGACCGGGGGGCGGCTCACCGGATCGTCCGGTCGGTCTCGTCCACATGGCAGCGGCCAGCCGCGGCGGCGAAGTGCTCCACGTCCGCCACGTTTTCCCGGGTGACCGCGAAGCGGTGCGGGCGGCAACCGTGACCGCTGCGCTAGCCCTTCTCGGCGAGCTGCTTGCCGACCAGTTCGCGGGCTGATGACTGCGATCCGTAAAGATCGTGGGCGCGGCGCTCGAAGGCGGTCACCATGCGCTGCACGGCCTCATTGAACAGGCGGCGGATCACCGATTGCAGCATTTTGCTGCGGAACTCGAAGTCCACATAGAAGTCGATCTCGCACCCCTCCGGATGCGGCATGAATTCCCAGTGATTGTTCAGATACTTGAACGGTCCCTCGGAATAGGCAACGTCGATCCGGTCAGGCCGCTGCACCGAGACGTGGGAGGTGAACCGCTCGCGGACCATCTTGTAGCCGATGACCAGATCGGCGACGAAGCCGCGGCCGGGATCGCGCCTGCGGATCCGCGAGGCCACACACCAGGGCAGGAACTCGGGATACCGCTCAACGCCGGCCACCAGATCGAACATCTGTTCGGGCGTGTAAGGGACAATACGCTTCTCGGCATGGGTCGGCATCACAGGCCTTACGGCGGGCGCTCAGGCGCCTGCAAGACGGGAGTGGCGTGCCGCCTGAAGGGCCGCGAAGTCGCGGTCAGCGTGATAGGAAGAGCGGGTCAGCGGCGCGGCCGAGACCAGGAGAAGCCCTTTCGCCAGCGCCACC
>CAYVUM010000089.1:0-13905 GCA_964454795.1 uncultured Rhodospirillaceae bacterium
TTACGTCGGCAGCAAGACGGGCCGCGACGGCATTCACGGCGCGACGATGGCCTCGGCGGAATTTGCCGACGACACCGAGGAGAAACGCCCGACCGTTCAGGTGGGCGATCCGTTTACGGAAAAGCTGCTGATCGAGGCGTGCCTGGAGCTCATGGCCGGCGATGCGATCATCGCCAACCAGGACATGGGCGCGGCCGGGCTGACCTCCTCATCGTTCGAGATGGCCTCCAAGGGCGGCCTCGGCCTGGAGCTGGACCTGGACACGGTGCCGGTCCGCGAGACCGGGATGAGCGCCTACGAGATCATGCTCTCGGAAAGTCAGGAGCGGATGCTGATGGTCCTGCGCCCGGGGCACGAGGACGCGGCGCGCGCCGTGTTCGCGAAATGGGAGCTCGACTTCGCGGTGATCGGCCGGACCACCGACACCGGCCGCATGCAGCTCCGCCATCGCGGCGAGCTGGTCTGCGATCTGCCGATCGATCCGCTCGCCCGGGCGGCACCAAGCTACGACCGGCCATGGATCGAGACGCCGCGCTCGGCGGTCGTCGCCGCCGGCGATGTGCCGGCCGTGCCGCCGCTGGAGGCGCTGGCGCGCCTGCTCGGCGGCCCCGACCTCGGCTCGAAGCGATGGATCTGGGAGCAGTACGACCACATGGTGATGGCTGACACGGTCGCCGGTCCGGGCTTCGGCGCCGCGGTGGTCCGGGTTCATGGCACCGGGAAAGGCCTGGCGCTCGCCACTGACTGCACGCCCCGCTACTGCTTCGCGGATCCGATCGTCGGCGGCCGCCAAGCGGTCGTCGAATGCTGGCGCAATCTCATCGCCACCGGGGCGCGGCCACTGGCGATCACCGACTGCCTGAACTTCGGTAATCCCGAGAAACCGGCGGTCATGGGCCAGATCGCGGGCTGCGTCACCGGCATGGCCGAAGCCTGCCGGGCGCTCGATTTCCCGGTCGTCTCCGGCAACGTGTCGCTCTACAACGAGACCAGCGGCGTGGCGATCCCACCGACGCCCACGGTCGGCGGAGTCGGGCTGATTGCCGACCTTGCCCGGCGGGTCTCCCCGGCGCTGCCGGGCCCCGGCCTGGTGCTGATCGAGCTCGGCGGGCCGGAAGGCGGAGCCGGCTGGCTCGGCCGTTCGCTCTACCTCCGCGACTTGGCCGGCGAGGACAAAGGGGCGCCACCGCCGGTGGATCTGGCCGCCGAACGGCGGGCCGGTCATCTGGTGCAGGCGCTCATCGCCGCCGGACAGATCGCTGCGTGCCAGGACGTTTCAGACGGTGGCGTGCTCGTCGCGCTGGCCGAGATGGCGATCGCCGGCGGCCACGGGATTGCTTTGCATCCCGGGGTGATCGGTGATCGCCCGGCCCATGCCCGGCTGTTCGGGGAGGATCAGGGCCGCTACGTCGTTGCCGTCCGGCCGGCCTCGGCCGGCAGCGTTGAGGCGGCCGCCGACGCCGCCGGTGTGCCGGCTGAGCGGCTGGGGCTGAGCGGTGGCGACCGGTTGACGCTTCCGGACGGGCAGGCCATATCCCTTTCGGATCTGGCTGCCATTCACGAGGCTTGGCTCCCGGACTACATGGCCTGAGATCAACATTTGCTTTCAAGGTCTTGTTTGAAGGTCGCGGGGGTGCGGCGTGGAACTGAAAGGTGTCATCATGGCCATGGATGCGGCTGAAATCGAGCGCCTGATTAAGGCAGCCCTGCCCGACGCAGAGGTGACGATCGAAGATCTCCGCGGCGACGGTGACCATTATGCGGCGTCGGTCGTCTCCAGCGCGTTCGCCGGCAAGACCCGCGTTCAGCAACACCAGATGGTCTACCAAGCCCTGCAGGGCCGGATGGGCGGCGAGCTGCATGCCCTGGCATTGCAGACGGCGGCACCTGAGACCGCCTGAGCCCCGGCCCTTCAGCACAACAAATCGACTTCGACAGACCCAGGAAGGTTTGAGAGAGAATGAGCGATAACGCCGTGTTCACCCGGATCCGCCGGGACCTGGAAGACAACGACGTCGTCCTGTACATGAAGGGCACGCCGATGTTTCCGCAGTGCGGCTTCTCCGCGGCCGTTGTGCAGGTGTTGAGTCAACTCGGGGTCAAGTTCACCGGCATCGACGTCCTGACCGACCCGAGCCTCCGCGAGGGGGTCAAGCAGTTCAGCAGTTGGCCGACCATTCCTCAGCTCTACGTCAAGGGTGAGTTCGTCGGCGGCTGCGATATCGTCCGCGAGATGTACGAAGCCGGAGAGTTGCAGAAGCTGTTCGCCGATAAGGCCGTCGCGACCGCCTGAAGGGCGGTTCCACGGCCATGCGGACCGGCCAAGGGCCCCAGGCTCGGCGGGCCCAGACCCGGCGGAGGGGGTACGCAGCGAGTGCATACGCCGACCGGCTGTTTTCACGCCTTGCCGGTTGGCTGGTCGGGCTTGGCATCGCCCTGACACTCGCGTCTGCCGCTGCTCAGGTCAGCGGCCAGGACCGGCCGATCCTGCTGTCCGCGATCAACTCTGTTCTTGAGAACGAGCAGACCAACGCCGTCAGCCGCTGGTCTAACCCGGCGACGGGAAGCGTCGGAACAGTCACGGTCACCCGAACATTCTACCAGAGCAATGGCACGCCCTGCCGCGCTTACCGCTGGACGCTGGAACAGCCGCGCGGAGAGGTGACGATCGGCGAGGGCGTGGGTTGCCGCAGCGGCGCCCGCCGGTGGGTGGAAGACTTGAGCGCTTCACGGGTCACCACGGCGCCGCGGGCCCCTGAGGCAGCAGCGCCACAACTGACCCGCGCCGAGATCCGTTCGGCGCAGCGGATGCTTGAGGCTCTCGGCTACGATCCCGGGCCGGCGGATGGAAGGATCGGCCCGCAAACCCGGAGTGCCGTCCGCCGCTTCCAGCAGGACCGCGGTCTGCCCGCCGACGGTGCGGTCTCCCCGCGGCTTCTCTCGGCGCTGGCCGCGGAGATGACCGGGCGCGGCACGACGACGGCGGCGCGGGGAGCATCCAGCGGCAGCGCAGCCGCCTGGAACCGCTCCGGCGTGATCCCGGCGGCGGCGCCCAAATCCCGGCCGCTGGAGCCAAGTGCGCTGTTCCGGCAGGTGGGCGATTCCGTGTGGGTGCTGATCGCGGCGCGGAGCTCCCGTGACCTTCGCCGCCGGCGGGGCGGCGATGTCTCGCTCGGCTCCGCGGTGGCGGTCTCGTTCAGCCATCTGCTGACCAATTGCCACGTGATCGAGGGGCGGCCGACCGTCTACGCCCTGCAGGGCGAGGATCAGGTGCGGGCCCGGCTGGTTGCGGCCGACCCGCCGAGCGACCGCTGCGTCCTCGCCGTCGAGGGTCTGGCGTTGTCGCCGGTGCCGGGGATCCGGCGGTTCGACGATATCGACGTGGGCGAGCGGGTGTTCACCATTGGCACGCCGAAGGGGCTTGAGCGGACCCTTGGCGAGGGGCTGGTCTCGGGCCTGCGGGACCGGGACGGCACCCGCTACGTCCAGACCACCGCGCCGATTTCCGAAGGCTCGTCCGGGGGCGGCCTGTTCGACCAGTACGGCAACCTGATCGGCATCACCACCGCCTACATCGGCGGCGGTCAGCAGCTCAACTTCGCCATCGCCGCCGAGGAATACTGGCGATAGGACCGGACGGTCGTCCCGCCACGTCCCGGCCTCGCCACTCCGTCGTCAGCGTTCCGGCAGGCTGAACACGTCAGCCAGGGCCACCCCGCCCTGGCGTTTGCGCGCCGGTGCCGGCGCATCGTAAACAACAAGAACGCCCGGCTCGCCGAGGCCGTCGAACCGGTCGATGCCCTCCGCCTTGTCGGCATCCCGGACCAGCGGCAGGTCAAAGACCCGGCGCAACTCCTTGTCGGCGCTCAGGGTCAGGCTGTCATCGCTGAGCCTTGCCGCCTTGCGCAGGCGCCAGACGGTCTGCAGGCCGGTCAGGTCCAGGGTCGGACCGGCGAGGATGAGCAGGTCGTCCCCCGCCCAGCACAGATCGCGGATGCCCATCCCGCCGAGTTCGACGAAATGCTTGCGATACGGCCGACCGTCATCGCCGATCGGCCCGAGGGCGAGCGCGCCGTCGCCATCGGCTTCGGGCTCCACCTCCAGGATCAGTGCCGCGAGGCCGCGCAGCACTGGCCCGCGCAGGCCGAGAAAAACCCGGCCGTCGTGAACGGCAAGGCCCTCAATGTCAAAGCCGTTTTCCTTGCTGGCCAGCTGCAGCGTCGGGGCTTCGGGACGGTGAATGTGCAGGAACGGACCCAGGTGCGGATCGGTCAGCAGGGCTTCGGTGAGCGCGTTGCCGTGGGGCGTGAACGGGAGGCGGGCAATGTTCGCCGCCGGCTTATCGTTGGTGAGCGGAACCCGCGCCAGGAGGTAGCGGTTCGGCCGGCGCTTGACTTCGGCGAGTCGGCTGATGTCCTTGCCGCGGTTCTTGCCTTTGGGCTTCTTGCGCGTGCTGGTGTGGGAGCCGGCGATCCACAGCGCCCCGTCGGCGACGTCCAAGCCTTCGATGTCGATTTCGTCGACGTCGCCATCGTCATCGGCGGGCAAGCCGAGCGGCGCCGCCAGATCGAACAGTTCGGCTTTTGCGAACACACCCCGCGCCACCGGGTCCAAGCGGTGAACCCCGGTCAGTTCGTCGGAGGCGCACCACAGCCGGCCGTCGGCATCGAACGCCGCAGCCGACAGATCGTCGCGGGCGTCTACCTCGCCTTCGACGTGGAAATCGAGCCGGACCCGGCCGATCAGGAACGCATCATCCATCGCTGCCTCCCGCATCGCGGCGCCGGTTCCCGACAGAACCGGCCCGACCGGGAAGATATTACAGTTTCGTGACGGATCGCGACCGAAAAGCGACTGAGAATCGATACCAGGCAGGACCGCCCTACGCTTTGCCCCGCGGGCCGTAGCCTTTGAATGTCTCCACCACCCGGGCAATTTCGTCGTCCGGGAGGATCGCCGGTCCACCGAGGAGGAGGGCCAGGACATACTGCCGGGCGAGGGTCTCCACCTCCACGGCCAGCCACAGGGCCCGGTCCAGGGTCGGCCCGCAGGCGATCATCCCGTGATTGGCAAGCAGGCAGGCCAGGCGGCCTTCCAGCGCTTCGACGGCGTAGGCGGAGAGGATTTCGGTGCCGTAGGTCGCATAGGGGGCGCAGCGGATCGTCGGCCCGCCGGCGGCGGCGATCATGTAGTGGACGGCGGGGATATCCTGGCGGCGGATCGCCAGGGAGGTGGCGTAGATGGGATGGGCGTGGACGATGGCCTGGATGTCTTCCCGGGCGGCGAGGATGTCGCGGTGGAAGCGCCATTCGGACGACGGCGCCAGGTCTCCCTCGGCGTGCCCGTCCATGCCGACGAAAACGATGTCTGCGGGCTCGAGCCGATCGTATGGCACGCCCGAAGGGGTGATCAGCAGCCCGTCACCGTGGCGGACGGAGACGTTGCCGGAGGTACCCTGGTTGATCCCCGCTGCCTGCATCTGCCGACAGGTCGCAATGATTTCAGCGGAAGCCAGGCTCGCCTCAGTGCTGCCCATACGCCACCTCGCCCCGGCTCAATTCGAACCGCGCCTCAAAGGCATCCCACAGCTCAGCGGCCAAGTCGGTGCCGTCGAAGCGGCTGATCTCCTGGATGCCGGTGGGCGAGGTGACATTGATCTCGGTGAGGTAATCGCCGATCACGTCGATGCCGGCGAACACCAGGCCGCGGGCTTTCAGCTCCGGGCCGATGGTCTCGCAGATCTCCTCCTCACGCGGGGTCAGGGTCGTCCGCAGCGCCTTGCCGCCCACGTGCAGGTTGGCGCGGGCCTCACCCGCCGCCGGCACCCGGCTGATCGCCCCGGCAGCGCGGCCGTCAATCAGGATGATCCGCTTGTCGCCGGCCCGGATCTCCGGAAGGTACTTCTGGACGACGATCGGCTCGCGGTAGAGCGAGGTGAACAGCTCGAGCAGGGCGTTCAGATTGTCGTCGTCCGGGTCGATGTGAAACACTCCGGCGCCGCCGTTGCCGAACAGCGGCTTGACGATGATGTCGCGATGCTGGGCGCGGAAGGCGATGATCTCGCCGCGGTCGGCGCTGATCAGGGTCGGCGGCATCAGCTCCGGGAAGTGGGTGACGAACAGCTTCTCCGGCGCATTGCGGACCTCAACCGGATCGTTGACCACCAGGGTGCGGGGGTGGACGTGCTGGAGGACGTGGGTGGCGGTGATGTAGGCCATGTCAAACGGCGGGTCCTGACGCATCAGCACCATGTCCACGTCGGCGAGGTTGAGGAGGTGCTCCTCGCCAAGCGCGAAGTGATCGCCGCGCTGCCGCTGGACGGTCAGCGGCCGGGCTTTCGCTGTCACCCGCCCGCCCGACAGCGACAGGCACTGCGGCAGGTAATGCCAGAGCGAATGACCGCGCCGCTGCGCCTCCAGGGCGAGGGCAAAGGTGGAGTCGGCGTCGATGTCGATGCCGGCGATGGGGTCCATCTGGATGGCGACTTCTAGGGCCATATGGAAGCCTCAGGTGACGACCGGGCCGCTATTAACGGCGAGCACAGCGGTGGAATCAAGCGGCGCCCACAGCGCGGTGAACCGGCGCGCCGGCCCCGTCCCTAATTCTCCGGCCGCCAGGCGTCGCGCAGATGCTCCGGCCAGCGGCGCGGAGCCACCCGCATCAGGTCGAACCGCCGGCCGAGCGCGGCCAGCGCCGGGCGCGGCTGCAGATACCACTCGGCGGCCCGCTCGATCCGCCGCCGCTGGTTCCGGGTCAGCACCTCCCCGGCCGCGTCGAGCCCCTCACGGGCCTTCACCTCGATGAACACCACCACCTCTCCGCGGCGGGCGACGATATCCAGCTCGCCGACGGGAGTCTTCACGTTGCTGGCAACGATCGTATAGCCACGGAGCCGCAGGGCCAGCCGGCACAGGGCTTCCGCCGACTGTCCGAAGCGGCGGGCCGACCGTCGGCGCTCGGTGGACAGCGGCACTGATCAGCCCTCGTCCCGGGTGCCGCCGGGCTGGCCGGCCAGCGCCAGGGCACGGGCGTAAACGATCCGCTTCGCCACCCCGGTCTCGGCGGCAACCCGGCTCGCCGCTGCGCTGACCGAGTTTTCGGTAAGGGCCTGCTCGAGCAGCGCGTCGACCTCCCTCTCGTCGGGCGCGGCGGCGGGCGAGGGCGGTGCGATGACCAGGGTGATCTCGCCGCGCGGCGGCTCAGCGGCGGCCGCGGCGGCCGCCATCTCCGCCAGGGTGCCGGTGCGCACCTCCTCGAACTTCTTGGTCAGCTCCCGGGCAATTGTCACGTCCCGAAGACCGAACGCCGCCGCCATGTCCGCCAGCGAGGCCGCCAGCCGGGGTCCTGATTCGAACAGCACGAGGGTTGCCGGAACGCAGGCCAGCTCGCCGAGGAACCGCCGGCGCGACGCCGCCTTCGTGGGCGGAAAGCCGGCAAACAGGAACCGGTCGGTCGGCAGTCCGGCGACGCACAGCGCGCTCAGCACCGCTGAGGGTCCGGGGACCGGCACCACTGCCAGGCCGGCCTCGCGGCAGGCCCGCACCAGCCGGTAGCCGGGATCGGAAATCAGCGGCGTGCCGGCGTCCGAAACCAGGGCGATCCGCTGCCCCGCAGCAACCCGCTCGATCAATCGTGGCAGAATTCGCGCCGCATTGTGGTCATGATAGGCGATGAGCGGCCGGGCTATCTGATGGATTGCCAGCAACCGTGCGGTCACCCGGGTGTCTTCGCAGGCAATCGCATCGCAGCCGGCGAGGACTGCGAGGGCACGCAGCGTGATGTCGCCGGCATTGCCGATCGGCGTCGCCACCACATAGAGGCCCGCCGTCAGGCCGCCGGGAGCTTTGCTGCCCGTGCGGTCCGCCTGTGGTTTACTTGGCGGCACATGACCGATACCTTCGCTGTCGGCAACCGGGCATGCGCTATCGGAATTGGAAGGGGTCGAGGCGGGCAATGGCTGAAGCGATGCAGGTACGGGTGAACTCGCGGGCGCTTCCCGGCGGCGGCGCCCGTCGGCGGACGGCGTGGACCGGCGCTTGCCGGAGCGCGATTTATGCGACATGTCTCCTCATCCTTGCGGTGCTGGCGGCCGCCTGCGAATCGACGGGAAATCGTAACACGGCGCCCGCGCCGGCCGAACCCCAGGCTTCAGCGGTCCAGCCGCCGGGTTCCGGGCCGCAGGCGATCACCGTCGCTGACGGCCCGCCCACCAACCTGCTCAGTGCCGACTCGCGGCTGGCGATCGATGCCGGCGGCGCCGACCCGGTTGCGGCCGGGGAAAACACGACCCGGGTGGCTGTGCTGCTGCCGCGCAGTGGCCGTCACGGCGATCTCGGCGAGGCGATGTGGAACGCCGCCCAGCTTGCCCTGTTCGACTTTGCCGGCGGCAGCTTCGAGCTGCTCCCCTACGATACCGCGGGCAATCCAGAGACGGCAGCCCAGGCCGCCCAGAAGGCTGTCGCTGAAGGCGCACGGCTGATCATCGGCCCGCTGCTCTCCGGCTCGACACGGGCGGTCGCCGAGCCGGCCCGCAACGCCGGTGTCCCGGTGATCTCGTTTTCCAGCGATGCCAGTGCTGCCAGCCCGGGCGTGTTCGTCATGGGATTCACCCCCCAGGGCGAAGTTCGGCGAATTCTCCGCTACGCCCGCGATCGCGGTCTCGACCGGTTCGCGGTGATCACCCCTGATAACGCCTACGGTGCGGTGATTGCCCAGTCCGTCAATCAGACGGCGAACGCGCTGGGCAGTGAAGTGGTGCGGATCGACATGGTCGATCCCAACTCTCTCGATTTCTCGTCGGTGGTGGAGCGCCTTGCCAGCCAGGGCGCCGGTGCTGGCGGGGGCGCAGCGCCGACGGCGTCCTTCGAGGCGCTGATGATCGCGGAACTCGGCCAGCGGGTGGGGGCGGTCGCCGCCTACCTGCCGGCCTATGGCATCGGCGATACCGTCCAGATCCTCGGAACCGGCACCTGGGATCAGCCGCGGATCGGCAACGAACCGGCGCTGGTCGGCGGCTGGTACGCCTCGGCCGATCCCGCCTCACGGTCGGGATTCGTCGCCAAGTATCAGCAGGTTTACGGCGCCCGGCCGCCGCGGCTGGCCAGCCTCGCCTACGATGCCACCGCCCTCGCTGCGGTGCTTTCCCGCACCTACGGCGCCGCGGGCTTCGACCAGACCTTGCTCACCGCGCCGGGCGGCTTCTACGGCAGCGACGGCCTGTTCCGGTTCGGCCCGGACGGCGTCGCCGAGCGCGGTCTGGCGATCCTCGAGGTCGACCCGGGCGGCCCGCGGATTATCGATCCGGCGCCCGGCCGTTTCGGCGCCGTTGCCGGCAGTTGACGGGTTCGCTCAGCGCAGCAGCGCTGCCAGCACGCTGTTCAGGCAAAGCCGGCCCGACGGGGTGGCGCGCAGGCCGGCCGCATCGGCGATCACGTAGCCGCCCTCCCTGAGGATGGCGAGCGCCGACGGGTCGATCGCCGCTTCGATGTCGAGGCCGGTCAGGGCGCGGAATCGGTCGCGGCGGATGCCGTCGGTGAGCCGAAGGCCGAAAATCATCAGCTCCTCGATCCGTTCCTCCCTGCTCAGCCGCACCGCCCGGGCGATCGCGGTGCCCGTGCGCTCCACTTCTTCCAGCCAGCGCCGCGGTGCGGGGGTCCGGGTCGTCGCCGCCGTCGTGCCGTCGGTGGTCAGCCGGCCATGGGCGCCAGGGCCGATGCCAAGGTAGTCACCGCCCTGCCAGATCAGCAGATTGTGGCGGCCCTCCGCCCCCGGCCGGGCGTGATTGGAGATCTCGTAGGCAGGCAGCCCGGCCGCGGCCAGACGATCAGCGGTCAGCTCGTGCAGGGCCGCTCCGGTGTCCTCGTCCGCGGCCGCAAGCCCGGCCTCATGGAAGGCGGTGCCGCGCTCGATGGTCAGCTGGTAGACGGAGAGGTGCTCACCGGCGAGGTCCACGGCGGTGTCCAGCTGCGCGCGCCAATCGGCTGCGGTCTGGCCGGGCAGGGCGGAGATCAGGTCGAAGGAGACACGGGGAAACGTCGTCGCGGCCGTGGCGATCGCGCGGCAGGCTCCGGCCGCATCATGGCCGCGGCCGAGGAACCGGAGCGCGGCGTCGTCAAACGACTGAACACCGAGCGAGACCCGGTTGACGCCGGCATCCCGGAAAGCGCGGAACCGCCCCGTCTCCACGGTTGACGGGTTCGCCTCCAGGGTGATTTCCGGATCGGACCCGTGTGGCCAGCACGCGCGGACCGCCGCGATCAGCGCGCCTGCCGTCTCCGGCTCCATGAGAGACGGGGTGCCACCGCCGAAAAACACTGTGGCGACCGGACGGTGAGCCGTCGCCGCGGCTTCGCCGGCCAGCTCGCGGAGCAGCGCCTTCCGCCAGCGGCGCTGGTCGATGGCGTCAGCGGCGTAGCTGTTGAAGTCGCAGTAGGGGCATTTCGACCGGCACCACGGCCAGTGGATATAGATCGACAACGGCTCGCCGGCGGCGGCTGCCGCGACGGTCACGGCCGTATGCACCCGGCCACCAGCCGGGCGAACGCGGCGGCACGATGGCTGATCCGGTGCTTCTCGGCCGGATCCATCTCCCCGAAGGTGACGTCATGGCCGTTGGCGACGAACATCGGGTCATAGCCGAAGCCGCGGTCGCCGCGCGGTGGCCAGATCAGCCGGCCGTGGACCTCGCCCTCGAACACCTCGGTGTGGCCGTCCGCCCAGGCCAGCGCCAGCGCGCAGACGAAGGAGGCGCGGCGGTCGGACTTGCCGGCGAGCGCCGCCTCGAGCGTTTCCATCGCCAGGGTGAAATCCTTGGCCGGCCCGCCCCAGCGCGCCGAGTGGATGCCGGGTGCGCCGCCAAGGGCCGGGACGACCAGGCCGGAATCGTCGGCGAGCGCCGGCCGGCCGCTCCCCGCCGCTGCTGCTTCCGCCTTGATCCGGGCGTTGTCGACAAAGGTTGCGCCCGTTTCCTCCGGTTCAGGCAGGCCAAGGGCGCCGGCGGCGGTGACGCTGATGCCGAACGGTTCGAGCAGCTCGCCGATCTCGCGGACCTTGCCAGGATTATGGCTGGCGATCACCAGCGGCTCGCCGGCGAGCAGGCGCGGCATGACCGTCCCCGCTCAGTCCAGGCCGAGGACCTGGCGTTGCAGCAACACCAGCTCGCCGATGCCCGTCCTGGCGAGGGCGAGCAGCGCCAGGAATTGCTCCTCGGTGAACGGCGTCGCCTCGGCGGTGCCCTGAATCTCGACGATCCCGCCCCGGCCGGTGATCACGAAGTTGGCGTCGGTGGCGGCATTGCTGTCTTCGGCGTAGTCGAGGTCGAGGATCGCCGTCTGCTGATAGAGGCCGCAGGAGACCGCTGCAACTTGGTCGGTCAGCGGGATCGTGGTCAGCAGGCCGAGGTCGGTCAGTCGCCGGAATGCCAGGTAGAGGGCAACGTAGCCGCCGGTGATCGCCGCGGTGCGGGTGCCGCCGTCGGCCTGGAGAACGTCGCAGTCGACCCGCACCTGCATCTCGCCCATGGCCGGGAGGTCGGTCACGGCGCGCAGCGAGCGGCCGATCAGCCGCTGAATCTCCTGAGTGCGCCCGGACTGCCGGCCCTGGGCGGCCTCTCGGGCGGTGCGCTCGGTGGTGGCCCGGGGCAGCATGCCGTATTCGGCGGTCACCCAGCCGCGGCCGGTATCCCGCAGCCAGCCGGGGGTGCGGTCCTCGACGGTGGCGGTGCAGAGCACCTGGGTGTCGCCGAACCGGATCAGGCAGGATCCTTCGGCATGCTTGTTCACATCGATGTCGATCCTCACCGCGCGCAGGGCGTCGGCGCCACGACCGAACGGACGGAGGAGGGAGCCGGGGTCATCCATGCCGCGACCCTAGCCCCCGCCGGCGGTGCGGTAAACCCCGGCCGCGTTGACGGCTTCCGGCCCGGCAACTAAATCTCCAGCGCTCGTTGAAGCGGCCGGTTGCGGTCGGCCGCCCCGCGTCCGGAGAGACCGGCTCCGTTCGTTCCTTTGAGACGGCGCGGGGTACGGGTGAGTGCCGCGGATCAAGAGCCGATGACGATCATCGAACTGAATGAGCGCTCGCGCACGATCTTTCGCCAGATCGTCGACGACTACCTGGAAGGCGGGGAGCCGATCGGCTCCCGGACCCTGTCCAAGCGCCTGCCGATCAATCTCTCGCCCGCCACCATCCGCAACGTCATGGCTGATCTGGAAGACCTGGGTCTGCTCCACGCCCCGCACACCTCGGCGGGCCGTGTCCCTACCGAAGTGGGGCTGCGGCTGTTCGTAGACGGGTTGCTCGAGGTGGGTGATATCAGCGACGAGGACCGCGCCAATCTCACCGCCCAGTGCGCCGGGCTCGGGACCAGCGTCGAAGGCTTGCTCGAGAAGGCGACCGCGGCACTGTCGGGCCTCTCCAATCAGGCGAGCGTGGTGGTGGCACCGCGAACCGAGGGACCGCTCCGCCATATCGAGCTGGTCAACCTCAATCCGGGCCGGGCGCTGGTGGTGCTTGTCCGGGAATCGGGGGTGGTTGAGAACCGGATCATCGAGACGCCCCGGGATGTGCCGCCCTCGGCGCTGGTCGAGGCCTCCAACTACCTGAGTGCCCGGCTGGTTGGCCGCACCCTGGAGGAGGCGCTGACTGAGATCCGCGCGGAGCTCAAGTCCCACCGGGCGCAGCTCGACGAGCTCGCCCGCAACGTTGTCAATGCCGGGCTCGCCGTTTGGTCGGGCGAGGAAAGCGGCGGGGCGCTGATCGTCCGCGGCCAGGCGAACCTGCTCGACGATATCCATGCGATCGGCGAGCTTGAGCACATCCGCAGCCTGTTCGCCACCCTGGAGACCAAGGAGATGATGCTCAAGGTCCTGTCGATGGTTGACGCCGCCGACGGGGTGCAGATCTTCATTGGTGCCAGCAACGAGTTGTTCACGTTGACCGGCTGTACGCTGATCGTTAGCCCGTTCCGGGATAAAAGCCGGTGCATTATCGGCGCGATCGGTGTAATCGGGCCGACCCGGATGAACTATGCACGGATCATTCCGATGGTCGACTACACTGCCAAACTTGTCGGCAGGGTAATTGGCTGACGACCGGAGAGAGGAGACAGACATCGCGATGCCGGAGACCAAAGACGCTCAAAACAACCCTGAGCCGGCCACGCCCGAAGCTGCCGCCGGGGCTGCGCCGGAGCAGGCGGCCGCAGGCGAGCCGGGGTCGGCGACGGCCGAGACCGGCGGCGATGACCTCGTTGCCAAGGTCGCCGAGCTGGAAGCGGAACTGGTTCGTCTCGACGATGTCTGGAAACGGGCTGTGGCCGAGACAGAGAATCTGCGCCGCCGGGCGGCGCGGGAGAAGGCGGACGAGCGGAAGTATGCGATGACCCAGTTCGCCCGCGACGTTCTGCCCGTCGCTGACAACCTCCACCGCGCCTTGCAGGCCATCGATCCGGCGGCGCGCGCCGCCGATCCGGCGCTCGATGCCCTGGTCGTGGGGGTCGAGATGACCGCCAAGGTGCTGGCCGATGCTTTCGAGCGTCATGGCGTGACGCCGATCCCGGCCGAGGGCGAGCGCTTTGATCCGCATGTCCATGAGGCGATGTTCGAGGTTCCGGATGAGTCCGTTCCGGCCGGAACGGTCGTGCAGGTGATCGAGCCCGGTTACCGGATTCATGACCGGCCGCTCCGTCCGGCGAAAGTCGGCGTCGCCCGCGGTGGACCGAAGCCGGCACCGTCGCCGGCAGGCGGGAGCCGGCCGGAGGAGTCAGCCTCCGGAGCCGGGACATCCCCCTACGATCGCTCTGCCGACGCCTCGTCCGGCGATGGAGCCGGCCGGCGCTACGACGAGAAACTCTAGAGCAGATCCCGATCAGATTGAATCGCTTTGCGATCCAATCTGATCGGGTGA
>CAYVUM010000090.1:0-13745 GCA_964454795.1 uncultured Rhodospirillaceae bacterium
CACGCCTCCCAATAGCATCGCGGAGCGATCCTATTGGGAGGCGACCCGCTCTGGCCATCATCTCGCAGAAACGCCAACCAGCCGCCCCGGCTTTGGCCGGGGCGGTTCCTTTTCCGCGATGACTGCTGTCGACCGGTCCCGAAAGCGGCGGTGCCGCCGCGGGGAGATCAGGCGTAGCCGAGCCGCCGGGCGATGTCTTTGGTTTGTTCGGAAAAACCGCTTTCCGCCGGCAGCCAATCCACGGGGCCGTCAAGCTCCCAGGTCGGATAGCTGGTCTGGCGAAGCTGCGGGCTGTGCAGGAACCCCTCGTTGTTGCCCAAGCGGGCGCGGGTCGGCCCCGGCAGGGCATAAGGCGAGGTTTCCGGGTGCTTCATGGCGTCGATCGCCGCCGGCTCGGAGTCGATTCCCAACCACTCCGCAATCTTGCGAAGCTCAGGATCGGGTTCGCTCAACAGCCGCTCGCCCTCCACAAACAGATAGCGATCCGCCGGCAACCCCTCCCGGAAGATCAGAATGCTCTCGTGTGATCGCTGCCAGTACATCTCAAACCGGGAGGCGGCATTTTGTATGTCCGGCTGACCCCGCTCCCGGCGTTCTTCGAGCAGCTTTCGCAGGGAACTCCCCAATCCGCGCGGGTGTCGTCCGACGTGCAAGAACTGCGCATCCGGAAAGCACTGATGGATGCGGCGAAGCATCTCCAGGGGCCAATAAAAGGGGCTCTTGTCCACGCATCGTAACGGAGCAACCTTTTCGAGAATATATTGCTCCATTTTCTCGCTTGGCCAGCGTGCCCTCTCCCGCAGCCAATTATAAGCCTTCATGACTGAGTCTTCAGTCTGCTCGCCGAACTCGAGCTGGGCGATCGCGCGCAGCAGGCCGTGCCGTTTGTGCGCCTTCTCCTGCGCGAGGACAAAGACGCCACGAACGTCGTCCGCACAGAACAGATTGAGTTCCGGAAGCCCATAGAGCTGCGGATGCTCGCCGATCATCGTCGAGACCACAGACGAAAACGATCGTCCCGGCGAAAGCACAAAGACGGGGGGAGGAACAGACGCCATAGCCAGTGTCACATTTTGTTAATAATGTCGCGTGATGAGCGCACGCTAACCCTGGCCTCGAGTCAAGTCAACACATTGACGGCCCTTGAGGACTACAGAACGATGCGAGCCGGCGATTGAGGTGCGCCCACCCCGTGCCGGCTCGCGATCAGAGCTCGGGTGCTTGGCGGGTGCCGCCTCCGCCGTGGCCGGAGAGCCAGGAGTCCAGCCGCTGCCGGATCGCCGCATCGGCACGCAGTCCGAGCTTGCTCCGGCGCCAGAGAATATCGTCAGCGGTTTCCGCCCATTCGATGCGAACCAGGTAGTCCACTTCCGCGGCATAGAGGCCGGCGCCGAAATGTTCGCCGAGGCCGCCCACACCCGTCGCGCCGGCGACGATCCGCCGGGCGCGGGTGCCGTACGCCCGGGCGTAGCGCTGCGCGACGTCCGGCGGCAGCCAGGGATGTTCGGCGGCAAAGTCGGCGGCAAAGCGGGCGAAGTCGGCCTCGGCGATGTCACCGCCGGGCAGCGGCGCGTACTTGGCCGTCCAGGCCGGCCGGGCGTCGCCGAGGAGCGGGCCGAGGCGATCGACCACCTCTTCGGCAAGCTTGCGGAAGGTGGTGATCTTGCCGCCGAACACCGAGATCAGCGGCGCCGCCGCCGTATCGAGATCAAGAACGTAGTCGCGGGTCACCGCGGAGACGTCATGGGCCGCGTCGTCCACCAGGGGCCGGACCCCGGAGTATGACCAGACCACATCCTCGGGCCCGATCCGGCGGACGAAGTAGCGGTTGGCGAGATCGCAGAGGTAGCCCACTTCCTCCGCCGTGATCGCGGCCGCGGCCGGATCGCCCGTGTAAGGCAGGTCGGTGGTGCCGATCAGGGTATAGTCGCCCTCGAACGGGATCGCGAAGACGATCCGCCGGTCGGTGTTCTGGAAGATGTAGGCATCCGGGTGATCGAACAGTCGCGGCACAACGATGTGGCTGCCCTTGACCTGGCGGACCTTCAGCGGCCGGGAGACGCCGAGCGTGTCCTTCAGGCACTGCGCCACCCATGGGCCGGCAGCGTTCACCAGGGCCCGGGCGCTGACCGTCCACTCCCGGCCGTCGTGCGCCCGGCGGAGCCGGACCTGCCAATGATCGGCTGAGCGCCGGGCACGAACGCAGCGGGTGCGGGTGAGGATCACCGCACCCCGCTCGGCGGCGCCGAGGGCGTTGAGCACCACCAGCCGGGAGTCCTCAACCCAGGCGTCGGAGTAGACGAAGCCGCGGGTCAGACCGGGGTCCAGCGCCTCGCCGGCGGGGTGGCGGCGGAGGTCGATGGCCCGGGAGCCCGGTAGCAACCGGCGCCTGCCGAGGTCGAGATGATCGTAGAGGAACAGCCCGGCGCGGATCATCCAGGCGGGCCGCAGCGACGGCACGTGCGGCATCACGAACCGCATTGGCCAGACGATATGCGGCGCCGACCGCAGCAGCACTTCGCGCTCGGCCAGAGCCTTGGCGACCAGCCGGAACTGATAGTATTCGAGATAGCGCAGGCCGCCGTGGATCAGCTTGGAACTGGCCGAGGAGGTATGGCTGCCCAGGTCATCCTGCTCGCAGAGCAGCACCGCGTATCCCCGGCCGGCGGCGTCACGGGCGATCCCGGCCCCGTTTACGCCACCGCCGATGACAGCCAGGTCGTACGGCCGCACCGCTTCCACGCCCCACTCCCTGCCTCTGCTGACCGGTCATCGGCGTCCGCCGGCGGTGACCGCTGGCGAGCCTAATCAACCCGCTGCAAGCGATCAAAGGACAATCGGTGCCGGCCGCGGCCCTGCATCTGCCGGCGGGCGGGACCCCGAAACGCCTTCCAGCGGGGAGCAGCCTCCGGCACACTCTCCGGCCACGTCGGCCACCGTGCGCTCTGGCAACCGACAACCATCGGCGGCCGCAACCGCGGCATGCTAAAAACGTGCGACCGGGGCAAGAATGATCAACGGAGCGCCGCCGGATCCGGGCTTTGCACCGCGCGGGCGCGCCGCATCGGGAGGGTCTGCCATGGCGATGTCGCCGCATCTCCTTGCCATCGATCAGGGAACCACCTCCACCCGGGCGATCACCTTCGACAGCGAAGGCCGGCCGGTGACCGTGGCCCAGGAAGAATTCCGCCAGCTCTATCCCCGCCCCGGCTGGGTGGAGCACGATCCCGAGGAGATCTGGACGACCACAGTGCGGGTGGCCCGTGCCGCCCTGGACGACTTGGCCCGGCTGGGCGGCGCGGCCCTCGCTATCGGCATCACCAACCAGCGGGAGACGACGATCCTGTGGGAGCGGGACACCGGCCGACCGATTTTTAACGCCATCGTCTGGCAGGATCGCCGCACCGCGACCCGCTGTGCGGAGCTGAAAACCGCCGGCGCCGAGGCGGAAGTCGCAGCCCTCTCGGGCCTCGTGATCGATCCGTATTTTTCGGCGACCAAGATCGCCTGGATTCTCGACCACGTCCCGGACGCCCGGGCGCGGGCGGAACGCGGCGAACTGGCGTTTGGCACCGTCGATGGCTTCCTTTTGTGGCGGCTGAGCGGCGGCCGGGTCCACGCCGTCGACGCCACCAACGCCTCGCGGACGCTGCTCTACAACATCCGAACCGGCGACTGGGACGACCGCCTGCTTGAGCTGTTCGGCGTGCCACGGGCGGTGATGCCAGCGATTGTCGACAGCTCGGGCGATCTCGCCACCACAGCCGCTGATCTGCTCGGAACGGCGCTGCCGGTGACGGGAATGGCCGGCGATCAGCAGGCTGCGGCGATCGGCCAGGCGTGCCTTTACCCCGGGATGATCAAGAGCACCTACGGGACCGGCTGCTTCGTTATCGAGAACACCGGCGAGACGATCGTTGGCTCGCGCAACCGGCTGCTGACCACCGTCTGCTACCAGCTCGCCGGCCGTCGCACCTTTGCCGTCGAGGGGGCGATCTTCGTGGCCGGTGCCGCCGTCCAGTGGCTGCGGGATGGCCTCGGCATCCTCGCCCGCGCCGCCGAAACGGAAGCCATGGCCCGCTCGCTTGACGACAACGGCGGCGTCTACCTGGTGCCGGCGTTCGTCGGCCTCGGCGCTCCTCACTGGCAACCGGATGCCCGCGCCGCGATCGTCGGCCTGACCCGCGATACCGGTCGCGCTCACCTCGCCCGCGCCGCGCTGGAGGCTGTCGGATACCAGACCCTCGACCTTGTCGAAGCCATGGCCGCCGACGGCGTGCGGCCGGCGGAGCTGCGCATCGACGGCGGCATGGTCAGCAACGACTGGCTCTGCCAGTTCCTCGCCGACATCCTGGACCTTCCCGTGGACCGGCCGGCAGTGACGGAAACGACCGCGCTCGGCGCCGCGATGCTCGCCGGCCTCCGTACCGGGGTGTGGGGATCGGTGGACGCTCTTGCCGCCGGCTGGCGCCGCGAGCGGCGCTTTGAGCCGGCGATGGCTCCCACCACCCGGGACCGGCTGATCGCTGGCTGGCGGGCGGCGGTGGCGGGCGTCCTCAGCGGCGTCGGCGCCCCGCCGCCGGCGTGAGGTTTCCTTTGCCCGGCCATCGGGCTAGAGATCCGGTGATCCGGGCGATCCGCCAACGGCGCGCCGCCCGGCAGGCCCCACCCATCGCATTCAGGAGACCCCATTGTCCATTGGAACCAACACCGCCGCGGCGGCGAAGCTGACCGCCATTGTTGAGCGGATGGAACGGCTGCTCGATGACATCGACGGCCTGCGCGACGACCTGAAGGACCTGAAAGCTGAGGCCAAGGCCGACGGCTTCAACGTCCAGGCCCTGACCAAACTCGTGGCGATCCGCCGCAACAAGAAGAAAGCGGAATCAGAAGCTCTGCTCCTCAATGACCTGCTGATCTACGCCCATGCCACCGGCACCCCACTCGACCTCGTGGCTGCGGAGCCGGCAGCAGCCACCGAGCCGGCCGAGCCGATGGCCTGAGCTCGGGCGCACAGGGCTTCGGCAGCTGCGGCCGGCTGAGTCCGCCGGCCGCGCGCCGGCCCCACCCGTCAGTAGGTGAGCTTTGGCGGCAGGGTCCTGGCGGCGTCGATCCACGCCGCCACTTCGCTCACCTGGGGGACACGGCGGGCGAGATTCTTCTCGGTATTGATCTGAGCCATCTTCGACCGCAGCGTCTCAGGCTTGCGGTTGCGCAGTTCCTTGACGCTGTCAACACCGGAGGATTCCAGCAACTCGGCCATGTTGCCGTCGATCCCGGCGATTCGCATCAGGTCGGCCATGTTCGTCCAGCGCAGGATCAGCTTTGCCGAGAGCCCGCTGGCATCGACGGTCTCCTGCCGGCCCTTCGGGGTGCAGCAGGCGTCGAGCAGTTCCGCAGGCGAGGTGATTCCGGCGGAGGCCAGCTTCTTGGCATAGGCCGGACCGATGCCCTCGATCTCGCGAATGTCTTCGGCCAGCGCTGCTGTCGCCGCAGCCCCGGTTTCGGCCACCGCGTCCGGCTGCGCGGCCGCATCGGCAGTGCCCGCTGCAGCCGCTTGCGAGGCGGCTTGTGCTGTACCGGCTGGCGCTGGTTTCGCCGCTGCCGCCCTGGTCACTTCGCCGCGCGAGGACGAGCCCGGGGACATCAACTTCGCGGCCATGCCCATGGTTTCCAGGACCTGCTTCTCAGCGGTCACCCAGTATTCCAGGGCCATACCGTGCTGGCGCCCGGCCGCCTCCCACATCAGGTACGCGACTTCGCGGATGCGATCCTGAACTTCCTGCGCCATCCCCTTGACGTCTTCACCCATAGTCCGGTGCTCCCTTCTTCTCGCGGTGCGCGACTGAGGGTTCCTATACCCTGCTCCCGCCCCGCGTCGGAAGCCCAACGCAAGGATTTTTTACAGCTTGGCGAGGACGAGAGCCAAACCGGCAGCGCCGGTGTTGCCGGGTGGACAACACTGGCCGCCAGCGCTCACCGTCATCCGATCCTGACCGGTGGCGCGGCTTCACACCGGCAAAGACGTCATCTCCCGGCGGGCGCGTGCCGGAATGTCTTCGATGCGCCGCAGCAGGCCACATTCCAGGAGCCGGCCAACCTCCGCGGGATCATCACACATGATGTACTTTCGATAGAACGCTTCCGATTCAGCCCGGTCACCGTTCATGATAATCCTGTGGGCGTCACGGGAGAAATCGCGTTTACGACGGAATTCAGGACCGCGCATGGCGTACATGTTTACGAAGTGATCATAGCCGCAAAGCGGAAAATGGAGAAGAAACGTTTCCTCGCTTGATTCGTGCGGCTCTGCATCCAGCTTATCTACATGAATAAAGCGATGGCACCCCCCTTTGCCGCGGCTCATCGGGTACAGCGATTGTGTAACCCGCGCCGCCGATTTACCCATCAAATACTTAATATAATAACCGTATGAAAACAACGGCGACGGGTTTATAATTTGTTTTTCAAGCCTTGCGTATTCTTCCGGAGGGAAAAAGTGCGGATTTCTTTTGAATAGCGTCACGTCTGTGAAGTAATTTTGGATATCAAAGCTCTCAGGAATTCCTTCATTGTTGTAGAAAATAACATTCTCAATGCCAGATGACGTCAGCTTGTCAAAATATCGATCCACTCGCATGGTACTGCAATAGAATATTTCGTCGACGTCAATATGCAAAAGCCAATCGAAGCCGGCCTTTAAGGCAATTTCAATTGCGATTTCGCAGTTTAGTATCTGCTTTGACGGAACAGAATAGGTATGACCGTAAAGTGTGTCCCTGACTTCTTCATACCTCATGGTCTCCCGCCATTCCAATTTCAGGGCGTCGTCGTTGGGAATGGCGGTGACTTCCGGTCGTTGCGCGACCCGGCTTAAGGACACGTCCTCCGGATCATCGAAGAACAAGATCAGATGCCAGAATCCGACGGCGAGGTGATAGTCGATGAAGAAATCAATGACCGGATCGGCGTTTCGCAACGTGGTCACGATGGCGGGACGAGACATGGCAATACGTCCTCAGGTCCTGGCGTTCATCCAGTCCGGTTCCGGGCGACACCACGGCCACCTCGGGCGGCCTGCCCACTGCGGGGCAGAACCGCAACGGGCGTTTGTGCGCAACACCCGGCCCCAAGCCTCGGCGCCCCTCAAGCCGGTATCGGCGTCCGCTGCCCTTGAGCCCGCGCCGGAATGTCTTCGATGCGCCGCAGCAGGCCACATTCCAGGAGCCGGGCTGCCTCCCCGGGATCGTCACACATCACATACTTGCGGTAGTAGGCCTCGGCTTCGGCATTGTCGCCGGCCATGACCGTGCGGTGGGCGTTGCGCGTGACATCACGCCGGATCGACCAGTTCGGACCAAGCATTTTGTAAACGTTGATGAATTGGTCGAATCCGCAGAGTGGGAAATGCAAGACAACAGCATCCTCGTCGGCAATGCGGGGACCGGCATCAGGCTTATCGATGTGAACAAAGCGATGACAACTGCCTTTGCCGAGATCGACAGGATACAAGGACCTGTTGACGCGGGCCGCCGACTTCCCGGACATATACTTCAGAAAGAAACCATCCGGGAACAAACTGGACTGCTTGATTAGATCATTTTCCAGCTTGGCAAACGCTCTTCGACCGAAAAATTGTGGATTTCGCTTGAAAAGAGTCACTTCGGTAAAATAATTCTCGATATCCAATTTTTCCGGCATGGCCTCATAGTTAAGAAAGGCGACGTTATCTGCGCCTTCTGCCGCCAGCTTGTCAAAGTACTCGTCAGCACGCATCGAACGACAATAGAACAATTCATCAATATCAATGTGAAGCAGCCAATCATAGCCTGCCTTCAAGGCGATATCGATCCCAATCTCTGTATTGAGCCTCTGTTTGGCGGGCACGGAATGCTTGTGATCGACGAGCTTGTCCTTGACTTCCGCATAGCCCATTGTATCCCGCCATTCGAGCTGCAGGGCTTCATCATTCGGGATCGCCGTCACTTCAGGACGCTGCTCAATACGCGGCAGAGAGATATCCTCTGGATCGTCGAAAAAAAGAATAAAATGGCAGAAACCGATCGCGAGATGATAGTCGATATAGAAATCGACGACGGGATCGGCATTACGCAGGGTGGTGACGATCGCGGGACGAGACATGGTGAGACATCCTCAGTTCCAGTGTTCCACTCAGGACGCTTTTCCCCAGCGAGGGCTTTATCCCCGAGCCGACGGTCGGCTCAGCCCCTCGAGACCTCTGATCGGGTCACTCCTCGGCCCTGTCGGCGTCCCGTGCGCGCACGATGATCGCGGGCCCAGACCAAGGAGCCCGCGGCCGGCACGACACGTTGCGCCTCAGGCCAGCGGGCTGTGATAGGTGGCCAGTACGTCGCGGTACTGGCGGGCGAGCGCCTCGTGGTCCACCGCCCCGTTCGCCGCGTTCACATCGGCTTCGATCGCCTTGACCTTGTCTCCGCCGTCCGGTGCGGCAAGCAGGCTCGCCCGCAGATATTCGCACGCTTCCCGTGGCCGGTCTTCGGCGAGGCAGATATTGCCAAGCATTTCCAGAGACAGCCGCTTGACCATCTTGCGGTTCGGCAGTGCCGAAAGCCGCGTCCGAGCCTCCTTGGTCCGCCCCTCATCGATCAGCGCCTCAATCAGCCGCAACCGGGTGGAGACCCCTTTCGGCTGCAGATTCACCGCCTCCTGGAAGGCCTCGATCGCTCCCGGACCGTCGCCGATGCTCCGGCGGATCCGACCGAGATGGTCCCAGAACCCCGGTTCCTTGGGGTTCTCCTGGATCGCCTCGACGAGCATCCGTTCCGCAGAGGTGTAGTCCTTCTGTCGCAGCAGCAGGCGCGCCATGTGCAGCGTCACCTTGCTCTGATCCGGCTTGAGATGGGCGGCGATCTCCAACTCTTCGATCGCCGCGTCGTGATCGCCGATGCGATTACGCAGGCGGGCATGCAGGATGCGCGCACTGACGTTCGCGGGATCGATCCGCAGGGCCTGCCGCAGGTGCTCGATCGCCTTTGAATCGTCGCCCTTTCTCGCGAAATTCTGGGCCAGGGTGACGTGGGCGAGAAAGCTCGCGGGGTCCAGTTCGAGAACCCGGTTGAGCGACGCCTCGGCCTTGGTCGCGGCGTTGTCGTCGCCCTCGATCCGCAGGTAGGCGAGCGCGGCGCGCAACGGCGCTTGCGCGTCCTCTTCGTTCAGCCGCGCCGCCCGCTCGTAAAATCCGGCCGCTCGCTGGAAATCCTTCTTGCGCATCAGGATGCGCGCCATCGCCATGGTCGCGGCAAACGACCGACGATGCTTGTCCAGCATCTGGTCGACCTGCTGCTCCGCTTCGTCGAGACGACCCTCGCGGATCAGCGAGTTGACGATCACCAGCTGATCGCGCTCGCTGGCACCACGCTTCTTAATCGACGGAGTCCATGCCGCCATCAATCCAGCCTCGCTCGACGCTTTCCAGGTTGGCGACCGGTGGCAGGATGCCGTCTGCGGTCGCCGTCCTTTATACCGTCACTGTCCTCGGCCGGCAAGCAGCCGAGAGACAGCCGAGCCGCCGAAACCGGCAATGGGAATTCCCGGCAAAGTTGCAGCTGGCCAGTCCCAGCCCGGTAAGCCCTGGCAAGGGACTGAAATCGACGGGGGAGACGCGCTGCCGGTCCTTCTTGACAGGACCGGCGGTTCCCGCCAATCGGTGCCCGCGAGGACGGCGCGCCCGGCGCGCGGCGGGGCCGATGCGCCCGCCCGGGCGAAAACGGAGGGCCGTCCCGATTGCCGGGAGAGGGAAGACCATGGGACGGGCGGCTCGCAGTGTTCTTTGCCGTCCGGCGCGGACGGCAACAGCCTCCGGCGACCGGTCCCGCGGTGCCGACGGCCTTGACCGGTCACGGTGGACCCCCGTTGTCGGCGCGACGTCGGTTCGTGGCGGCGCGCGGTGAGGTCCGCAGTCGCCACCGCCGGACCGCCCTCGCCGCCACGCGGCCTCTGCGGCGACGACTTCCGCCCGATCGCGCTCGGCGGTCTCGGCGACCCGCGGAACTCCTATCCCCACTCCATGGCGTGGTTCAGGGACCACCTCTACATCGGCACAACCCGCGCCAACCTGTGCATGCTCAAGGCCTCGAAATCCATCAAATCGGGCATTCAGGTCTGGCCGATCGAATGCCCCGATTACCTCTACGATCTTGACATGCGTGCGCAAATCTGGCGCTACGATCCGCGGACAGGGGTCTGGACGGAGGTCTACCGCTCGCCGATCGTCCGGGGCAGCGACGGCCGGCCCGTGCCGCGCGACATGGGCTATCGCTGCATGACCGTGTTCCAGGGAGCCTCCGATCCGGAGCCGGCGCTTTACGTCGGAAGCTATGCCCCCGCCAAGGCGATCGGCACCCAGATCCTGCGCAGCCTCGACGGCATCAGTTTTGCGCCTGCGGCCAAGCCCGCGGAATGGGACAACACCTTCACCTCGCTGCGCATCCTGGTGCCGTTCAAGGACCGGTTGTTTGCGGCACCGACCGGCCGGGCCTACAGCAACCCCAACGCCAGCATCGCCACCGTGTTTGAAACCCGCGATCCGCTTCGCGGACCCTGGCGGCCGGCCTCCGAACCGGACCTGGGCGACCCGAACAATTTCGGCATCTTTGAGATGCTCGGCACCGACGAATACCTCTACGCCGGCGCAGCCAACCTGAACGGTTACCAGCTCTGGCGCACCACCGGCGCCGGCAATCCGCCCTATCGCTGGGAGCGGATCCTGGTCGATGGTGCCTACCGCGGCAGACACAACCAGATCGCCGTCTGCCTGCACGTCTTCAAGGACGACCTCTATGTGGGTGGAGGTATCCAGAGCGGCGGCATCGATCTGGTTAACAAAATCGGCCCCGCAGCGCCGGAACTGGTCCGTGTCCGCAAGGACGGATCCTGGGACCTGATCGTCGGGGTTGCCCGCGACACCCCCGACGGCCGCAAGGAACCGCTGTCCGGCTTCCTGCCGGGCTTCAACAATCCGTTCAACGGGTACTTCTGGCGGCTCGGCAGCCACGACGGATGGCTCTATCAGGGCACCTACGACTGGAGTGTACTGCTGCCGTTCGGCAACCGCGGGCCGTGGCCGCCGTTGTTCGCGAACATTCTGACAAGGCTCGGCGACGCGGCGGTCCTGGCCAACCTCGGCGGGGCCGATCTGTACCGCAGCTACGACGGCGAGAACTGGGTCCCGGTGACCACCAGCGGCTTTGACAATCCGTACAATTTCGGCTTCAGGACGATCGTCTCGACCCCCTACGGCCTGGCCGTCGGTGCCTGCAATCCGTTCGGTCCGCGGGTTGCCCGCCACGATGCGGACGGCTGGGATTATCACCACAATCCACGGGGCGGCGCCGAGGTCTGGCTCGGCACGCGGCCGATCGGCAGCGAAGGATCCTTGGGATGACGGCGGGCGATCCGGCCCAGTGGCTGACCTGGCTGCTGTTCGGCCTCCTGGCGCTGATGGTCCTGAGCCTGGTCGGCTGGCGCTACGGTGGCCGGCTGGCGCTCCGCCGCCGCGACCGCGACACGGCGCGCCGCAATTTCGTCGAGGACGAGGTCGTCCCCGACCGTTTGAGCTTGCAAAAGGTCCGGGTGGGGCAGAGCGACCGGCTGTACGAACTGTACGTCCCGCCGATGACCGGGACGGCACGACCCTTGCCGCTGGTCTTCGTGTTCCACGGCGGCGCCGGCTCTCCCCACGGCATCGCCCAGGCGAGCCAGTTTCACCGGATCGCCCGTCGCCAGCGGTTTCTCGTCGTTTATCCCGCCGGTGTCGCCGTGACGGCGAACAGAACCCGCGACTGGAACGCCGGCGGCACGACGGGCGAGGCCGAAGCTGCCGGTATTGACGATGACGCTTTTTTTCAGGCGATGCTCGCCCGCCTGCGCGACGCGTTTCCCGTCGACGACCGGCGCATCTACCTCGCCGGTCTCTCAAAGGGCGGCATGCTGGCCTATCACCTGGCCTGCCGCTACGGCGAATCCATCGCCGCGCTGGCTGTCGTGGCGGCGGTGATGACCACCCGGGCGGCGCCGCCGAAGACCCCCGTTCCGGTTCTGCACATCCACGGCACCGCCGATCCGCGCGTGCCGCTCGACGATGACGCTGCCGGCACCGGCGGCCGTGCCCTCGGATCGGTCAGCGAAACGCTCGCCCTCTGGCGCCGTGTGAATGGTTGTGCGGAGGATGCGGTCACCGTCTATGAAGACCAGGAGGCCCGCTGTGTGCGCTATCCCGCACCGGCGACCCGGGCCGATGTGGAGTTCTGCCGGATCGAGGGCGCCGGTCACGCGTGGCCCGGCGCCCTGCGCGACAGCAAAGCCCTGTTCCGGCCCAAGGGCACCCTGTTCCCGGCGAGCGAATACATCTGGACCTTTTTCAAGGAGCACCCGAAGCCTCTCGCCGCCGCCGGGACACCCGCCCAGCGGCCGGCATCCCGCCGCACCGACGAGGATCGCCGCGCGACCCGTGGCCAAGCGATCGCCGGGGACCGTTGACCGGGGCAGAACCCTGGGGCCCGAATGGGTCGTGAATATCGTCAGGTGGGGTCGTGCGGTGGTAAGGCGCGAACCGTCGCTGGACCTGAGCGGCGCTCCGGGGCTATACCGCTGCCAAACTGGCCCCGCAGCCGCCCGCCGGCGCGCCCGCGCTCGCGGCGCTCCCCCCGGGGTGGTGCCTCCGGGGCGGTTCCTCCGGGGTTGTTCCTCGGGGGTTGTTCCTCCGGGGCTTTTCCCTCGCGGCACCAACGGGAGGTCACATGACATCGCCATCGCCGCTGTTCATCCTGTGTCCGGGCCGCTCGTTTTCCTCGGTGGTCGCCTGCATGATCGGCTGCCATCCCCAGCTCTACGCGCTGCCTGAGGTCAATTTGTTCTGTGCGGATACGGTCCGCGACCTGGCAGAACTGGCCCGCCGCCGCGCCGGCCTGCGGTTCCTCCTGGATGGACTGCTGCGCACCCTTGCCGAGTTGCAGTGGGGCGAGCAGACCGAGGAAACGGTGGACGCCGCACGGGCCTGGCTCGGCGAGCGCGAAAGCTGGTCGACTGCCCAGATTTACTACCACATCGCCGAACTGGCCGCGCCGCGGCGATGTGTGGACAAGAGCCCGGCCTACGCCCGGCCGGCACCGCTGCAGCGGCTGAGAGAAACGTTTCCCGACGCACCAATCCTTCATCTGAGCCGTCATCCGCGATCCTCGCAGCAGTCCCGGCACAAGGCGCTCAGCCGCGACAACGTCCGCCGCCGGCTCGATCTCGATGTGACCGGGGCCGACAATCTGGAGTCCTACTGGTACGACTGTCACAAGGCGGCGATCGAGTTCATCGACACCCTGCCGGCGGGGCAGGCGATGTACCTGCGCGGCGAGGCGCTGCTGTCCCAGCCGGACCTGTATCTGCCCCAGATCGCCGGGTGGCTGGGAGTCGATACCGGCCCTGAGGCCATTGATGCGATGAAGCACCCGGAACGCTCGCCGTTTGCCCGGCTCGGTCCGCGTAATGCTCCGGCCGGCCACAACCGTGGCTTCGTCGAGGACCCGGCACTGCGGATTCTGACCCCGCCAGCCGTCCGCCTGGAGGGCCCGCTGGAGTGGGCCGAGGACCCCGGACGCCAGTTCCGCCCGGAGACGATCGCGCTCGCCCGACAGCTCGGCTATCAGTGACGGATCGTCGCCTGCTTCCGGCGAGACCTCGACGGGAGCCGCCTCCCTTCCCTCTCGTGGTTC
>CAYVUM010000091.1:0-13691 GCA_964454795.1 uncultured Rhodospirillaceae bacterium
GGCCTGGTCCGTGACCAGGAGACCTGAACGTCGAGCGCCTCGCCGGGGCTCACCTCGGCAAGCCCGACGATGGCATCGCACAGATTTGAGGAGACACCGCGGCTGACTGCCGCCGTGAACGGCGCCATGTCGCCATTCATCGCTGCTTTCCGAGCCGCATCGTCAAGGGCGGCAAGGGCCGCCACGAGAGTACGGGTCACCTGCCGCTCGTAGGGCTCGACCGGCTCGGTCAGGGGCAGCTCTCCCTGAGCCGCCTTCAACTCGGGAGCGACCGGCGACAGGATCGTCAGCACATAGCTGCCCTGTTCCGTCTGGCCCATGCGCACGTCCCGCAGATAGTCCATTGCCTGCTGCGGCTTGCGTTTCGCGAAGAAGGCGCGCTTCTCCAGGGCGGCACAGGCCGCTGACAGCATCATGTCGCGGCTGCGCTCGACAAACCTGACCGCCTGGTCGAGCGGCAAGGTGCCGTTCTCCGCCGCATGGCTTGGCGCCCGCACGCGGATCAGGTCGGCCGTTGTCGTCATCACATCGCGCAGGACTTCGAGCTCGGAGCGCCGCTCGGCAAACGCGAGCGTTCGCAGGAGCTCACCCATCCGCAACGCGTAGTCTGCAAGATCGCGCTTCAGCGGAAGCGTGACATCGAACTCCTCGCCGTCCGCGGCGGCCCGCAGCCACAGGCTTCCCTTACTGTCGAGGTCCGCCTCCTTGCGCCAGCCCTTCGCGCGCAGGTAAGCGGCCATTTCCAGAGGCTTCAGGGCGCTCAGGGCCGCCGGGTCGCGCACCTCAACCTTCATAGCGCACCTCCCTCGTTGATCGTGTGCATCATCAGCCGGAGCGCCTCCGGTGTCAGCAAGTTTTCTCGCTGCACCGACACCGTTACAGAGGACTCGTTGTCGCTCTCGGGCTCTCCGGCAAGAGAAGCCCAGTATCCACACCGGCGAAGTACAAGCTGTTCCGCCGATAGCGAGAGCCATTCCTCTATACTGGCCGGCAGCGTTACAAGGACCAGGATGCGCGGGGCCAAGACATCAGTCAGGATCAGATCATTATAGTTCTTTTTCTTTAGCGCATAACGGATCACCTCTCCAGTTCCGTCATCTGTCGAGGTCGTCTTCATCTGCACGTCGAGCTTCGGTCGCCGATTGAGCTTGCAAGAGAGCGTCCAGTCGATGCTGTCGTCGTCCGGCACGGGCCGCGAAATCGCGCAGCCGGCGACGGCGGCGACCGCGAGCAGGAAAGCGTCGCCAAAGCCCTCCTGCTGAGCCGTTCGCGCCATGCCGAGGTCGGCCGGCGTTCGGTTTTCTTCCTTCGTTTCCATCTCCTTGCCTGTACGCGGTCTTGCGTTCCGCGGCAAGAAGCCCAGGCTGGATAGCGCGTCGCCGAAATCCTGGTTGGCCCATCGCATGAGAGAGCTGCCATGAGTCCCCGCCGCCAGGTTTCGGGTCGTGCGCTTGCCCGCCCGACGCAGTAGTGTCGCTGGACATGATCACCAGCGGCGCGCCATGGAACACTTTGGGTCAGAACACCTGCTCTGGGCGATCGCGCTGGGCGCGATCAGCGCGGTGTCCTTGCCGCTCGGCTCCGTGGTCGGCCTCCAGACCAATCCGCGTCCCGCCGTCATCTCCCTGCTCGCCGCGTTCGGGGCGGGGGCGCTGATCGCCGCGCTGGCGGTGGAGCTGGTCGCGCCCACGGTGCTGGCATTGCAGCACCCGGCCCACCCCGCGACTCACGGCAATCCCTCCGCGAACTTCTACGCCCTCGTTCTCGGCGCCGCCGCCGGTGGCGCGCTGTTCTCGCTACTCGACCGGCTCGTCAACGCCCGCGGCGGCTTCCTCCGCCGCACCTCTGCGACCATCGGCTATCTGACCGCGCGGAAGCGGGACCGCGAGCTCGCGATGCTGAAGGCGCTGGCGGCGTTTCCGCTGCTCAAGGACCTGCCGCCCGAGCACGTCAACAGCTTGGTGGGGATGATCCGCGGCGTCAGCTACAGCGACGGCGAGGTCATCGCCCGGGCGGGTGAGGCGGCTACCGAGCTGCTGTTCCTCACCGAGGGTACGGTGGCGGCGGTGACCGAGGGCGGTCTGGAAGCGGAGTTCGGACCCGGCAGCGTCGTCGGGGTGATCCCGCTGATCATGGACCGTCCCCATGTCGGCACCGGCACGGCCCGGGGCGCGGTTGCGGCCTACGCCCTCCGCGCCGCCGATTTTCAGCGGCTGCGGGCGCTGTCGCCGGCGTTCGACGCCGCCGTCCGCGAGCTCACCCGCGAACGCCTGCAACGGATCGAGGCCTTCATCGCCAAACGCGACGAACGGGCGATGACGTGGTTGCGCGAGGCTGAGGATGCGCTCCGGACCGGGGCGCAACTCCCCGACCCGATCGCGCTGCGCCGGGCCGTGGCCGCCCATGAAGGGGCGCCGCTCGCCATCTGGCTCGGCATCCTCCTCGACGGCATCCCGGAGAGCTTCGTCATCGGTGCCGGACTGCTGACGGTACTGGAAGCCCACATCCCCGCGCCCGCCCCGCTCGGCTTTGCCGAGGCGGTGCCGTATACGCTGATCGCCGGCCTGTTCCTCTCCAACTTCCCGGAGGCGCTCGCCAGTTCGGCGAACATGCGGCTGCAGGGTTTCAGCAAGCAGCGGATTTTTTTCTTATGGTTCTCGCTGCTGGTGATTACCGCCCTCGGCGCCGGCGCCGGCTTTCTGCTCGCCGAGTCCCTCGCGCACACCGCTGTGGTCTTCGCCGAAGGCCTGGCGGCTGGCGCGATGCTGACCATGATCGCCGCGGCGATGATCCCCGAGGCGGTCCACATGGGCCGGGCCAGCGTGGTGGGCTTGAGCACCCTCGCCGGCTTCCTCGCCGCCATTTCGTTCACGCTGCTCGGGTAGTCGGGTGGGGCATGGGATCGCCCCCCGCCCCCAACCATCCCACCGTGGCAACGCCGCCGTCCGCGCCCTATAACCTTAAGCGATGCCGATGCTCGCCGAGACCCCGCTGTTCATCCCGGAGAAGCGTCCGCCCGTGCACGGCGGCCAGCGTTTCAATCTGGTCTCCGAGTTCGCGCCGGCCGGGGATCAGCCGCGGGCGATTGCCGAACTGACCGAGGGGCTTCTCGCCGGCGAGCGCGACGCGGTGTTGCTCGGCGTCACCGGCTCAGGCAAGACGTTCACCATTGCTCACGTGATCCAGAACCTGCAGCGGCCGGCGCTCATCCTCGCGCCCAACAAGACGCTCGCGGCGCAGCTCTACGGTGAGATGAAGTCTTTCTTCCCCGAGAACGCCGTTGAATACTTCGTCTCGTATTACGACTACTACCAGCCGGAAGCCTACGTTCCGCGCACCGACACCTACATCGAGAAGGACGCGTCGATCAACGAGCAGATCGACCGGATGCGCCACAGCGCCACCCGCTCGCTGCTCGAACGCAACGATGTCATCATCGTCGCCTCGGTCTCCTGCATTTACGGCGTCGGCGAAGTGGAAACCTACGCCAACATGGTCGTGCGGGTGACGACGGGTCAGCGGATCGACCGCTCGGTGCTGATGAAGTCGCTGGTCGAGTTGCAGTACAAGCGCAACGATGCCTCGTTCGTCCGCGGCACCTTCCGGGTGCGCGGCGACGTCCTTGAGGTCTATCCGTCGCACTACGAGGATGCCGCGTGGCGGATTTCGCTGTTTGGCGATGAGGTGGACGGGATCTGGGAGGTGGACCCGCTCACCGGCGAGAAGGCCCGGGCGCTGGAGGCAATCACCGTCTTCGCCAACAGCCACTACGTCACCCCCAAACCGACGCTGCAGCAGGCGATCCCGCGGATTAAAGCCGAGCTCAAGGTGCGGCTGGAGGAATTTCGTGCCGCCGGCAAGCTGCTCGAGGCGCAGCGGCTGGAGGAGCGCACCCAGTTCGATCTGGAGATGCTGGAGACCACCGGAAGTTGCAACGGTATCGAGAACTACTCCCGCTACCTCTCCGGCCGCAATCCCGGCGAGCCGCCGCCGACGCTGTTCGAGTACATCCCCGAGAACGCGGTGCTGTTCGTGGACGAGAGCCACGTCACCGTGCCCCAGGTCAACGGCATGTACCGCGGCGACTACAACCGCAAATCGACGCTTGCGGAGTTCGGGTTCCGGTTGCCGTCGTGCATGGACAACCGCCCGCTCAAGTTCGAGGAGTGGGAAGCGATGCGGCCGCAGACGGTGTTCGTCTCAGCGACCCCGGGAAACTGGGAGCTGGAACGCACCGGCGGGGTGTTCGTTGAGCAGGTCGTCCGGCCCACCGGCCTGATCGACCCGCTGTGCATCGTCCGGCCCGTGGCCGATCAGGTCGACGACCTGATCAGCGAGGCCAAAGCTACCGTTGCCAAAGGCTTCCGGGTGCTGGTCACCACCTTGACCAAGAAAATGGCCGAACAGCTCACCGAGTATCTGTACGAGCAGGGCCTCCGGGTCCGCTACATGCACTCGGATATCGACACGCTCGAGCGGATCGAGATCATCCGCGACCTCCGCCTTGGCGCTTTCGACGTCCTGGTCGGCATCAACCTGCTGCGCGAGGGGCTCGACATTCCCGAGTGCGCGCTCGTCGCGATCCTCGACGCCGACAAGGAGGGCTATCTCCGCTCCAGGACCAGCCTCGTTCAGACGATCGGCCGGGCGGCACGCAATGTGGAGGGGCGGGTTCTGCTCTATGCCGACACCCTCACCGACTCGCTCCGCTACGCCATTGACGAGACGGACCGGCGCCGGGCCCGGCAGCAGGACTACAACGCCGCCAACGGCATCACCCCGGTTTCGGTCCGCAAGACCATCGCCGATGTCCTTGAGAGCGTCTACGACCGCGCCGACCACCTTACCGTCGGCACCGGCGCCAGCGGCGATGCGCACCTCGTCGGCCAGGATTTGAAAAGCCACCTCGCCGATCTCGAGGCGCGGATGCGGGCAGCAGCGGCCGACCTGGAATTCGAGGAGGCGGCGCGGCTGCGGGACGAGATCCGCCGGCTGGAACGCCACGATCTCGGTTTGGACCGCCCCGGTTCGGCGCCCGTGGCGTCCGCGGCGGCGGAGAGCCGGGACCGCCGTGGCGATCATGGCGCCCACGGCGCCCACGGCGCGCGCGCTGGCCGGCGCGGCAGCGGGGCTCGCAAGGACGCCGGCGCCAGCGGCTCCCGCGGCGCCGGACGGGGCGGTGGTCGCCGGCGCAAAAGCCCCTGACCCCTTGCCAGCGGCGGCTCGTCAGGGCAGCGAACCGGCGCGACCGCCTGATTCGCAAGCGGTAATCTCTTAAAGCTAAATATTCGCCACGATTTTCGCGCAGTGCGCGAGGGTTCGGGCGAGTCCGTGTCGACACCGGGGCTGCGGTTGCGAGCTCCGGAGGGGGCCCGTGGAGCAATTTCGCGCAATAAGATGATCCGCGAGCCGGCTTCCCCTCGCCAAAACCCCCCAAACAGCGCATTTTCTACCCCGCATAGGTGTTGCTAATCTGCATCCTTAACGTTTTCCCCATAAATTCTATGGAAGGTTGGTGCTTGACGTCGTTCGGGGTGGATGGGCAATGCTTGCAAAAATTCGTCTGGTGTCCGTTCACCACAACATCGAATAGGAGGTCGGTGATCGTGGAGGAAAGTGCGAATCGCTTTCAGACTTCGCGTCGTACGTTTTTGGCTGCCGGGGTCGGCGGCCTGTTTTGCCTCTCTCCTCTTTCCGCCTTCGCGGCGAAATCTCAAGCAGATCGTGTCGTTTCTCTCCTCAACACGCACACCTGCGAATCCTTAACCCGCACCTACTGGTCGCAAGGCGCGTACATCCCGGAGGTGTTGCTGGAAATCAACCATGTGCTGCGTGATTTCCGCTCGGACGAGGAGACCTTCATCGATCCGCGGCTGCTCGACATCCTGACCGTGCTGCGCGCCAGGACCGGCTGCCGCCAGCCGTTCGAGGTGATCTCCGCTTACCGCTCGCCGGAGACCAACGCGATGCTGCGCGGCAACGGCCGCGGGGTCGCCAAGAACAGCTTCCATATTGCGGGGAAGGCGGTGGACATCCGCATCCCCGGGGTCTCCAACCGCGCTCTGGCCCGCCTCGCGCGGTCCCTGCAAACCGGCGGCGTCGGCGCCTATCGCCGCTTCGTCCACATCGACACCGGCCCGGTACGGTCCTGGGGCCGCGGCTGAACCGCAAGACCGGTGGCCCGGCACCGGCCTCGGGCCAACCGGGCGCCGGGATCTGCCGCCGCTCGCCGGTCAGTGTGACAGCTCCTCCACCTTGCGGACGATGAAGTCGCGGAACACCGCAATCCGGCTGGAGTGGCGCAGTTCCTCCGGATAGACGAAATAGACGTCCACCGTCGGGCCCTGCAGCTCGGGCAGGATTTCCACCAGGCTGTCCGCCTCGTGGTTCAGGTAATGGGGCAGCGCGCCGATGCCGATGCCGCTCTGCACGGCGCGGCAGATCGCGTAGGTGCTGTTGACCCGGAGGAACGCCTTGCGCGGCTCCCGGCCCTCCCGGCCGACCGTCAGCAGCCAGTTCATATTGGGCACCGGCATCCGCGCATCCTCGCCGAACACCACCAGCCGGTGGGTGTCCAGGTCGTCGACCGTGTGGGGCATGCCGTGCTTGCGCAGGTAGGAGGGGGCAGCGAACACCGGATAGCGCAGGGTCATCAGCCGGCGCTGGACGAGGTCGGCCCGGGTCGGCGGCTGCATCCGGATACCGATATCGGCTTGGCGCATCGACAGATCAAGCTCCTCATCGCTCAGCACCAGGGAGACATCGATCTGCGGGTGGCTCTCCAGGAACTCCTTGAGCCTCGGGGCCAGCCAGATCGAGCCGAACGCCACCGTGGTCGTGATCTTCAGCGGCCCCTGCGGGCGTTCGCGGCTTTCGGTGATCCGCGCCTCGACCATGTTCAGCTTGGTCATGATCTCGCGCACGGCATTGACCAGCATCTCGCCGGGCTCGGTCAGCACGAGCCCGCGGGCATGGCGGTGAAACAGCGGTACCTCGAGGCTTTCTTCCAGCGCCCCCACTTGGCGGCTGACCGCCGACTGGCTGAGGTTCAGGGTCTCGCCGGCGCGGGTGAAGCTGCCGGCCAGGGCCACGGCGTAGAAGATCCGCAGCTTGTCCCAATCCATCCGGCTCCGGTCAATCAGACCCCTGTCCATGCTCATCTCCGCATTTGCCGTGCCCGCGGCAAGACGGCCGTGCAGGCCGGCGACGCCAACGGGTAGGGTGATCCGGCAGCGGGGGCAGGCAGGAGAATCGGTGACAGCGCCGTCCGGGGCGAGCCGGGTCAGGCAGCAGCGGCCGACGCGACCCCCTGAACTGCCAGGAAGCGTTCGGCTTCGAGGGCTGCCATACAGCCGGTGCCGGCGGCGGTGACCGCCTGGCGATAGATTTTGTCCTGAACGTCGCCGGCGGCGAACACCCCGGGAACGCTGGAGGCGGTACTGTCCGGGGCGGTGTGGATATAACCCTCGTCGTCCATGTCCAGCTGGCCGCGGAACAGGCCGGTGTTGGGGGTGTGACCGATGGCGATGAACACGCCGTCGACGACAAGCTCGTCGAGGGCGCCGGAGCGGGTGTCGCGCAGCCGCACGCCGGTGACGGTCGCCGGCTCACCGCCGCCGAGAATCTCGTCGACGACGGCGTTCCAGCGCACTTCCACCTTGGGATTGGCGAACAGCCGGGTCTGCAGAATCTGCTCGGCGCGCAGCGCGTCGCGGCGATGGATCAGGGTGACCTTGCTGGCGAAATTGGTGAGGAACAGCGCTTCCTCCACGGCGGTGTTGCCGCCGCCGACCACGGCCACCCGGCGGCCGCGGAAGAAGAAGCCGTCGCAGGTGGCGCAGGCCGAAACGCCGGCGCCCTGCAGCCGGCCCTCGCTCTCCAGGCCGAGCCAGCGAGCGGACGCGCCGGTGGCGATGATCAGGGTCTCGGCGCCGTAGACGTCCCCGGAATCGCCGGTGACCTGGAACGGCCGACGGCTCAGGTCGGCGGCGACAATGGTATCGTCGATCAGGGTGGTGCCGACGTGGGCTGCCTGGGCTTCCATCTGCTCCATCAGCCACGGCCCCTGGATTGCCTCGGCGAACCCGGGGTAGTTCTCCACATCGGTGGTGATCGTCAGCTGGCCGCCCGGCTGCAGGCCGCGGACCATCACCGGCGCCAGATTGGCGCGGGCGGCGTAGATCGCCGCCGTGCAGCCGGCCGGGCCGGAGCCGAGGATCACGACCCGGTCAAGTCGTTCGGTGGTCATGGGCGGTCTCTCATCGGCCGGTAGTGGCTGGTACGAACATCGAATGGTCGGCGGCAGCGGCTGGTGCGGAGCAAGGGTCCCGTTTCCTGCAATGCTAACCCGACAATAAGTAGGCCTTTGCGCTGGCGCAAGGGTGGCCGGACCGGCAAATGTCCCGTGCGCACCGGCGGTGAACAACCGGTCTTTGCTCCCGGCGCCTATTGGAATATCATTGCGCGGAGCAGGGCAGCGTTTGAACACAACTCAACGAGCGCGGGATACTGTGAGACGGGTTAAGCTCGATCGGATCGATCACCGGATTCTCCGGGACCTTCAGAACGACGGCCGGATCACCAATGTGGAGCTGGCGCGGCGTGCCGGCATCTCTGCCCCGCCGTGCCTGCGGCGGGTGCGGGCGCTGGAGGAGTCGGGCTACGTGCGCGGCTATCACGCCGAACTCGATCCCAAGGCGCTGGGCTTCAACGTCACGGTGTTTGCCCAGGTGGGCCTGACCAGCCAGGCCGAGCGGGATCTCGAGGCGTTCGAGGCGCTGGTCAGCACTTGGCCGGAGGTGCGCGAGTGCTACATGCTCGCCGGGGAAACCGATTTCCTCCTGAAGATTGTCGAGCGCGATTGGGAGTCCTACCAGTCGTTCCTCACCTCCAGGCTCACCGTTGCCCCCAACGTCAGCCATGTAAAGAGCGCGCTGTCCATCCGCACTTCCAAGTACAAGCCGGGCGTCCCCCTGAGCGACGAGCCGGAGGGCGAGGCAGGCGCGGACTGAACAAGCTCCGTCCCGCAGCCCGTCCTGCCACTCGCCCGCAAAAGAGAACGGGCCGCACCGGGGTGGTGCGGCCCGCCTGTCGGTTGAGAGCGTAAAACCGGGCGGATCAGAAGTCGATCTCGACGCGGCGGTTCTGCGGCTCGCGCACCCCGTCGCCGGTCGGTACCAGCGGCTGGGTTTCGCCCTTGGCAAAGGTGGTGATCGAGGACGCCGGAATGCCCCGGTTGATCATCGCCCCTTTGACGGTGTCGGCCCGGCGCTGGGAGAGCCCAAAGTTATAGGCGGCCGGGCCCGAAGTGTCGGTGTGGCCGGTCACGCTGATGCGGGTGGCCCCCTGGCTTCTCGCCGCCGAGGCCGCGGTATCGACGATCTCCGCTCCTTCCGGCGTCAGGTTTGCGCGGTTCCAGTCGAAGAACACCAGGAATGCGCCCGGCACCGCCGGCACCTCGGCCAGCGCCGCTTCGACCCGGGCGATCGCCGCCATGTACGCGTCCCGGCAGGCCGCGATGTGATCCGGCTGCAAGTTTTCCTGACTCTGCTCGAGCCAGCAATCGTACATCGCCTGGGCCCGGGCGGCATCCGCGGGCGCCCGCGTCCGGCCGTTGCGATCGAGCGCCGAGACCAGTCGCTGACGCTCCGAGTTCAGCTCCGGAAGGTGCTCGTCCGGGAAAATCGGCTCCCGGAGTCCGGGAGCATCGGGGGCGGTGGGGCTGCCCGCGGCGGCAGCGGCGGCCCGCAGGGCGTAGGTGTCTGCGTCCCGGTGATCGCCCGAGGCCTTTTCCACCTCCGACAAGCCCTGATATTCACGGCTGAGCGCCGTCGCGAAGGCTTCTCCCGTGGTCACCGACGGTGGCGGCTGGTTCATCGGCCGCCCGCCGCAACCGGCGAGGGCGACCGCAAGGACGGCGAACGTCGCGCGTCCGGCCAGTTTACCGATCATCTGCTCCTCCTTCATCGCGCCTCGGCGGTTGGCAATCCGGATGCCGCCCCAGGCGGTGCGGATCGCGAACCGCGACGCGCGCCGTCCGTTCAGAAGTTAAAGCCGATGCCGACCGCGTACTGCAGCACGCCTTCGTCAAAGCCTTCCGTGAAGGTGGGCCCGTAAGACGCGCCCCCGTACAGGAAGGTCGATTCATTGGCATACCATTTCAGGCCACCTTCGAGACCGCCGACGCCGTCATCCTCGACGCCCTTCCCGTAAACACCGCCGATGAAGGCGCCGATATAAGGCCGCCAGCGGCCAAGATTCAAATTGTACTGAATGAAGACAACCGACTGACCATTCCAGACATCGCGACTGTCGTCAGCGAGGCCAAAGCCCAAAGTCTGGCGGAAACCGGCCAGCCAGCTATCCGTGAGGAAATAACCAAGGCTGCCAGTCGTGCCGAAGGTATTGTTATCGAAGTTGTTTGTTGACGTGCCGCTACCAGTCAATAGCAACTCAAAGTCGCCCGGCCGTGGGCCCACTTGCGGGGTGTAGGGCGGCGTCGACGCTGACTGCGCCATGGCCTGGGTAGCGGTTGCTGCAGCGAGCAGCAAACCCAAGGCGCACTGTTTCATCTTCATCTCAATGGCTTCCTTTACGGTTTACATTTTTGTCCCGGATATACCGTAATTTTCTGCGCTTGCCAGCACAGCCTTTCATAAGCATAGGGCCGCCCCGTGCTGAAATCCAATGTTATCAGGTCAACAGCGCGCATTCACAACACGGTGTTGTGCGCATGCAACGGATGCCCGGCGGCTTTGCACGAACGTCCCTGCCGGCGCCGGGATCAGTCGGTGTTGCCGCTCCGCGGGGCCGCGCGCCGGGTCTGGCCCGCAACCCACCCGCGCACGGCCGCTTCGACGCGCTCGCGGATCGGGCGGGGGTCTGGCGGAGGGGTGAAGGTCCGGCCGGTCACGGTTTCATAGAGCGCCACGTAGCGGGCGGCGAAATCGACAAGCGTCTCGGCCGGGATCGGCGGGACGGGCTCGCGGTACGGATCGCAGCGCGCGGCAATCCACAGCCGCAGGAATTCCTTATCGAGGCTCTCCGGCTCCTCGCCGGCGGCCATCCGCGCCGCATAGCTGGCGGTCCGCCAGTAGCGGCTCGAGTCCGGGGTGTGCAGCTCGTCGGCGAGAACTAGCCGCCCCCCCTCGTCAAGCCCGAACTCGTACTTGGTGTCGACCAGGATCAGTCCGTGCCCGGCGGCCACCTCCCGGCCGCGGGCGAACAGGGCCAGCGCGACCTCGGTCACCTCCGCCCACCGTTCCGCGGAAAGGAGGCCGCGACAGACGATCTCTTCCGGCGTGACCGGCGCATCGTGCCCGCCCGCCGGCGCCTTGGTGGTCGGGGTGAGGATGGTCTGCGGCAGCTTCTGATTGCGAACCAGCCCGTCCGGCAGGGTGATCCCGTACATCGTCCGCACCCCGTCGCGGTAGAGCGGCCAGACCGACGTGGCCGTCGAACCGGTCAGATAGTCCCGCACCACCACCTCAACCGGCAGCATCTCCAGCCGGCGGGCGACGGTAACGTTGGGGTCGGGAAAGGAGACGGCGTGGTTGGCGACGATGTCGGCCGTCGCTTCAAACCAGAACCGGGCGGTCTCATTGAGCACCTGGCCCTTGAACGGCACGGCGGCGAGCACCTGGTCGAAGGCGCTCTGCCGGTCGGTGGTGACAATGATCCGCCAGCCCTCGGGCAGGTCGTAGCTGTCACGGACCTTGCCGCTGGTGTGTCCGGGCACCCCCGGAAACGCCGCGTCGACGAGCACGTCGTCGAGGCGGGCCCGGATCAGCGCGCGCAGATCCCGGTCCGCCATCAGCTTCGAGCGGGTCGGGCCGGTACCGCGCCGGGCCGGCGACGACGGTCAGCCGCCGTAGCGGATGTCGACCACTTCGTAGGACTTGTGGCCGCCGGGGGTGGTCACCTCGACCACCTCGCCGAGTTTCTTGCCGATCAGCGCCCGGCCGAGCGGCGAGGTGACCGAAAGCTTGCCGGCCGAGGCGTCGGCCTCGTAGCTGCCGACCAGGTGAAACGTGCTTTCGGCTTCGGTGTCCTCGTCGGCGAGCATGACCGTTGCTCCGAAGCGGATCGCATCGCCGCGCTGGGTGGAGGGCTCGATCACTTCGATCCGGCTGATGATATCCTCCAGTTCGGCGACCCGCCCCTCGATGAAGCTCTGCCGTTCGCGGGCGGCGTGGTATTCGGCGTTCTCGGAGAGATCGCCGTGCTCCCGGGCCTCGGCGATCGCCCGGATCACCGCCGGACGCTCTTCCGACTTCAGCCGTCGCAGTTCCTCTTCCAGGCGCGAATGACCCTCCGGGGTCATCGGGATCTTTTCCATCAGAACATCTCGTCGTTGTCGGCCGGCCGGTGGGCGATCTTGGCCCGGCGCGGGCGTTTCTCTGCCGGATCCGTCATTTAGGGGACCGAGCGGGCTAAAACGATCCGTCAAAGTACGATTGCAGGGGCGAAACTTCAAGACCGCCGCCCTCTTGCAGTGCAGCGATCGCTTCGATCGCCGCGGCGGCGCCGGCAATGGTCGTGTAATGGGGGACGTTCTTCACCAGGGCGGCGCGGCGGATCGAGAAGCTGTCGTGAATCGCCTGGGCCCCCTCGGTCGTGTTGATGACCAGATGGACGCTGCCGTTCTTGATGGCGTCCTCGCAGTCGGGGCGGCCCTGCAGAACCTTGTTGACCTGGCCGACGCGGAGACCGGCCTCGGACAGGTAGCGGGCGGTGCCGGTGGTGGCGAGCAGGTTAAAACCAAGCTCGGCCAGCCGCCGGGCGAGCGCCGCCGCCGCCGGCTTGTCCCGGTCCTTGACCGAGACGAACGCGACGCCGCCGGTCGGCAGCTGGATGCCGGCCCCGAGCTGGGACTTGGCATAAGCGCACCGGAAATCCGGCGCGATCCCCATCACCTCGCCGGTGGACTTCATCTCGGGGCCGAGGATCACGTCGACGCCGGGGAAACGCTTGAACGGAAACACCGCCTCCTTCACCGAGACGTGCCCCAGCCGGGGGGAGCGGGTCAGACCGAACGTCGCGAGACGCTCGCCGGCCATCACCCGGGCGGCGATCTTGGCGATCGGAACGCCGGTGGCCTTCGCGACGAACGGCACGGTCCGGCTCGCACGCGGATTGACCTCGAAGATATAGATGACCCCGGCCTTGATCGCGAACTGGACGTTCATCAGCCCGACCACCCCAAGCGCCCGGGCGAGCGCCTGCGACTGGCGGTCCAGTTCGGCGATCAGGTCGTCGGAGAGGGTGTGCGGCGGGAGAGAGCAGGCGGAGTCCCCGGAATGGATGCCTGCCTCCTCGATGTGCTGCATCACCCCGGCCACGTACACATCCATGCCATCTGCGATCGCATCAACGTCGATCTCGATCGCATCTTGCAGAAAGGAATCGAGCAGCACCGGGCTCTTGCCCGACACTTCCACCGCCGTGTGGATGTAGCGGCGGAGTGCCTCAATGTCGTAGATGATTTCCATCGCCCGGCCGCCGAGCACATACGAGGGACGGATCACCAGCGGATAGCCGACCCGCTCGGCGACCGCCTCCGCTTCAGCCAGAGACCGGGCGAGACCGTTTGCCGGTTGCCGCAGGCCCAGCTGATCGAGCAGCGCCTGGAAGCGCTCGCGGTCTTCGGCGAGCGCGATGGCGTCGGGCTGGGGGCCGAGGATGCGAATGCC
>CAYVUM010000092.1:0-13609 GCA_964454795.1 uncultured Rhodospirillaceae bacterium
CCGGTGGGTTCATTGTTGTCAGCTTCAACGTCGGATTGGCAGATATCGCCGGCGATGACCTGACGATCAGGATGTTCAGCGGACCTTTTGCAGGCGCCAATGTGCTTGCCAGCGTTGATGGCCTCGACTTCTTGACCATAGGCACAATTGGTGCTGGAACGCCCCTCGAGTTTCGCAACGAGGTGTTTGACTTCGCCGGTCTCTTCAGTGACCCCATCCGGTTCGTCCGGGTCGAGCGTGTTGTCGACGGAGAAATGACCGGCATGTTCTTCGACGCTTTCGGCGGCAATGCGGCTGCCGTGGTCCCGGAACCACACCCTGTCCTGATGCATATGACCGCCCTCATCTTCCTCGGGCTAGCACTGGCGCGAACACCCGGACGGCATTGGGCGTAAGATTTGTTGCCCGGCTCCATCCAGCCCAATGGAGATGTGCCACACTCGAAGCCTTGGCAGATCGTAACGGCGAACTCAGGGGGGATGCTGGTCGGCAAGAGCGGAGGATGGCGCTGTGCCGGGGCCAATTCGGCACTGTTCCCCCCTCTGCTCGTGCCGAAACTGGTGGATGTCGCGGTTTACGACGAGGGTCGTTTGCGTCCCGGCACGGCGGTATTCAAGCGCAGCGGCATGTCCACGGCCGGGTCCCGAGCGCCGCGCCAGACCGCCAGCGGCGTCGGGTAGCCCGTCGCCTCGCGTGAGTGGGGAAATCGCCGGCGTCGGCCGCTCGGCCGCGCAACCGCACCTTTGCTGCCGAGGTGAACTGATGCCAGCTTTTGGCCGATCGCAAGCGATGAAGGCAACCAGCGCCGAACGGTTGAACACGGCAGCACGCCGTCAGAACAAAACCCCATGGCTGCCGGCGGTGGCGCCGAGCACGGTGATCAGGCTGATGGTGAGCAGAATCCAGTGGAGGCGCTCAATAATCCGGAACGTCGCTTCCGGCCGGGCCTCGGCGGCGCGCAGCAACCAGCGGTGCAGGAACAGCGGCTCGGCGATGAACAGCATGATCGTGAACACCAGCCACACCGCGACCATGGCATGCATCCACCACCACGCAGGATCGAGAAAGCGGTCCCAGAGGTCCCAGGCGGCCGTCAGGTAGAAGCCGGTGGCGCCGACGAGCAAGGTCGTGGCGCGGGCCTGCCAGGCGAACCGGCCCTCGATCGCTTCGAAGAACGCCACCCGCTCGGCCGGGTCCTTCATCCGCCGGACCGCCGGCAAAAGGACGGTGGTCACGAACCCCACGCCGCCAATCCACAGCACCACGCCGAGCACATGCAGGGCCCGGGCGACCGCGACATCATCCATCGACGCACCTCACTGAACGCGACGCTCCCCTGAAAACGGTAATCAGGGGTGCTGGCTGGTGTCGGGGCGCCGTGCGGCACCACCCGCGCCGGTGGCGCTGACCACCGCGAGACCCCCGCCGCCGGTTCGAACCCCGTGTTTAACCCTTGACACATGGGGCAATCGGGGAAAAGATGCAAATGAGAATTACTTGCAACTTGCCGGCCCGGATCCGCCTCCGCGATGACCTCCAGAGATGTTGCGCTGCTCGTCAGGCACGGCACTGGGGATCGAAGCCCCGCCACGGGCACGGAAGGCGTTGATGGCGCGCGGAGACCGCGCAGCGCCGATGGCCGCGGACGGACCCGCCGGGAAACAGGACACGATGGGCGATGATCATTTGCCGGAACCTGGAACCGAACGTCATCGGCGAGATGCTGGTGATTGCCGCCGAAACTGCATCCGCCGAGCGGAAGCGGCGCCGAAATCACCTCGCGCCGGTTCCGGGGGCGGCCCCGGGGACGATCCGGACCGGCCCTGTGCTTGCGCAAGAAACCGAGAGCAAGGAACAACGACATGAACCGCTTCTTCTGCCTCGTCACCGCTGGCAGCTTGGTTCTGGCCGCCGCCGGTGAGGCCGGGGCCGCGACCGACAAGCGCGCGGCCCTCGCCACCTACGCCGACATCGCCCACGCGGGTTACGAAGACTCCCTGAGCCGCGCCCGCGCCTTGCAGACCGCCGTCGCGGCGCTCGTTTCGTCACCGTCGGCCGAAACCCTCGCCGCCGCCCGCAACGCCTGGATCGAGTCTCGCCCACCGTACATGCAGACCGAGGTCTTCCGCTTCGGCAACGCTGTCGTCGACGACTGGGAAGGCAAGGTCAATGCCTGGCCGCTCGACGAGGGACTGATCGACTATGTTGCGGTCTCCTACGGCACATCATCGGAGGACAATCCAGCCTACACGGCCAACGTCATCGCCAACCCCTCGCTCACGCTGGGCGGTGAGACGGTCGACGCCGCGACCATCGACAAACCGCTGCTCGCGGAGAAGCTCCATGAGCTCGGCACCATCGAGGCCAATGTGGCGACCGGCTACCACGCGATCGAGTTCCTGCTCTGGGGCCAGGACCTCAACGGCACCGGGCCCGGCGCCGGCGCGCGGCCGTGGACCGACTATGCCAAGGTCGACGCCTGCACCAAAGGCAACTGCGACCGTCGCGCCGCCTACCTCCGCGCCGCGACAGACCTGCTGATCGACGATCTGGGCTGGATGACCGCCCAGTGGGCCGAAGGCGGGCCGGCCCGGACCGGCCTGGTCGAGGGCGATCCGGATGCGGGGCTGGCGACGATCCTCACCGGCCTCGGCAGCCTGTCTTATGGCGAACTCGCCGGTGAGCGGATGAAGCTCGGCCTGATGCTGCATGATCCGGAGGAAGAGCACGACTGCTTCGCCGACAACACCCACAACAGCCACTATTACAACGTCGTCGGGATGATGAACGTCTACACTGGCACCTACACCCGGATCGATGGCAAGAAGATCGCCGGCCCAGCCGTGGCCGATCTGGTCGCCCAGGCCGCGCCGGACGTGAACGCGCGGATGCGGGCGAGCCTGACGGCCACCGAGGCGGCGATGCGGGCGCTGAAGCAGCGCGCTGAAACGGTCGAGGCCTACGATCAGATGATCGGCCCGGACAACCCCACGGGCAACGCCGTGGTCCAGGCCGCGATCGACGCGCTGACGGCGCAGACGAAGAGCATCGAAGCGGCCGTGACGGCGCTCGGCCTGACGCCGATCGCGTTCGAGGGCTCCGACAGCCTCGACAACCCCGAGGCCGTGTTCCAGTGAGCTTCAGCGGGGCCGGACGCACGACCCGGCGCCTGTTCGCGACGCGGACGGGCCTCCGGCGACGGCCGGCTCAGTTCCGTCTCGTCCTCGCCGCCGGCCTTGTCCTGACGGCTGCCGGAACGCCGGTCGCCGGCGGCTTGGCCGCCGAAACCGCCGACGAACGGGCCCGGATCGAGGCCGTGACCCGCCCGACGACAGATTTTTCGAAGCCGGAGGCCTTCGAACTACGCCCGGCCGGCGCCGCGACCGTGTTCAAGGCGCTGAACCGCGACAGCTTTTCGCACGCGTCCGCCAACATGCCGTTCGAGCGCGAGTTGGATTTCAAGGTCGGCAACGGCATCTTCAGGAAGGTCTGGGTCTCGGCGCCGAGCTCGACCACCTCGTCGGATGGCCTGGGACCCCTGTTCAACGCCCGCTCCTGCCAGGGCTGCCATCTCAAGGACGGACGCGGCCATCCACCGGCGCCCGGCGAGGCGGCAGTGTCGATGTTCCTCCGCCTGTCCGTGCCGGCCGAGACCGCTGCGGACGTCGAGGCGCTGCGGAGCTTCAGAAAGGCGGTCATCCCCGAACCAACCTACGGCGAGCAACTGCAGAACTTCTCCGTTCAGGGCCTGCCGGCCGAGGGCGAGATGACAATCGCTTACGACGAGGTGCCGGTGACCCTCGCCGACGGCACGGTGGTCCAGCTTCGCCAACCCCGCTACGGCGTTGCCAACCTCAGCCACGGGCCGCTGCACCCGGCGGCGATGCTGTCGCCCCGCGTCGCCCCGCCGATGATCGGCCTGGGACTGCTGGAAGCGATCCCGGAAGCGGACATCCTCGCCCGCGCCGACCCCGATGACGCCGATGGCGATGGTATTTCCGGGCGACCCAACCGGGTCTGGAGCGCCGAGGCAGGCGCGCCCCTGCTCGGCCGCTTTGGCTGGAAGGCCGGCCAGCCGAGCATCGCACTCCAGTCGGCGAGCGCCTTCGCCGGCGACATCGGCATCTCGACGCCGCTGTTTCCCGACCCTTACGGCGACTGCACCCCGGCCCAGTCCGGCTGCCGGGCGCTGCCCCACGGCGGCGCCAGAGCCGACGGCACCGTCGAAGCCGGGGCGAAAATGCTGGATGCGGTGGTGTTCTACAGCCGCAATCTCGCCGTGCCGGCCCGCCGCGATCTCGACGACCCGACCGTGCTCCTGGGCAAAAAGCTTTTCCATGAGTCGGGCTGCATCGGCTGCCATACGCCGAAGTTCGTCACCCGACGGGACTCGATCGGCGAAGAACAGTCCTTCCAGCTGATCTGGCCCTATACCGATCTGCTGCTTCACGATATGGGCGAGGGTCTCGCCGACGGCCGGCCGGAAGGCGAGGCCAATGGCCGGGAGTGGCGGACCGCGCCGCTCTGGGGGATCGGGCTCACCGAAACCGTCAGCGGGCATACCAACTTCCTCCACGATGGCCGGGCCCGCAATCTGCTGGAAGCGATCCTCTGGCATGGCGGCGAGGCCGAAACGGCAAAGCAAAAGGTGGTCAAGATGACGAAAGCGGAGCGCGATGCGCTGCTTGCCTTTCTGAACGCGCTATGACGGCACATCGCCCGCCGTGACCGCCGGAGCCAGACCGCTGTGCGCCCGTGGCGGGTCGATGTAGTTCCAGGCCCGGCCGGGCGGGCGGCACTGCCGGAGCAGCTTGAGGGCGACCGCGCGCGACTCCCGATAGCCGGATGGCAGCTCCATCCAGTGGGTCGGCCGGGGGAACCGGACGGCGTCGGCCACCTCCCGGTGAAAGCCGATCAGGAACATCCGTTCCCGCATCTGCGGCACACCGTAAAACACCGCATTCAGTAAAGTATAGCCGCAGACATATCCTTTGCCGGTGAGGACGTCGCAAACATCCTGGGCAATGTTCTGTCCGCCGTGATTGAGGATGTCCGGCACGTTCTCCATCAGCACCGCCAGCGGCTCACCCGCCTCCACATACCGCAACCAATCCCGCCAGAGCATGGCGCGGGGATCGTGGATGAAGGCCTGCGGGTGGTCGTCGATCTCCCGCAGTTTCGGCCGGCCGACCCGGGCGAACGCCTGACAGGGCGGGCCGCCGACAATGATGTCGAACGCACCCCCCGCCGGTCCGAGGTTCAGATCGGCGACCAGATGCTCCGGGGTGGTGCGGACATCGCGGGGCCGGGCGTGGACAGCGGCACCACCATGGAAGTTCTGCCCGTGCGAGCGGGCCGCGTGGGGATCGCGCTCAGCGGCGGCGACGATCTCGAACCCGGCAGCGAAAAAACCGAGCGACAGCCCGCCGCACCCCGCAAACAGGTCCAGCACCCGCGGCCGGCCGCCTGCCCGCAAGCGCGCAATCTTCTGATCAAGAAACCGGCTCATCGACTCCCCTGCCGCCCCTCGCGATTCCGCCCGGAAACTTAGCCGACAAGCCCAAGCCAAAGAACCTGCCAGTCCGGATGAGCGTGCGCGGCAGCTGCGGAGTGGACCCGGTCCGGTGGACACCCTGAAGCTTTCGCAGTCGGCGTCCGCGATGCCAACAATCCGATCCCCCCATCCGCCGGAGTTCCGCTGCCAGATGGTGGGGCTGGACCGCTCCGGGCGAACGCCCGAAGAACGGCGGCGCGCGTTCGAGCAAACCGTCCAGTCGATCCCGAACCGGGTTCACGAGGCTGGGCTTGACGCCGGGCGCCTGGAAAATGCTTTTCGTCAAGTCGCGTCCGATCGTCGTGACCTTCATCGCCGCGCGCCCGTTCTCTTCTGACCCTTCTGAGATCATCAGCCACCCCGCGACCCGGCGTCGACGGTGACCGGCGGGGGCGTTCCCATCCTCAAGCCCCCGGATGGTGGGAGCCCGGGGGATGTCCGACGAGTTTTGGCTGAGCGATCGGCCAGGGGAGCGGTCGGCGCTGCCGATGGTCAACACGCCACGCGGCGGGCCCCGGCTTGAGATCGCCAGGTGATCAGCGGGATTGTTGATGCGCCGGGTTCCGAGGGCCGTGCGAAACCTTGCAAAACCGATTTGTTCGCTGGACGGCGCAGGACGTCTGGACGGAGATCGTCCCCGCGCTCGCGGCAGCGGGCGGCCCATCTGCAGACACCTTGCCGGACTGTTCGGCCGCCAGGGCCCGTCGTTGTGCCACCGGCGCTCGAGGGAGAACAGAGCCGGGCCAGTGGCAATCCGTCTTGCCGGTGCCGGGAAAGGCATTGCCGCGACTGCGACCATGAGTTATCGGTGACGCGGAGCAGTGCAGATCGCCTCGCTTTTGGCCGGGGCACGGTGGCGGCCGGCGCTCCGGCCACGCGCACACTGCCTATGTGCTGACCGCCGCCAGATCGAAGGAACCTCCTGTGCCCTCGCGACCCCCGAGTTCCCGCTCCCGGCCCGTCACCCGCCAGCGCGCCGCAGGCACACCGGGCCGGTCACGCGGCTCCCGGTTTGCAGCCCGGTGTGGACGCGGGTGGCGCGGCGGCCTGGCGAGGGTATTTCGCCTCATCCTGGCGATAGCTGTGCTTCCGCTCACCGGCCTGCTCGCCGCGTGTGGGGACGACATCGGCCCACTTCAGCGCTTCCTGCTCAAGACCGATGACATCATCATCGAACGCCGTCCTGATCCCCGCTATGAACGGTTGTTCCCCGCCTATGTGGACCTGTGTGCGATCAGCCAATGGAGCCGCCAGGACGGCAGCGGCCGGGGCAATCCTTTCGGTCATGCGCTGATCTATATCAAAGGCGCCTGCAAGGACGAGCAGGCACCCTTCCCGTTCCTGCGGCGATGCCGGGGCACGGCAACCAGCCTGGACGACCCGGAACATGGGGTCGGCGTCAGCGTCGGCCGCTGGTTCCGCAACGTTAACTGGGTGGCGATACCCGGCTACGACTTGGTGTTCAGCGGCAATCTTGAGACCGGCGACCGCCTGACCAGGGCCCATTTCGACGCGACAGTGCGGGCGGCGATCGACGCCGGGGTTTTTGATGGGGTCGAACTGCATCCGGAGTGGACCCGCGCCAGCGAGTGGACTTTGGAAGAGTTCGTAGCCGACCAGTCAATCGGCACCGACTTCGCCCTGCAATTCTCCCGAAATGTGTTCTGTGCGCGGGTCCCCATTCCCGAGCCGGTCCTTGATGAAATCATTGCGTTTCTGAACGATAAAAATGAAGAATATGCAACCGGTAAGGCTGACTACAATTGGCACCTGGTAGCTAATAACTGCGTGCACACTGTGCGAAATGCCTTGGCTGCCGCTAACCTGTGGTCTCCATTGTCGGTCCGGGACGTGAAGATTCGTCACTTGTTCAATCTCGCGGTGCCGGCCAATGAGTTCGTCAATCTCAGCGTCCTCGGCGCCGGAGGTCCCGTTGAGGACTACCGCGATGTCTATGACGAAGACCCGCTCCGCGATGCTCTCCATGAATTCAAGTGGCTGCCGACGCGGCACGGGTCTCTCGTCAAGACGCTGCCAGTGCACGAGCCCAATGACATCTACAATACCCAATTCCGGCTGTTTACGGTACAATCACCGTTCAGTATGGCGAAGACATCAAACGCCGTGCGGCTGCTATCAGATCCCCGATATGTGGACCTGGAAGCAAATCTGATGCATTTTCGAGACAAATATGACGCCGTTCTTGCTGCCCATGCCTACGATACCGACCGGCTGGCCAGCGTACGTGGCACAAGATATCGACGGATTGGCCGCCTGCACTACGAGTATATTCAGGCCCAGCGCCGGGACGTCGATCGTCTGCTGACCGGCCTTGCGGACGACACGGACCAGCCAACCGCAGCCACCAGCCCGTAACCACCCGGCTCCCGCTGTCAGTCGCGGCGGGGCGGCGCGCCCCAGCCGGCGGAGGGAAATCCGGTCAGTGCCGCCGCTGGTAATATCAGGGGACTTTGGACAGCACCATGAGTGTTGAAGTCGGGGCCTTTGGCAGCGCGACGCTCGCGATGTGCGTGTTTTTTCTTGGCGCCGCAATCATCGCCAGGGTCAGACCACTGCGGGTCTTCAGCATTCCCGATTCGGTAGTCGGCGGTTTCAGCGCCGCCGCCATCATCACGATCACCTACTACACATTTGACATTAAAATTTTGTTCAATGTTGCGCCACGAGAACTCCTTATTGCCTACTTTTTCGCTGCGCTCGGGCTTCGCGCGAAGCTCGCGGACATAGTCTCCAACGGCCGGCCGCTGATCATTGTCGTGGCGCTCGCCAGCGCGTTCATTTTTCTGCAAAACGGGGTCGGCATCGCATTGGCGACGGCTTTCGACCTGCCGCCCAAACTTGGCGTCGTCACCGGGTCCATGGCCTTAACCGGCCGCTCGGGAACGACCGTCGCCTGGGCGCCGCTGTTCCAGGAACAGTTCGGACTTCAGAACGCTTCCAGGCTCGGTCTTGCTGCCAACATGCTGGGTCTGATTGCTGCCTGCATCCTCGGCGGGCCAATCGCGAAGTTCCTCATCAGCCGCCATCGACTTGCAACGCCAGGCCCGAGCGCCGCGCTGGATGTGGGAATCTCTGGGAGCGCCGCATCCCCGGCACTCAATTATCGGACTGTTCTGTTTTCCCTTTTACGCATCCACTTAGCGATCCTGATCGGACAATTGCTTGACTTTGGGTTGAGTACGGGCGGCGTTGAAATGCCGCTCTATGTCTCGTGTCTGGCCGCCGGTATATTTCTCGGCAACTTGCTGCCGGGAATCTTGCCGGGGCTTGACTGGCAGGGCAGCGACCGGTGCCTGTCGCTGATTGCTGACGTGACGCTGGGCCTGTTTTACACGCTGACGCTTATGAACATGCAGCTCTGGACCACCGAGGGACTGCTCGGCGTTCTCGTGGTGATGATCGCCGTCCAGGCCGCAATGGCGGCGCTGTTCGCCGTGGTCGTCGTCTACCGGGTCATGGGCCGCACCTACGAGGCAGCGGTCATCTCGGCCGGGTTCGCCGGCCTCTCGCTTGGCTCGACGGCGACGACCATGGCGATTATGACTGCCGTCGCCAAGCAGTTCGGCCGCGCGCCGCGGGCGTTCATCATCGTGCCGCTCGCCTGCGGCTTCTTCATCGACGTCGCCAACTCGCTGAGCATCGCCCTGTTTGCGACGCTTTGAAAGTGGCCGCGGGCGAGCGCGCGGGCTAAAACGCCCCGACGGTGCTGGCGATCAGGATGACGGCAACCAGCGAAACCATCGGCCCGACGATCGCGACCGTGGCCAGATCACCGTAGGAGTCGCGGTGGGTGAGCTGGCAGACGGTCAGGAGGGTAATCACCGCACCGTTGTGCGGCAGGGTGTCGAGGGCACCGGAGGCGATCACGGTGACCCGGTGCATCGCTTCCAGCGACACCCCGGTGGCGTTGGCAATCTCAACGAAGGTGGGTCCGAGCGCCTCCAGGGCGATGCTCATTCCTCCGGACGCCGAGCCGGTCATTGCCGAGAGGACCGTCACCGCGGTGGCGACTGAAATCAGCGGATTGCCCCCGCCGAGGGACAGTACGGCGTCGGTCAGGGCTTCAAACACCGGCAGGGCGGCAATCACCGCACCGAACCCGACCAGACTGGCGGTGTTGAAGATCGGCAGGACCGACGCATCGGCTCCCTTATCGAGGCTGGAGCGGAGGTCCTGGAGGCGCCGCCAGTTGCCGGCGATCAGCAGCAGGATCGCCAGGGTCAGCGCGACGATGACCGCCCAGAGTCCGCGGACCGCCTCAATGGTGGTCGACCCGAACCGCGGCTCGGCCAGAAAGCCGGTGTCCATCATTGGCACCACCAGCTTGATGAACGCGAAATTGGCGGCGATGACCACGATGATCGGCAGGACGGCGAGGATGAACGGCGGCAGGTTCTCCTCGGGAGCAGCGGGCTCGGGAATTTCGACAATATCGAAGCCGCGTTGCTGGGAATGCTCCCGCATGACGACATCGGGAGCCGGCACGCTGTCCTGGTGCGCACCGTAGCCTTCGCCGCGGGCCCGCGCCTGAGCGGCCCGCCGGTTCAGCCACGCCGCACCGAGGACGAACATGATCACTGCGGCGATGATGCCGAGCCCCGGTGCGGCGAAGGCGGTGGTGCCGAGGAACGGCATGGGGATGGCGTTCTGGATCGCCGGCGTTCCGGGCAGGGCGGTCATCGTGAAGGTGAACGCGCCGAGGGCAAGGGTTGCCGGGATCAGTCGCTTTGGGATGTCGGCCTGGCGGAACAGCGCGGCAGCGACGGGAAAGATCGCGAAGGCCACAACGAATGCTGACACGCCGCCATAGGTGAGCACGCTGCAGCAAAGGACGACGGAAATGATCGCCCGGTCCGCTCCCAGCCAGCGGCTGACGGAGGTGGCGATCGACCTTGCTGAGCCGCTGTCGTCCATCAGCTTGCCGAAGATCGCCCCAAGGAGAAACAGTGGAAAAAACGAGATGATGAAATCGCCGGTCGCACCCATAAAGACCTGGGTGTACGCGGCCAGCAGCGGAACGCCCCCGGCAAGGGCAGCGGCCAACAATGCCATGGCCGGCGCCAGGAGAATGAGTGTGATCCCGCGAAAAGCGAGATAAATCAGCAGTGCCAGGGCAATCAGTATCGCCGCGATTTCCATTGCGATAACCACCTTTCGTCAAAGAAAGTCCAGCCTGAGCGCGCGCAGCCCCAGGAGACATCCACGACCAGCGGGGTGCTCTTACCGGCTCCCCCCGGACCCGGCACGCGCACCCGCCGGGCAGCCCCGGGCGCCGGAACCCGCCAGGCGGTTCAGTTGGTCTCCGGGTAGCGGGCGTCGTTCGGATAACTGTCGAAGTCGTCCTTGCGGGTCCGCCAGCCGTGCAGCCACTCCGCAGCCACCGCGTCGCCTTCACGGCGAAGCGATGCCAGATGCCCCGGATTGCGGTCGAACTTCGAGGTGTGGGTGAGGCCCCAGGCGGTCTCCTGGGTCATCTTGATGGTGCGGACCTGGACGATCCGTTCATTCTTCAGCGCCGGGTCATCCGCACCGTAATTGGCGAGCCAGTTGTTCACCTCGAGGATGTGATCGAGTTCGGCATTGAGCGACAGGTTGCCGGCGAGATCGTTCTCCCGATCGCGGATCTCGGCCAGGTCCGGAGGTGATTGCCGGGGGTCGATTTCCTGCGGATTGATGCGGATAACCCAGATTTCATCCGGCTTTTCTTCGCGGCTGTTGGCCTGAACGAAAGCCCGCACCGGAGGATTTTGCGAGTACAGACCATCCCAGTAGAAGCCAGGGCGCGTCACCGTCCGGCCAGGCGTGCAACTGGGAAAGCGCGTGTTTTCGATTTTCTGGGCGCGCAGGATTTCCGGCAGGGTCCCGGACGCCGCCACCCCCTCCAACGACAGAGCCCGGCGCATCCGCCAGCGCGTCGTATTGTACTGATCGAATTCTTTCGGAGACGACCGGAGGCCCATGTCCTCCAGCGACTTGTCGGAGTCAAAGACCTCAAAATTGCCGCTGATCACTTCGATCGCGCCCGCGACCATTCTGAAATTCTTCTTCGCGAGCCCGGGCCAGTCGACCTGATCGAAATGCGGACAAACGGATGCGAGGAGGCCCGGAAAGCTCACGTATTGCTGCCGGGCGCCAAGAATAGACAAACCGGTAACCGCCAACTCGCCGAACATGCCGTAAGGATTGGACGCGGGAAACGGCGCTCCCTTCTCCTTCATGTTCAGGAGGGCACTGACGACCATATTGTGCGCCGTCTCGATCGGGGTGGAGGCCCCGAACACGGTCCACAGATGATTGAGCCGCTCGATCGCTTTGTCGAGCGTGCCGCACGCCGGGTCGCCAGTATTGGGAACCAGTCCGTACCAGGTGGCGAGGGCGCACAGGGCGCCGGCTGAGGTCCCGCTGATGCCGATGATCTCGAAGGTGTCGCCGCCGTCGGCGGCGGCGTCCCAGGTCTTCTTGGTTTCGAGAATTCGCGTCAGCACCCCCCAGGTAAAGGCGGCATGCGTCCCGCCACCCTGACAGGCGATCGCGACCCGTTTCGTGGCCATGGTGGTCACTCCTCTTATCTGCTCGTCTGTTGGATTGCGGCCTTGCGGCAGGGCGCCGGCGGTCGGAAGCCCCACAAAAACCGGGGCTTCCGCCGTCGGCCGGAGGTGTTCAGGCTGCCTTTGCCAGGGCGTCCTTCAGTTTCGCTTCCTGCTCGTCGCTGAGCGACGTCCGCAAAACAGTAGCGTCATACCCGCTCAGGCGCGGGATGACCTTGTCTTCCACGGCCTTGCGAACAAGCAGGAACAGGGCCGAGGAATTGGGCTCGATCGTGCCACCCAGCGCCTTGATGAAGTCGTCGTTGATCCCGTAGTCGGCGAAACGCCCCTGGAGGGCACCGCTTCCCGCGCCGACGAGACCTCCGGCGAGCAGACCCGCCAGCGGATTGAGAAACAGCAAGCCGACCAGGGTTCCCATCAGCATTCCCATCGACGCGCCGGAGGTGGCGCCGGCGGCGACCAGGTTGATGCTCTGTTTCAGGTGGACCTTGCCGTCGGCGTCGCGCACAACGATGCAGGCATCCTCGAGCTCGAGAATGTGCTCCCTCTCCATGTTGCGCAGTTCGTTCAGGAAATGGTCGGCGCCGTCCAAATCCTTGAACGCCAAACACACCAAATCGCTCATTCCGGTTCTCCTCCCGAATTAATGTTTCTCACGATATCCCGTAATCCCGTGGGCACGGCCGGACGATCCCGATCACCCGCCCATGCCGATTTTGGTGACAATGCCGTTGCTCACCCGGTTCAGGTCGAGAAGGAGCCGATTGAAGCTGTCCGCAGACTGATCAAGGCCCCGGTTGATCGCCTGGAGGTCGTTGGAAAAGAAGGCGCCATCCAGATTATCAAAGGTGGTCGCAAGGAGCTGGCGCAGGTCCGTGACGGCCTGGTCGGTCTCCGCATCGAAGTCAGCGGCGGTCACCTGGCCGTCGAGAAGCGCCAGCCAGATCCGCGCCTCGGCCATCGCGCCCAGCATCGATGCCGCCGCCCGGCGCATCCCGTACTCGTTGTTGGCGGCCCGGGCTTCGCCATAGGTGGCGATGCCGACGAGGACATCATGAAGCGCCGCCGAACTGAGGCTGAAGGTCTGGCGAATGCTGGCGGCGTCCTCGTCGGTCAGCGACCACGACGGCGCCGGGACCGCCACGATGCCGGAGAGAGCGACGACCGCGGCAATGAGATGGAACTTCAACTTGCGCATTTTTTCACCTCGGTACGGGATTATTGGTTGGATAAACTTGCAGCTTGCCTTGCCAGAACGTCTACGGTTCTTCCAGGAGACAAGAAACTGCTTTTGGCTTCGGCTCCAAGCGTCTGCATTGACAATGAAGAATGCCCACAGCCGGCGTGAGGGTACCAAGGACGCTGTGCTGAAACAACGAAAATGGCCCGCGCAGTGTAGCTAGCTCGTGATCTGTCCGGGGTTTGTAGCTCGTGATCTGTCCGGTTTTGGAATCGCTCCAGGCAAGGTTGTTGGGAGCGGGTCATG
>CAYVUM010000093.1:0-13359 GCA_964454795.1 uncultured Rhodospirillaceae bacterium
CAGAAGTAGCTGATCTGCAATCTGCGCAAACTCAAATGTCAGATCCTGGCGATCGAGGACGGCGACCTCTCACCCGAGCACGTCGATACCATCGCCGAGCAGCTCAACGTCACCGCCGTCGACGTGGTGCAGATGAACCGGCGGATCTCCAGCCCGGACATGTCCCTGAACGCTCCGCTGCGCGAGGAGGGCGAGGGCGAATGGCAGGACTGGCTCGTCGATGTCGGGGAAAGCCAGGAGGCCTCACTCGCCGACACCCAGGAGCTGACCAGTCGTCGGCGACTGTTGTCCACGGCGATGAAGCACTTGAGCGACCGCGAACGCGAGATCATCTGCGAACGGCGGCTGCGCGAGGCGCCTGCGACCCTCGAACACCTGAGCCGTCGCTATGGCGTGTCTCGCGAGCGGGTGCGGCAGATCGAAGTCCGCGCCTTCGAGAAACTGCAGAAGGCGGTGCGCAGCGCGCTCGTCGACCGGCGGGTCGCCGTCTGATTCCGCTGGGGGCCGGGCCCGCCGGGTCCGGACGGCGAGCCGTCGGGGTTCAGCTGCGAGTGCCTTTCCGGGTCGGATCGGTGGGCGACCCTCGGATGTTTTCACCCCACTCAGCGATCAGTTCCGCCTGACGCTTGCGCAGCGCGCTCACCTGGCGGCTGGCGAGGGTCTGCTGCACGGCCACGTGCAGCATCGGAATCGCCGCGAACAGCAGCCAGCCAAAGGCGGCGGCACTGTACATGGCGAGCAGAACGAACGGGTTGCTGAGGATTGCCTGAGCCCCGGAAACGCTGTGGGATTCGAACCACAGCTGAAAAACGAACGGCATCACCCCGGCGGCGTTCATCGCCCCAACGGCAGTGGCGGCATGGCGCGCCGGTGTCCGGTCGATGATCATCGCGACGATCGACGGCATCATGCCGATAAACAGGATGAGGAAGGTCGGCGTCGAAATGAACAAAAGGCTGATGAATGCGAATATCGTCGCAATCGACTGCCATCGCGCCGGGGCCGGCCGGACCTCCGGTTTTGCCGTCCGGGCGGGCGCCTGACCCACGACGGCCTCACCAGACCCTGAGGGAGAACGACAGGCTGGTGACGGTGAACGCCACCATCGTGGCAATCCACGCCGCCGCCCGCTGGCCGGCCAGCATCCCCTGGGCTCGCCGCTGCGCCGCACTGCTTTCCATGTCGATGATCCGGCGTTCCGCGGTTTCGTACTCAGCCGTGGCGGCGTTCAGGCCAGCGCGGTCAGCGTCGCGGCGCCGGCGGTTGCTCAGAAGATCGTAGAGCTCGGACAACCGGCCCCTGGCGATCAGTTTCGGCACTTGGTCCTCGACCATCCCGCGGGTCGACCGGCTCCGGAACGAGGCCACCACCGGGCCGAGGCTCCGCCCGATCCAGGCAGCGAGCCCGGGAAGGGCCGTGAGGCTGTGGGTCCGCTGCAGCATCGCATAGAGGCCGAGGATCGCGACCGTGCGACGAACGTCGTCCGCATCGGCGAGGCCGGCCAGGAACGGCGCAACGCCGGTCTCGTAGCGACTGGCGATGAACGCGGCGATGTGCCGGTCCATGGGCGGTCCCTGGTCGGCCGTCTTGTCTGCAGCCGCTTCCAGCGCCAGGACCAAGGCATCCCCTTCGACCACATGGGCGTGGGCAACCAGCGGGCTCTGGCAGGACAGGCCCGGATTGGCCGCATACAGACAACGCTCGGGTCCGGCGCCAATGTCCCGCTGGCGGATAAACCGGCCGAGTTCGTCGATGTGTTTGCGGCGCAGACTGCCGATCACCGGTCCGGCCAGACGGGCGGCGGTGTCGGCGAGGCCGAGCGCCAGGGCTTCCGCCGGCGTCTGCCGGTTGTTCTGGCGCAGCCACGCGAAGGCGAAAGCCGGGCCAAGCCCGTCCGGCATGAAATCGAAGCCGCGATAGCGGACCGGCCCGGCGGGATCGAGAAGCTGGACGATCCGGGTGACCAGGAATTCATCGGAGCCGAATACGTTGTCGCGCTGGTTGGCGGTCGTGGCCCGCACCTCCGCCACCGCTGCCGCCAGATCGGCGTCCTTGTAGCGCTGCGCCAGCCAGGCGTCGAGGTCGCCTGAGCGAATGGTCTCGGCCGCTGCGGGCGGGGCGAGCGAAAACGCCCTGGCCAGTTCCCGCAGCGTCAGAAAGGCGCCGTCGGCGAACGGAAACGGCGCCGAGGGCCGGGTCTCCTGGCGTTTCGGACGGGTCAGCTGCCGCTGCCCGCCCATCCAGGAGTCCAGGTTGTCGAGGGTCCAGCGCTGCTGCGGGTCATCGGCGAGCATCCCGCGCAGGGGCTCAACGAGGCTTAAGGGGATGCGCTGGTGCTCGCAGAGCAAAGCGTAGGATCCGTGCGCCAGCTTGGCCTGGATGATCTGGTCGTCGGTCAGGTCGGCAACCGCCTCGCGTCCCGAGGCGACCAGGGCAACGGTGACGCCGAGGGCGTAGACATCGTCGGCGATCGAGCCGTCGCCGCGGCCCGCCAACATCGCCATCGCCCGCTCCACCGGTTCGAACAGGAGCGGTTGGCCGAAGCCGGGCGGGGCGGTGACGCATTCGCCGAGCACCAGTTCGCTGCGCTGATCGTCGAGGAAGGGCAGGTTCGCCGGCCGGATCGCCCGGTGGGTCAGGCCGATCGTCTCCAGGCTGCGCAGGCCGCGAAGCATGGGGGCAATGATCCGCCGAGGTACCTCATACTCACTGAGCCGCGGCTGGGCGGGATCGGCGACCAGGTCGGCGAGGGTACCGCCGAGCGGCCGTCGCATCACCACCACGCTCAGCCGCCGCCCTGCTGGCGGCCAGAAGATCACGCCGCTGTCGATCAGCGGCAGAACCCCGGGCGGCGCCGATTTGCGCAGGCGGCTGATCGCGTTGGAACGCAGCGGCAGATCGGGCTGGCAAAGCAGGGCGAAATTCGGGCGGTCGGGGTTATGCAGGTCACTGACCGCATAGGCCTCGGCACTCGGCGCATCGAAGCCAGCGAGATGAGCACGGTGATTGATCTGGTAGCGCCTGTGCAGCACCGGCATGTCGGCCGGGACCCGCCCGGCCGTCCCCCGCTCGCCCGCCGCCTGCGCGTTGGTCACCTGCGCGTTGGTCACCTGCGCGTTGGTCACCTGCGCGTTGGTCACCTGCTCAGGGCCGTTCGTCTCCGCCATCGCCGTCTGTCGCGACCCCGGCGCCATCGTCAAACCGACGGCGCTCCAAGCCTGCAGGGTAGGACGCGCGGCATTGACGAACGCTTAATCTCCGGCAGCCGCGTCCCGGACCGGGCCGGCGGACAGTCCCGCCTCAGGCTACGAAGGGATCCTGCATCATGATCGTGTCATCCCGCTCCGGGCTCGTGGACAGGAGGTGCACGGGCGCGCCGATCAGTTCCTCGATCCGCCGGACATATTTGACCGTTGTCGCCGGCAGATCGGCCCAGGTGCGCGCCCCCCGGGTGCTCTCCGACCAGCCGTCGAGGGTCTCGTAGACCGGCTCCACCCGGACCTGCTGTTCCGTTGACGCCGGCAGGTGGTCAAGCGCCGCGCCGTTCAGGCGATAGCCGACGCAGACCTTCAGCGGCGCCATGCCGTCGAGCACGTCCAGCTTGGTCAGGGCGATACCGTCGATGCTGTTGACCTTGACGGCCTGGCGAACCAGGACGGCATCGAACCAGCCGCAGCGCCGGGCCCGACCGGTGACTGTGCCGAACTCATGGCCGCGCTCGCCAAGGCGGCGGCCGGTCTCGTCGTCCAGTTCGGTCGGAAACGGCCCTGATCCGACCCGGGTGGTGTAGGCCTTGGTGATGCCGAGCACGTAGTCCAGGGCGTGGGGGCCCACGCCCGAGCCGGCCGCGGCCTGGCCGGCGACGGTGTTGGAAGACGTGACATACGGGAAGGTGCCGTGATCAATGTCGAGCATGGTTCCCTGGGCGCCCTCAAACAGGACCCGCTTACCCGCGGCGCGGGCGTCGTCGAGGGTTTTCCAGACGGTGTCGGCGTAGGGGAGGATCGCCGGGGCGATCGCGGTCAGCTCGTCAAGCAGCTTGTCGCGGTCGATCGCCGGCATCCCGAGGCCTTTGAACAGGGCGTTGTGGTGGAACAGCAGTGCGTCGACCTTGGCGGCGACAATCTGCGGATTGGCCAGGTCGCCGAGGCGGACGGCACGCCGGGCCACCTTGTCCTCATAAGCCGGGCCGATGCCGCGGCCGGTGGTGCCGATCTTCAGCCGCCCGAGGGCGATCTCCCGCGCCTTGTCGAGCTCCCGGTGGAGCGGCAGGATCAGCACCACGTTCTCGGCGATCCGCAGGTTCACCGGGCTGATCTCAACGCCCTGATCGGCGAGCGTGCGGATTTCCGCGGTGAGGGCCCAGGGGTCGAGAACGACACCGTTGCCGATCACCGCCAGCCGGCCGCGCCGGACCACGCCCGAGGGCAGCAGGCTCAGCTTGTAGGTTACGCCGTCGATGACCAGGGTATGGCCGGCATTGTGGCCGCCCTGGAAGCGGACGACCACATCGGCGCGCTCCGACAGCCTGTCGACGATCTTGCCCTTTCCCGCGTCTCCCCTTTGCGTCCCGATGACGACGACATTGGCCATGCTGGACGTTTCCTGTTTTACCTGGTTCGGGACGTTCAGGAGGCGGCGGCGGCGACCGGCCGGGGCCCGCCGTCGGCGAGAATGTGGCTGCAGCCAAGCCGGCGGGCGGTCCCCTCCGGATCGTGGGCGTCCGCAAAGATGGCAACCGTGACCCAGCCCTGTGCGCGCAGGCGGTGAGCTGTCTCCAGCGGTGTGCCGGGTGGGAGCAGGACCCGCCCGGCGCGCGGTTCCGGCTTCGCCACCTCCAGAACCGCGTCGGTGTAGAGGGTGATCCCGGTTGCCGGCTCGCTGAAGGCGGAGTGGTAGCGGCCACCACGGCCGAGATCACCGCGGGCGCCGCGGGCGAACAGTGCGAATGTGACCCCGGTGTGGTATTCGAAGCCGCGCCGCTCGACCGGGTCAAGGCCGAGGGTGAGATCGGGGGCATCGTGGCGGATCCGGGCGATGACCTGAGCGAGGCGGGCCCGCTCCGCCGCCGCCTCCCCGGGAAGCTCGAGGGCATTGAGGGCGGTCAATGCCGGCTCGACGGGCCCCACCAGGTCGACCAGCCGGGCAAGCAGGTCGGCGCGGCCGGGACCGATCCGGGCGGCGAAGCTGGCCACGGCCGCGGTATCCTTGCGGTCGAGGGCAGCGCGCAGCTCGGCCGCGGGGTCCGGCTCCAGGACCGCGCTGCCGGCGCTGAGGATCGCCGGCACCAGCGTCGGCACGCCGAGGTCGACAGTGACGTTCGAGATACCAAGGGCCGTCACCGCCTCGAACGCCATCACCACAACCTCCGCATCGGCGGCCGGGTCGCTGCTGCCGATCAGTTCGGCACCGGCCTGCCCGAACTGCCGGATCGACCGCAGCGGTGATGCACGGGCGCGGATCACCTGGCCCGCATAGCAGAGCCGCAGCGGCCGCGGCGAATGGCCGAGCCGTTCGCCGGCGATCCGGGCCACCTGAACGGTCATGTCGGAGCGCAGCGCCAGCATCCGCTGCGAGAGCGGGTCCATCAACCGGAAGGTGCGCCCGGCCAGTGCCGAGCCGCTGCCGGACAGCAGCCGGTCCTCGAATTCGATCAGCGGCGGCTTGACCCGGTCATAGCCGTGCCCCGCGAACACTGCCATCACCCGCTCGACCGCTGCCGCCTCGATCTCGGCGAACGGGGGCAGAACGTCAACGATCCCGGCCGGCAGGGGCGTGGTGGTCGGCAACTCAGTCATCGCCGGTGTCAGCGGGCTCAGACCCGCGGCGCCGGGAGGCACAGCGAAGCCATCCAACCGCCGAGCCGGGCAGTCTCCCCGACCCTGCGACGCCGCCGCCCGCCGGACCCGCGCCCCGGGGAAGATGGCAGCGGCTCACTGCAACGGAACCGTCCGGGCCCGCGCGGTCTTGCCGAGATTGTCCGCGAGCCCCGGGATCATCGCCTCAACCAGCCAGCGGCCATCGCCGCGACCCAGGTCGGCGGTGGTCCAGCCGTGCCAGAGGGTCCGACCTGAGCTCATGTTTTCAAGGCGGGCATCCAGGCGATAGCGGCTGGGGCTGACCTCTGCCGGCCGCTCCGGACGGTTGATCAGTCCGCCCTTGCGGGTGTCGTAGAGATTGAGCTGGTAGCTGTCCAGGTCCTTGCCGGCCCGCTCGTTGTAGCCGCGCTCGGCGGTGATCAGCGCCCCGCTCTCATAGCTCCAGAATCCCGGCTCGTCGCTCGGCGAGACGGTGAGGACCAGCGTTACCGGGACACTGGCGATGGCGTAGCCGCGCGCCCGCAGGGCCTGCTCGAACTGTTGCTTCAGGGCGGCGCTGGCATCCGAGTTGTCGAGGACCCGCACGTGGATCGGCTCGCGGTCGGGGATCGGCTGGTAGGAAACGGCGTTGAGCACGGCCCCGGCCGCGTCCTGGGCCGCAACTCCGGCAGAGTGACCGGCCAGGACCACCAGTGCCGTCGCAAGGGCAAGGCAAGCCCGCCGAAATCGTCGCATGGCCACGCGCTCCATTCTCTGGCTGAAGCGTCCATCCCGGCACACTGGCCCGGCATTGACAAAACGTCCGGCGAGACTGGGCTCGCGGCGGATCAAAGTCAATTGGCGCGCACCCGCTCGCTGACATACTGCCGGCTGGCTGCTGCCGGTTGGGGTGCGATTGACAGGCCCCCGCCTCTCCGCCGGATCTCGCGCGCTGTCGGCCACAGGAGAGAGCCAGGCTGTTGCATCTGTTGACAGCGGCCACGGCGCCGATTACCGGACAGTCCAGCCCAAACGAAGATGAAAGCCGGGGAGCAGCAGGGACTTGCCGTTCAAGGGAGCCGTGGCCTGTGGCCATCCAGAAACTGCCGCGGCGGTGACCGCGATTCTCGAAGAGGGCGGCAACGCCTTCGATGCCGCGCTGGCCGGTCTGTGCATGGCCTGCGTTGCCGAACCGGCCCTGACATCCCTCGGCGGCGGCGGCTTTCTGCTCGCCCGGCCGACAACCGCCGGCGGTGGCGGGCCGCCGCGGGTCTTTGACTTTTTTGCGCAGACGCCGGTCCGTCGCCGGACCGAGCCGCCTCTCGACTTCCGCCCGGTGTACGCCGAGTTCGGCGATGCCCGGCAGGAGTTCCATATCGGACTTGGCGCGGTGGCCACGCCCGGACTGGTGCGCGGGCTGTTTGCCGTCCACGCCGATCTCGGTTTGATGCCAATGACCGCGATCGTTGCTCCCGCCGCCCGGCTGGCCCGCGAGGGCTGCGTGGTCGGGCGGATCCCGGCGATGCTGTTCAGCCTGGTCGCGGCGATCCTCGGCAGCAGCCCCGAAACCCTTGCCCTTTACGGCAGCCGCGAACGCCCCGGGGAGCTCGCCGGCGAGGGGGAGGTGATCGTCCAGCCGGCGCTGGCCGACGCCCTGGAGACCCTCGCCGTCGAGGGCGAGGACCTCTTCTACCGCGGTGAGATCGCCGCTGCGGTGATCGCCGACTGCCGGAACCGTGGCGGCCACCTGCAGGCCGAGGATTTTGCCCGCTATGCGGTGATCCGGCGGCGGCCGCTGATCATCGAGGCGTTCGGGACCCGCCTGCATCTCAATCCGCCGCCGGCCAGCGGCGGGATCCTTATCGCCTTCGCGTTGGAGATGTTGCGGGACGCCGGCCTCCAAGCCCTCGGGCCGGCGAGCCCGGCGACGGTCGAGCGGCTGGTGCGGACGATGATCGCGACCGGCCGGATGCGCAGCGAGGTGGCTCTCCACGCGCTCGAGCCAGACGGGGCGGCGGCCACCGTGCTGGCGCCAGCGCTGATCCGGCGCTACCGGCGCTGGGTCGCCGGGGCGCCGGCGGCCACGCGCGGAACAACCCACATCAGCGTCGTCGATGCGGCGGGTAATGCCGCCAGCCTCAGTCTCAGTAACGGCGCCGGCTCCGGCTACGTGGCACCGGGCACCGGTATCCACTTCAACAACATGCTGGGCGAGGCGGATCTCCATCCGGGCGGCCTGGACGCCTGGCCGTGCGACCGGCGGATGAGCTCGATGATGGCCCCGACCTTCGCGCTCAACCGTGAGGCGGCGATCGTCCTCGGCTCGGGCGGGTCAAACCGGATCCGCTCGGCGATCCTGCAGGTGCTGCTCAATCTCCTGGTATTCCGCATGCCGCCGGAGGTGGCGGTGACCGCGCCGCGGTTCCACGTCGAGAACAACCGGCTCAGTCTGGAGCCTGGATTGCCGGAGGCGGCCGTGGCGGCGGCGGGCGCCCTCGTCGACGCGGTGGAAGCGTTCAGCGAGCCGGGGCCGTTTTTCGGCGGCGTCCATGCTGTCCGCCTTGCCGCCGACGGCAGTGTCGAGGGTGCCGGTGACCCGCGCCGCGGCGGCGTCTGGGCCGTGGCCTGACGGCTTCCCGGGGTCATCGGGCCGTGATCCCGGACTATCGCCCCGCTTGCCAGCGACGGGGAGGGGCGCGCCATATTTTCTCCGCAGCCGCGACGGATAACCCGGCTGGCGCGTCCACGGAGGGGAATGCGGAGAAGCGATGATCAGTGGCCAGGGAGACCCGCCAAATCCGATGTCGACCATGACCGCTCCGGAAGCCGGGCAGGGGGGCGCGGGGCCGCGAGGGCCGTCACCCCGGGGGGGTGTCCTGGCCGTCGTTCCCCTGTTCGAGGGACTTGAGCCGGCGGCCCTTGCCGACATCGAACGGGCCAGCCGGCTTCGCCGCTTTACCGCGCAGGAGCAGATCATCGACTGCGATTCGAACAGTGTCGATGTGTTTATTGTTGTCGAGGGCCAGGTCCGGGTCGTGAACTACTCCGTGAGCGGCCGGGAGATCGCCTTCGACGACGTCACCGCCGGCGGCTACTTCGGCGAGATCGCCGCTCTCGACGGCCCGCCGCGATCGGCGAGCGTCATGGCCGTGGAGGACAGCCTGCTCGCCGCGATCCCCGGCAAAGTGTTCCTGGAGGTGCTGTCCCGCCACCCGGAGGTCGCATTCCGGGTGATGCGCCGGCTCGCCCGGATCATCCGTTCAGCCGATACCCGGATCATGGACTTGAGCACCCTGGCCGCCCAGAACCGGGTTCAGGCCGAGCTGCTGCGCCAGGCACGACCAACGCGAAGCGGCGATGACAGTGCCCGTATCGCACCGATTCCGCTGCACAGCGACATCGCCAGCCGGGTCAGCACGACCCGGGAGACGGTGGCGCGGGTCCTGAACGATCTGGCCCGCCAGGGGTTGGTGAAGCGCACCAAAGACGCCCTGATCATCAAGGACCTGCGTCGGTTGGAAGCGCTTGTGGAGGAAGTCCGAGGCTGAAGCCGCTCAAGACGACGGCTACTTAATTTTGGCTTCTTTGAAGAGCACGTGCTTGCGCGCCTTTGGATCGTATTTCCGGAATTCGAGTTTGCCGGTGGCGGTGCGCGTGTTCTTTTTCGCCACGTAGAAATATCCGGTGTCCGCGGTACTCACCAGCCGGATCAGGATTGTGCTCTGTTTGGCCTTTGCCATGGTCGTTGTCCGCAGATCGCCGTCATTGGGTCCATACACGCCCACCGCGGAACCTGCTCGGTCCGCGGCGGCGGCCGATAGGAACGCCGATCCGAAGGCGATGTCAAGCGCCGCGGTCCGACCGGCGGCGGGCCGGCGGCTGGCCGCGGCGCTGACTGAGGCTCTTGCCGCGGGGTCCGCTGCCGCGCGGCTTGCTCGTCCGCGGCTTTACGCGGCCGTTGCCCTCGGTCAGCATTTCCAGGATCAGGCCACCGGTGATCGGATCGGCCTCGGTGAGCCGCACTTCGGCCGCATCGCCAAGACGGAACGCAAGGCCAGTGGCGCGGCCGATCAGCCGGTGGCCGGCCTCGTCGTGCACGTAGTAGTCCTCGGGCAGGGTGCTGACCGGCACCAGGCCGTCGCCGCCGCTCTCATCCAGGGTCACGAACAGGCCGAAGCGGGTGACACCGGTGATCCGCCCCTGGAAGGTGCTGCCCACCTTCTCGCTAAGGTATGCGGCGGTGAACCGGTCCACGGCATCCCGCTCGGCCGCCGCCGCCCGGCGCTCGGTCGCCGAGATGTGCTCGCCGATCCGCTCAAAATCGTCGCGTTCGCCAGGGTTGCCGCCGGCGCCCAACGCGAAGGCGGCAATCAGCGCCCGGTGGATGAGCAGGTCAGCGTAGCGGCGGATCGGCGAGGTGAAGTGGCAGTAGCGGCGCAGCGCCAGACCGAAGTGGCCGATGTTCTCCGGCGAATACACGGCCTGCGCCTGGCTGCGCAGGACCACCTCGTTCACCTGCCGGGCGAACTCGGTGCTGGCCGCCTGTTCGAGGATGCGATTGAACACCCCGGCGCGGATCACCTGGCCCTTGGCAAAGCGGATGCCGATCGTATCCAGAAAGTCGCGCAGGGCTTCCAGCTTGTCGTCGCTGGGGCGGTCGTGGACCCGGTACATCACCGCCGCGACCCGGCGGGCCTCCAGGGCCTCGGCGGCGGCGACGTTGGCGGCGATCATGAATTCCTCGATCAGCTTGTGGCTGTCGAACCGCTCGCGCTGCTCGATCCGGGCGACGCTGCCGTCCTCGGCGATAATCACCCGGCGTTCGGGAAGGTCCAGCTCCAGAACACCCCGGTTACGGCGGGCTTCGGCGAGGCTCGCATAGGCGCCGTAGAGCGGGGCGATCACCGGCTCGAGCAGCGGGGCGGTGATGTCGTCCGGGCCGCCATCCCGGGCGGCCTGGACCTGGGTGTAGGTGAGCCGCGCCGCCGAGCGCATCATCGCCCGGGAAAAGTGGTGGCTGCGCAGCCGCCCGCCGGCGTCGATGGTCAGGTGGGCGGCAAGGCAGGGGCGATCCTCGCCGGGGCGGAGCGAGCACCAGCCGTTGGACAGCGCCTCGGGGAGCATCGGCACCACGCGGTCAGGGAAGTACACTGAATTGCCGCGCTCGAACGCCGTCTTATCGAGGGCATCTTCCGGCCGCACGTACCAGGCGACGTCGGCGATGGCGACGATCAGCCGCCAGCCGCCGGGATTGTCCGGCGACGGGTCGGCCCCGGCCCAGACGGCATCGTCGAAATCCCGGGCATCCGCGCCGTCAATCGTTACCAGTGGCACGTCGCGCAGATCCTCGCGGCCTTCGAGCGGTGCGGCGCCCGCCCCGGCTGCGCGCTCAAGGGCCGCCTCGGAGAACCGGGAGGGGATTTCGTGATCGTGGATGGTGATCAGGCTGATCGACCGCGGTCCGAGGTGGTCGCCGAGGCGCTCGACGATCCGCGCCGGCTTCGCCCCGAGCGGACGCGCGCCGCGGCCCACCTCCGCCCAGACCAGTTCGCCCGGCTCGGCGCCGCCCTCATCGCCGGGAAGGACGATGAAATCGCTGCGCGCCCGTTTGTCGATGGGCTTGATCCGTCCCTGACCGTTGATCACCCGGTAGACCCCGAGGGCTCGCTGCGGCGCAGCCTGAAGCCGGCGCATGATTCTGGCTTCGTAGGCGCCCTCGGGTAGCGGCCGCAGCCGCGCCAGCACCCGGTCGCCCGGTGCCAGCGCCGCCCGGCTGCGCGTGTCGGGCGCCACATAGATGCGCGGCGGCGGCTCCTCGGCGGTCCATACCTGCGGCCGGGCGAGCAGTTCGCCGTCGGTGTCGGTGCCGGTGATCTCGATCACCGCAACGCTCGGCAGGGCGGTGGCATCACCATAGCGACGCTTGCCCCGGCGGCCGATCGCCCCTTCGGACTCCAGGTCCTTCAGGACCTCGCGGAGCTTGACCCGCTGTTCGGTGTTCAGATTGAAGGCCCGGGCGATTTCGCGCTTGCCGACCCGCTGGTCGCTGTCGCGGATGAACTCCAGCAGCTGTTCGCGCGACGGAAACGGCGCAGTCGGTTTGTTCCGGGCGCTCAATGCTCGATCCTTCGCCTGCGGCGTGCCAAGCCGGACCGGGCTTCGCCCTGGCAGGCCGGTCCGGTGTGCGCCGCGATCCCGGGGAGGATTCCAACCAGCCCTCCCCGCGTCGGCCGGAGTCGCCGGGGGGTCATGCTCTTTTCTCAGCCGCCCGAAGACCGGCCCTTTGGCGCCGCTTTGCCCTGACCTCGCGCAGGCGGCGCCTTGCGCTGACCCCGGGTCCGCGCGGCGGTATCGGACGGCGGGGATTTGCTCCGCGAAGATGCCATCTCCTCGGTCGCCGCCTTGCCGCCCGCCTCGTTCCGCCGGGCTTTAGCGGCAAGAATGTCCAGAGCCCGGGCAAGGTCAATGGTCTCCGCATCCTCGCCCTTCGGCAGCGTCGCCCGCAGCTTATCATGCTCCACGTAGGGGCCGAAACGACCGCGCTTGACCGCGACCGGCTTGCCGTCGGCCGGATGGTCGCCGAGGACACGTCCGGGCGGGCGCTTCTCCCGGGTTTCGGCGATCAGGGTCAGGGCGCGGTTGAGGCCGATGGTCAGGACGTCGTCGTCGCCTTTCAGGGACACCCAGGTCTCACCCATGTTGACGTATGGACCGTAACGGCCGATCCCGGCAACGATGGGCTCGCCGGTTTCGGGATGACGACCGACCGTGCGCGGCAAGGCGAGAAGGGCGAGCGCCGCGTCCAGATCCAGCGTTTCCGGGTCAACCCCCTTCGGCAGGGAGGACCGCTTCGGCTTCACCTTCCGGGTTGTCGTCCGGGCTGCCTTGCTCTTGCTTTTTCCTTTGGCCTTTCCCTTGATCTTTTCCGCCTCAACGACCTCTTCGGTCTCGGTTCCCAATTGGACGTAATAACCATAGGGGCCCTTGCGCAAGGTGACCGGCAGGCCGGTGTCGGGATCGTCTCCCAGGTGGCGGCCGTTCGCCTCGCCGATGACTGCGGACTCGCCGTGATCCTCTCCGGCGGGAACCAGCGGCCGGGTATAGCGGCACTCAGGATAGTTGGAACAGCCGATGAAGGCGCCGTAGCGGCCCACCTTGAGGCTGAGCTGACCGTCGTCGCAACTGGGGCAGGCGCGCGGATTGGTGCCGTTGCCGCCGTTCCCGAAGAAATGCGGGCCGAGAATTTCGTTGAGCGCCTCGAGGACCTCGGTGATGCGCAGCTCTTTGGTCTCGTCGACGGCAGCGCGGAATTCCCCCCAGAAGTCCCGCAGCAGCTGTCGCCAGTCGAGCCGCCCGCCGGAGACATCGTCGAGCCGCGCCTCCATGTCGGCCGTGAAGCCATAGGCCACGTAGCGCTCGAAAAAGCTGGTCAGAAACGCGGTGACCAGCCGGCCGCGGTCCTCCGGCACGAACCGCTTGTTCTCGAGGCGGACGTACTCACGATCCTGAAGAACCGAGAGGATCGAGGCGTAGGTGGACGGGCGGCCGATGCCCAGTTCCT
>CAYVUM010000094.1:0-12965 GCA_964454795.1 uncultured Rhodospirillaceae bacterium
CATCGAGGCAGCCGTAGTCGGTTATCCCCACGAGATCAAGGGCCAGGGCATCTATGCCTATGTGACCCTCAATGCCGGGGAGACGCCCACCGAGGAGCTTCGCAAGGAACTGGTTGCCTGGGTGCGCACCGAGATCGGCCCGATCGCCAGTCCGGACGTGATCCAGTGGGCCCCGGGCCTGCCAAAGACCCGGTCCGGCAAGATCATGCGGCGGATTCTGCGAAAGATCGCCGAGAACGACATTACCAGCCTCGGTGACACCTCGACCCTTGCCGATCCCTCCGTGGTCACCGACCTGATCGAAAACCGCGCCGTCGCCTGATCGCGCCAACTCTGCTTGCGAGGTCCGCCCTCGCCCTGCTGCCGCGGGGCGGGGGCGGCGTTTTTTTGGCCGGCAGATCCGGTCCATACGCTCCTCCGAGTATTTAACATCCGTGGCTACAATAAGCGTGAAATAAAGAGGCGACTTTCGTTTCGTTCTGCTCGACCTATCGCTGCATGAATTACCCCAAATGAAGTATATAATGAGCAATTCCAATGGATTGCTAAAGTGCGCTTGCCGGCGGTTCTTTGCTTTTCCCAACGAATTCGCCTTGGCAAACTGCGGTTAAAGCGTGTATCTTTTGTCCACAGAATAAAGATATGAACAGAGCGTAACGCTCGCGGGACAATACAGGCGGTTGCACCAGCTGTGCAATCGGGCTGAGCGCTTGATTCAGGCGCGAGCCGGAGGAGTGGACATGAATACACGAACGGCAATGTTTAGTCTCTACATAGCAGCCATCGTTAAGTCGGCAATGGTACACCCTGCCAACGCGCTGTTGCTGACACTCGATGATTTCCAGGGCAACTGGATCAAAGTCATGGATACCAGCGATGAGATGCCCGGCGATGGGGTTGTGCACTTCCAGGGAAGCTTCGCCGACGTCGATGCTCTGACCGTAACGGGTCGTGGCCGCCCGGCACTGGCAGGAGCTGACCCTGATCTTCCGAGTATTGAACTGAACTTCAGCGGAGTCTCGGGCGGGCCCGCGATCCTGAAAATCGTTCTCACCGATGACGATCTTTCTATGGATGTGGCGGAGCGCGGGCCGGTTGCACTGTTTCAACTGGCCGGAACCTCGTCCGGCACGTTCGAGGCGAACAGTCAGATCAGCGTCAACGATGGTGACCATATTCTGCTCAGCAGTTTCGATAGTCTTGGCCTGGCCGTGTTCGATTTCAGTGAGCTCTCAGCCGTACCGCTGATGCCGGGGGATACTTTCGAGCTGAGGGTGGAGGTGATTTTCGAGCACTTTGCTGGCGGCGGAACCAGCGAAGCCGCTCTGGCGAGCACCGTGGCGTCGCTGCCGGCGAGCGTCCTGCTGCTGCTTCCCTGGCTCGTCGCCTTTGCGGTTTTTGGCGCGAGGCCGCGTCGCCGGACCGGCTGAGCGCTTCGCTCCGGACACCGGCGCCGCGCCGTCAGCCGTCCGGCCGGCGATCGCAGACCGCGCCGGTCAGCGCGAGCCGTCCGGATTGTCGCGGAGGATTTCGCGGATCAGTGCGGTTACAGTCGCGTGTTCGAAGGTCAGCACCGGCTCACTCCGGCTGCTTCGCCGCGCCGGCCGATGCGTCGGACAGGAAGTCCGGAAACACCCGGGCGATCATCCGGTCATGGTAAGCGACCAGGTTTGCCCGTCCGGCTGCGACGTCCTTTATCCGCGTCTCGAAGGGCGGTACCAGCACGCCCGCGATAAACGCCCAGGTCGTGCAGTCCACTTCCCGGGGCGCCTCGCCGCCGAAGAACGGGTCATCGCCGAGGACGGTGGACAGTACGTCCAGGTCCTCGATGCCCAGCTGTTCGATCTCGGCCACCGAATGGCGGGCCATGCCCTGGCCGGTCAGGTCGCGGCGGATCTTGAACCGCATGACCGGCCAGATCAGTGCCCGCACAGGCGGCGGCAGGCTGGCAAAGAACGTGTCGCGGAGCACCGGGCCGTTCTCTGGGGTCAGCCAGCGCAGATAGACCAGCGCGAAATAGAGGTGCTCCTCGCACATCCGGACCAGCGCCCGGTAGAGTGCACGGTCGCGTTCGCTCAGGCCCTCGCCCAGCGGATCGCCGCAGGTCTCCTTGAGATACAGCAGGATGAAATGGGAGTCGGCGATCGTCCGCTCGCCGTCGGTGATGTACGGTCCCTTGCCCTTGGGTGCCTTGCGCGGGTCGGCCATGACAACGATTTCATGGTCCACGCCCGCGAGGCGCAGGTAGGTTTCCACCTTCATGCAGAACGGGCTGGCGTTGGGCAGCCCGAAACAGCGGGGAAACTGATGCAGGCGGATCATCCCGGCTCCCTTCCAGCGGTTGCGCGCGCACCCGGATCGTAACCCGCCGGCGCGGCGATGTCCTCTCCGACGCGGCGCTCTGCAGCGCCGATGCCGGGGACTATGCTAACTTTCGCCCGGGCGGGTCCGACGCGATCCGCCGCTGCCGATTCAACCGCGATGATCCGCAACGCCACCACCGCCGATCTGGCCCAGCTTGTCGAGATCGAGAACCGATCCTTCGAAGTGGACCGCTTCAGCCGGCGGACCTTCCGCTACCTGCTCGCCAGGGCCAATGCCGTCACTCTCGTCGAGGACTCCGAAGACGGGCGGATCGCCGGCTACGCCATCGTCCTGTTCACCACCGGGACATCGCTGGCCAGGCTCTACTCGATCGCGGTTCGCCCGAAATCGCGGGCTCAGGGGGTGGGGGCTCGACTGCTCGTTGCTGCCGAACAGGCGGCGATCGACCGCGATGCGGCCGCCATGCGCCTTGAGGTGCGGGCAGACGACGAGGCCACCCAGGCGTTCTACCGAAAACGCGGCTACCGCCGCTTCGCCGTGCAGGCGCACTACTATGAGGACGATGCCGACGCCATCCGCATGGAAAAATCCCTCGCTCCGCCGCCGGATCCGACCGTCATCCGGGTGCCCTACTACGCCCAGACCCTCGACTTTACCTGTGGTCCGGCGGCGTTGCTGATGGCCATGCACGCTCTCGACCCGGCCGTGGCTCTGGACCAGACGGCAGAGCTGCGCACCTGGCGGGAGTCCACCACGATCTTCATGACCGCCGGCCACGGCGGCTGCAGCCCGGAAGGCCTGGCGCTCGCTGCTTGCCGCCGCGGCTTTGGCGTTGAGCTGTTCCTGAGCGATCGGGGCGTGCTGTTCGTCGACTCGGTACGCAGCTCCGCAAAGAAACACGTCATCGGCCTCGTTCAAGCGGATTTCCGCGAGCAACTCGAGGCCACGCCGGTGTTCGTCTCGTTCGCGCCGCTCACTCTGGAGATGATGCGCCGAAAGTTCGAGGCCGGCGGCATCCCGGTGGTGCTGGTCAGTTCCTACCGGTTCGATCGCAAGAAGGAGCCGCACTGGGTCGTGGTGACCGGCTTTGATAACAAATACATCTACCTGCACGATCCCGACGTGGACGAGGAGCAGGGGCAGACGCCGACCGAGTGCATGCAGATCCCTGTGCCGCTTAAGGATTTCGACCGGATGGCACGGTACGGGCGATCGCGGCTGAAAGCGGCGCTGATCCTCTCACAGCGGCCGACCTGATGCCGCGACACATCGTGATCGTCGACCGCGAGAGGGATTTTCCCTGGCCGGCACCGGGGCGGCTGATCGTCAGCGCCCGCGACTACGTGGCCGATCCTGCCTGGACGCTGAAAAGCCCGGCCCACGTCATCAATCTGTGCCGGGACTACAGCTACCTCAGCCTTGGCTACTACGGCTCGCTCCTCGCCGAGGCCCGCGGCCACCGGGTCATTCCCTCCACCGAAGTGATGCTCGACCTGCACTGGAAACGGCTGCTGCGCATTGCCCTGCCCGAGGTCAACGATCTGCTCAAGCGGACTTTCAAGGCCGCGCCGGCGGAGCAGCCGGCGTTCACAGTCCACGTGTTCTTCCGGCTGGCTGACGATCCCCGGCTCACCGAGGTGGCGCGCCGTGCCTTTGAGCTGTTCCGCAGCCCGATCCTCGCCCTCGACATCCGCCACCGCCAGGGCGCGGGATGGGAGATCGCGGCAATCCGCACCCGCTCCTTCCGCGACCTCACCCCGGAACAGCAGCCGGCGTTCCTTGACGCCCTGGACCGCTACACCCACGGCACCTGGCGCGGCCGGCGGTCGGTGCGCCGCGGCCGGTATGCGATCGCGGTGCTCCATGATCCAAGGGAACGGCTGCCGCCTTCGGACCTGCAGGCGCTGAAGAAGTTTCTGCGCGCCGGGACCGCGTTCGGGGTCGAGGTGGAACTGATCACCCGCAATGACTATGGCCGCCTGCTGGAGTTCGATGCGCTGTTCATCCGCGAGACCACGGCCCTCGATCACCACACCTACCGATTTGCCAAGAAAGCCGAGTCGGAGGGCATGCCGGTGATCGACGACCCCCGCTCGATCCTGCGCTGCACCAACAAGATCTATCTGGCCGAAATTCTCCGCAGCCACGGGGTGCCGACCCCGCGCACGCTGGTCATCGACCGGCGGGGGATTCAGCGCGCCGGCCGGGAGCTCGGGTTTCCGGTTGTCGTCAAGCTGCCGGACAGCTCGTTCTCCCGCGGGGTGTTCAAGGCCTCCAGCCCCGAGGATCTCACCGCTGCTGCCGGGCGGGTGCTCAAGGATTCCGACCTGGCGATCGTCCAGGAGTTCATGCAGACCGATTTCGACTGGCGGATCGGCGTTCTCGATCGCCAGCCGCTCTACGCCTGCCAGTATTTCATGGCGCCTCGGCACTGGCAGATCCTCAAGCATGGCCTGGGCGGACGGGTGGAGGAGGGCCGCTTCCGCACAGTTGCAGTCGGCGACGCTCCGCCCACGGTGGTGGCGGTGGCGACCCGGGCGGCGAGCCTGATCGGTGACGGCTTCTACGGCGTCGACGTCAAGGAGACCGCCGATGGTGCCTTCGTCATCGAGGTCAACGACAACCCCAGCGTCGACGCCGGCGTCGAGGATGCGGTGATCAAGGAGGGGCTCTACACCGCGGTGATCGGCTTCCTGGTCCGCCGGCTCGAGGCGCGCAGCCAGGGCGCCGTCACCAACGGCGGACCGGCGCGGTCGCGTGCCGGCAGGGAAACAACGGGATAGGCAACGCGGTTCCGGGCCGCCTGCCCGGTCAGGGGCGGGCGTCGGCGAAGGAGCGGAGAAGATCCGTCCAGCCGTGGTAGCCAAGCCGATGGGCACGATTCGCCGTCGCTTCCAGAGCCTCCCTCTCGCCAGCCTCCAGCCAGCCGGCGAGCGCCTCCAGGCCGTCAGCCATCAGGTCGACCCAGACCAGCGGTTCGGCGGCAAAGGCGGTGCGCATCGCCCGGGCATAGCGGCGCATTTCGGACCACCAGCCATGGCCGGCGGCGGCGAGGCCGGCGTCCCGGTAGAACCACAGCGGATTGTGGGCCAGGCAGCCGCGAGCGATCATGGCCTCGGCCTCGTCGAGTGCCGCCCGGGCGGCGGCGGCGGACTGCTCGCCCCGGGCGACAACGCCGAGCGCAAGCGGCAGGCAGAACTGCGGCCCCGCCGCCCGGGCGATCATCGCCGCCTCCCGCCCCATCGCTAAGCCCGCCGTCCGGTCGCGGCGGTTCAGGGCGAGCTGGCCGCGGAACAGCAGGTTGAGGGCTTTGTTGCGGTGCGCCCCCAAATCGCCGGCAAGCCGGCCGGCCTCGGCGAACGCGGCATCGGCAGCCATCCACTCCCCGGCTTCAAGCAGAACCTTGCCAAGGCAGCTGCCGCGGGCGACGTATTCGGCGCGGCGGTCGCCCAGCGAGAGCGCCATGTGCAAGCCCTGCGCGGAGTCGCGGCGGGCCTCGGCCAGTCGGCCGAGGTAGAGGCGCATGTGGCCGCGCAGCGGGACATTGGCGACGATCACCCTGTTCAGGCCGTTTGCTTCGGCGAGCCGCACGCAAGCGTCGAACGCCTGCTCCGCCGAGGCCAGCCGCCGGCCGGCAAAGCGGGCATCGCCGATCCCGCTCAGGGCCCGCGCCTCCGCCTCCGGGTCGGCAAGCCGCCGCGCCACGGTCAGTGCTGCTTCGTTGGCGGCGACACAGCGGTCGGCATCCCCCAGCGGGAAGAGGATGTTGCCACGCAGCAAATGGAGGCGGAGCCAGTCGGTATCGCTGCCGATCCTGCCTGCCAGCGCTTCGGCCCGATCCAGCTGGTCCAGAGCCTCGTCGTAGCGGTCGAGGATGCGGAGGCTTTCCACCAGGTTCAGGCGGGCGGGCAGTTCCCAGGCGGGATCGTTGATCGACCCGGCGTGGCGGAGCCCCGACTCAAAATAGCCCGCAGCCTCGGCGTGGGCCCACAGCTGCGCCGAGCGGCGCCCGGCCTCGTGCCAGTAGCGGGCCGCTTCCACCAGGCGATCGGCACCGGCAAGGTGCCGGGCGATGATCTCCGGGGCCACTGCCCCGGCGTCGGCGATCAACCGGTCGGCGATCTCGCCATGAATCCGCCGCCGGGTACTGCGCAGCAACGTTTCGTAGGCGACGTCATGGACCAGGGCGTGGCGGAACGCCAGGCGGCCGTCGGTCTCGATCAGCACCCCCTCGGCGAGCAGCCGGTTCAGGGCCGGACCGATCTCCACGTCCTCCAACTCGGCGAGCCGGGCCAGATCATCGCGCGCGAAGCTTTGCCCGAACACCGAAGCCAGCTGGACGATCCGTTTCGCCGGCCCCAGGCTGTCCAGGCGGGCGAGCAGGGATTCCTGGAGGGTCACCGGAACCGCCGCGGCCTCGTCGGCGGCAACGATCCGGGTCAGCTCCTCCACGAACAGCGGCAGGCCGCCGGCGCGGCTGACGATGTCACGGCGGGCCTCCGCGGTCAGCGGCTTGTCCGCGATCGTCTCGGCCAGGGCCGCTGCCTCGAACTCATCCAGCCCCTCGAGCTCCAGGAGGCTGCCGCCCAGCCGTTCCTGCAGGCGCGCGGCCACCTCGCCAGGGCGGCTGACGACGAGGACCAGGATCGGCGAACCGGCAAGGCGGCGGCGAACCATCTCCAAGAGGGCCGCGGTGGTGGGATCGAGCCAGTGGGCGTCCTCGACGACGAGTAACAGCGGTCGGTTGCCGGCCCGCTCGCCGAGAGCCCGGACCACGGCATCGAACAGTTTCTGTCGCTGCGCCTCGCCGACCGTCTCTCCAGGTCCGGGAGCGGGGACCAGATCGGGCGGCAGCGGGTGGAAGGGGGTGTTGTGGTCGAGGGCCGAACAGCCCCACGTCAGCGTTTCCCCGTCCGCAACGCCGGCGGCGAACTCGTCGACCAGGCGGGACTTGCCGATCCCCGGCGGGCCGGTGAGGTGGAGGACCTCCAGCCTGCCGGTGCGAGCCTGCTGCCACGCTGCCTCGAGGCGGGCGAGGTCATGGCGACGGCCGACGAACGGGGTCCGGACGGCGGGTCCGGCCGCGGGGCTGCGAAGGCCCTCGATCCGCCACGCGCGAACCGGCTCGGCCATGCCCTTCAGCGACAGCGGCCCGAGGTCGGCGAGCGCGAAGGCATCCCGGAGCCGCTGGCGGGTGGCGTCGCTGACCAGGATCTGGCCGGGTGCGGCGTGGCTCTGCAGGCGGGCGGCGAGGTTCGGGGTGACGCCGAGCGCGGTCAGCTCCTCGGCCGCCCCTTCGCCGATCAGATCGCCGACCACAACCTCGCCGGTGGCGATGCCGATCCGCACGGCCAGCCGGTTGCCGTCGGCCTGCAGGGCGGAAACGGCGGCGAGGACATCCAGGGCGGCGCGGACCGTGCGCCGGGCGTCGTCCTCGTGGGCGTGGGGATAGCCGAAATAGACGAGCGCGCCGTCACCCATGAACCGGGCGAGATAACCGTCATAGCGGGCGACGATGCCGGCGCAGATGTCCTGGTAGCCGCGGATCAGGTCCCGGTAATCCTCCACGTCCAGCTCGGCTGAGAGGCTCGTGGAGCCGACCAGGTCGCAGAACATCACCGTGATCGGTCGGCGTTCCGGTTCGCCAGCCTTGGTCGGCGGCATCGGCTCCCGCCCGGCCGTCTCCCCGGCGATCGCGGCGAGCAGCACGCGCCGGTGGCCGAGGGCAACGCCCAGGGAGTCCAGGTCGCGATCGGTGAGCAGGGGCAGCGCGCGCCGGTCAATGCCGTTGGCCCTGAACGTCGCCGCGTACTGCTCCAGTCCCAGATTGGCGAGCCATGCCCCCACGTCGTCCATGCCGCGCTCCCTGCCAGCGATATACGGCCGCGGCCCAACGATCACAAATCCCCATTGGCCTGGCGCGCAGGATGACCGCGATCCGCCAGGAGTGAGAACGCCGCCCCGCAAGCGGAGCCCTGACCAAAAACAGGCGGCCCGAGGGGCCGCCGTGCGAAAGTGCGGAAATCAGCGCAGTGCGGGTGGTTGCTGCGGTGGTTACGACATGGTTCGGCGTCTCAGTCCCAGAAGGCCCAGGGCGGCGAGACCGGCCAGCGGCAGAGCCGCCGGAGCCGGCACCGCCGCGGGCTGCCCCAGGTCCAGTTCGATGGTGTAGACCGGGGTCGTGGCTGTGATGAACCGGGTGCTGAAGGTGTCCAGCACGAATCCGGGCGGCGGCGACGAATTCAGCTCCGGCCGCCAGACACGCCCGGCGCTGTCCGCAGGGCCGTCGCTATCGAACTCCATGATGCCCAGGTAGTAGATACCCGCAGGCAGCGGCCCGGTGGTTATTTTCGACAGAAACTCAACGCCACTGTCGTCGTCGCCGAGAATTCCCGCACCTGCTGGGTCGAACAGATAAAGGACGGAATCGGCGCCTTCGCCGAAAAAGAACACCGTCACCTCGATGGTCATCGAGTCGGTGGCGGGCAGGTCCAGTTCGTAAAGATCAGCATAATCGCTGAGCGATTCGATCTCGCCCATGATTGTATCTGTCCCGGCGGGGACCTTCTGCGCAGTATTGAGAGTCAGGCCCGCATCGGGGCTTTCGGTGTGAATCACGGCGGCGCCCGCCGGCGTCGCCATCAGCACGACCCCGGCCGCGGCCAGGGTTGTCCATCGTCCCGTTTTCATGACTTGTCCCCTCGTTCGTCACCGATCGACCGGTTGGCGGAATTGTCAACCGGGCCCCGATCCGCACTGGTCGCACCATCCGGTTCAGGATCGGTGGTCATGGCCGCCGGACGTTCCGCCTACAGGCTGCGACGTGTATATACCCAAACGGGTATAAAATCTACACAAATGGGTACATTCTAGCCAGCGCGGAACAGATCAGGACCACTCCGGTCAAGCCAGCGCCTGTGGACCAGCGGTACAACGCGCCTTCGCGCGGGACCGCCGGTGATCGAGCCCTGTTGACGTGGGCGTTTTGTCCTCGGCCACGAGGGGCCGGGCGACGGCTTACAGGTCCAGCACGACGGCGCACGTCTCGCCGCAGGTCTGCTCGCCGGAGCCGGACCGGGGGGTCGAACAGCAGATCAGCACCTCATCCCCGGCGATGTCAGCGCTCGGTGCATCCAGATAATCCACGGCACCGCATCTGATTTTCGTTGCGCAGGTGCCGCAGATGCCCGACCGGCAGGAGAACGGCGGACTGAGGCCTGCTGCTTCGGCGAGTTCCAGGATCGTTCCCGCTTCCGGCGTCCACTCCACCTCCATCCCGGACGTGGCGAAGTGCACCCCGACCGGCTCGCGGCGCGTTGCCGGTGCGGGGGCCGCGGCTGCAGGCTGGTGCGAAGCCTTCAGCACCGTCGCCGGGCCGAAGGATTCATAGCGGATGCGCTCCTCGCGGACCCCCAATCCGGTCAGCCCCGCATACAGCGCCTGCATGAACGGCGACGGCCCGCAGAGGTAGAAGTCGAAGTCGTCGAACGGCAGGATCTCGCGCAGCAGGCTCACGTCCACGTGGCCTTCGCTGTCATGGGTCTCGCCGAGCCGGTCGCCCTCGCCGGGGTGACTGAAGCGGATGTGGGCGTGGACGTTTTCGTGCCGCGCGGCGAGGTCCCGGATGTGCCCGCCGAACGCCAGCACCGCGCCGCTACGGGCGCCGTGGATGAAGTAGGTGCGGCGGAACTGTCGGGTCCGGAGGCCCTCGTTGATGATGGCGTTGGCCATAGCGATCATCGGCGTGACGCCGACTCCCGCCGACAGCAGCACCACCGGCCGGCGGCTGGACCGGTCGAGCACGAAAGAGCCGCGCGGCGCCATCGCCTCAATCCGGTCTCCCACCCGGATCCGATCATGGAAGAACGTCGAGGCCACCGCCGCGCCGCCCTCGCGCTTGATCGACACCCGGTAGCGGCCGGAACCGGGCGCTTCCGAGACCGTGTAGGTTCGCGATACCGGTCCCGGCTGTCCCGGAATGCTGAGCCGGATCGGCAGGAACTGGCCAGGCTCGTAGGACGCAAGGCCGCCGCCGTCGGCCCGGCGGAGGTAGAACGAGGTAATCATCGCGCTCTCCGGGCGGATCTCCACCACCTCGAAGGGGTGGTAGGTGTTGCGCTCGCGGTCGGCGGCGATGGTCGCCTCGGCCTGCTCCCAGGTGCCGGTCTGGTCAATCAATGGTGAGTATTCGCCGAAGCTGAAGCGCAGCGGCAGGCTCCCCTCGACCCGGATCAGCTCCTCGACCCGGAAGCGGATCAGCCGTTCCGCGCCGGTGAACGCCTTCAGCGCCTCGCCCTCCCAGACGACCTCGGCGGTGCCGGTGAGATAGACGAGATCGCCGGCCTCGAAATCAACGAACAGGAACCCGGCCCTGGGGTTGAGGCTGATGTTGCCGACCGTGTTGAAGTGATAATTGCCGGCGAAGTCTGGGAACACGAACGTCCGGTCGTCGTCGATGCGCACGAACCCGGGCCGGCCGCCGCGATGGGAGACATCGGCTCCCAGGGCGGGGTTGTCAGCACTGGCCGCGTAGGTGCTGGCAATGAACAGGGTATCCGAGCGTTCGATCAGCGCCCGGGTGGCGGCATCGAAGCGGTCACCGCGGCGGACCGGCCGGTCCGCGCCCGGGGCATCGCTCTCCGGCAGCACCGCGATGTCGCGGGTCTGGATGTACTGGGGGCAGTTACCGAAGGTCTGCACGACCCGGATCGTGATCCCGCCGGGGGCCGCCGCCGCCACCCGTCCGGTTAGCCGGTTGCGCCGCCGGGTCGCCGGCTCGATGCCGAGGAGGCCAACGTCGGCGCCGGGAGCGAGCATCGGTACCAGCGGATCGCCGGCCAGCGGCCGGGCGGCGATGTGCAGCGTCTTCGTATCCGGGGTGGTCATGAACTCGGGCCGGCCGGCGAGGATCGATGCCCAGGGCCGGCCCCGGTCGTCAACGCTGCCGATCAGCACGAACGGCAGCTTGGCGTAGAACGCGCGGTGCTGCTCGGGCAGGTGGTCGCGGATCACCCGCCGCCCGAAGGTCTCCATCTTCTCGCGAATGCCGAGGCGGGCCTGAATTTCCCGTTCTCCGGCGTGGAACGGCGAGCCGGTGGTGCGATCGCCCAAGTTCATCCTGTCCTCCCTGCCCTGCCGGACGGTCTCTATTTGCAGATCCGGCTCAACCGCCGGGGGCGATCACCTCCATGCGGATTCCGCCGGGGATCGAGCACATCATGTGCCGGGTCGGCCCGCCGCCGAGCGGCTCCGGCGCGAACTCGATCTCCACCCCGGGGGCGGATTTGAGCGTTTCGTGGACGGCATCAAGGGCCGCCGGTCCCTCCACCTTCAGGGCGAAGTGATGGAGGCCGATGTTGGCCTTGCGGTCGAACGGGGTGGCAGCGGCCGGATCAGCGGCCTGCCACAGGGTGATCATGATCCCGCCATCGGTCAGGAACACCGCCGGATAGGACGGGACCTCGCCGACCTGATCAAAGCCGAGGGTGTTGACGAAGAACGACCGGGTTGCCGTCAGGTCAGGGACAGTCAGGCCGATGTGGTGGGCGCCACGGGTGAGGGCGGTCTCGGGCATGGGGACGAACTCCTGTTGATGATCCGGTATCGGGGGGTGACCGCACCAATCAATCGTCTTAGGATGAGCGTTGGAATAGCCGGTGTGTGCAACGGATTATTGCGAAATCAGGAATGATCCATGGACCGCTTCGCCGCCATGGCCGTGTTTGTCGCCGTCGCCGAAGCGGGCGGCTTCGCGCCCGCCGCCCGGCGCCTGCACATCTCGCCGCCGGCCGTCACCCGCGGGGTCGCCGATCTGGAGGCGCGGCTCGGCTGCCGGCTGCTCCACCGGACGACCCGGGCGATGCGCCTGACCGAAGCCGGGACACGCTATCTCACCGACTGCCGTCGCATCCTCGCCGAGGTGGAGGAGGCCGACCGCCAGGCCGCCGGGGTCCACGCTGCCCCGCGCGGCACCGTGTCAGTGACCGCTTCGGCGCAGTTCGGGCGGCTGGTGCTGCTGCCGCTGCTCTGCGACCTGCTCGACCGCTATCCCGAGATCTCCGTGATCGCCCTGTTCGTCGACCGGGTCGTCCACCTCCTCGACGAGGGCCAGGACGTGGCGGTGCGGATTGCTGAGCTGCCGGACTCCTCGCTGTCGGCGGTGCGGGTCGGCAGCGTCCGGCGGGTGCTGTGCGCCGCCCCCGGCTACCTGGAGTGCCGGGGCCGGCCGGTAAGCCCGGCGGACCTCGCCGGCCACGACCTGATCGACTTTGCCCATCTGACCCCGGGAGGCGAGTGGCACTTCGGCGGGAACGGGATGCCGGCCCGCGGCTTCCGGCCGGCGGCGCGGCTCAAGGTCAACACCGCGGATGCGGCGATCGCGGCGGCCCGGGCCGGTCGGGGGATCACCCGGGTGTTGTCGTACATGATCGCCGACGATGTCGTGGCCGGGACGCTCGCGTTCGTGCTCGAGGACCATGAGCCGCCGCCGGTGCCGGTCCACGTCGTCCATAAGGAGGCGGGCCAGACCTCGGCCCGGGTCCGTGCCGTCGTCGACCACCTCGTCGCCGCCCTCCGCCGCCACCCGGCGCTAGAGCGGGTCGCCTCCCAATAGGATCGCTCCGCGATGCTATTGGGAGGCG
>CAYVUM010000095.1:0-12777 GCA_964454795.1 uncultured Rhodospirillaceae bacterium
AACACCAACACCAACACCAACACCAACGCCAACGCCGACGCCAACACCAACGCCGACGCCCACGCCAACACCAACGCCGACGCCCACCCCGTGATCGAAGCCGTCTTCGCCGCCGTTGAGCCACCAGCGCACCACGTCCCGCACTGGCTCGGCCGCCGGAGACGGTAGCGCCGGAAGCCGCGGCAGCCGGGCAATACCCGTATCGAAAATCCGGAAATCCTGGTCGTGGGGAATGTCAGATGCACTGCTCATCATCAATATCCTTTATGGGGGAGCGGGCAAACCGGCCCCGGCGCGGCTATGCCGACGGAAGGGCGATCACGTTCGCGGCGAGGAGGCTCGCCACCGCGGCAGCAGAAAGCGGGACGGCCCGATCCCCGCCCGCGGCCTCGCTCAGCGTGCGGATCAGTGCATCGGCGCCGGCCATCGGCTGCAGATAGCGGGCGCCCGGCCCTTCCGGCACCAGGAGGAAACGTTGCTCTGGTCCTTGCGGGGGCGGCTCCAGCACTTCGGTGGAGTCGTAGTCCCGGGGGGAGCGGGACAGCTGGACGCGGACATGGGGCAGAAGCCGCACCGTCAGCGGCGTGCCCTCCACCTCGACCATGACCAACGCCGGCGACGGCGTTCGGCGCAGCCGGAATTCAGCCGTTTCGAAGGCCAGCGTGTCCTCGATGTCGGGCGTGACCGGCGATGACCGGATGACGTCAAGAAACGCTTCGATTTCCTGGTTTTGCCAGCTTGGCCGCAGCGCCTGGGCGTAGTCGACCCGGTCGGCCGTCTTGGTGAGCAGCGGCCAGAGCGGGTGGCCGGCGTGGACCACCTGCATCATCGTATGGGCAAAGTTGTTGAGCAGCGTGTGACCCGCGTGCGTACCGCGAACCAGAGCGGCGAACCGCTCGGGCGGCCCGATCGTGCTGTGATAGGGAAACAGCCATGGTCGCTCTTCGGCATAGGAGTTCTCAACAGTCATCCAGTGGCCCTGGAAGAGGACCCGGGCTTTCTCGGTGGAGGTTCGGACGGGATCCGCGGCGTCGCCGGAGGCGAGGCCGGTTCCCTCATAAAGGGTCAGCGGGCTGAGACGCACACCGCAGCGGATCAGATTGACCCGGGTTGCGACATTCAGCGCCTCTTCATTGTCCGCCCGCGATTCGGCCGATGCGTCCGGATACAGCAGGAAGGCGCATGCCGGAATGATGCCTCGGTCGAGGCAGCGCTCCATGGAGCGGCGAAGCGCCGGCCAGCCTCGATAGTAGCTTTTCCGGAAGTCCTTCTTGGCCCGGGCGCTGACTGCATCGACGCCGACGAAGATGTATTTGCAGCCGGCCCGACCGAATGCTTCGGCCACGTCTTCGGTGAGTTGCGGCAGAGTCGCCCAGCATCGCCAGGTCACCCCTGGATTGGCGCTGGCGATGGCGTCGGCAACACCGATGCCATCGGTCTGCGAATTGAGGAAATTATCCCCTACGAAAGACAGGTGCCGGGCGCCGAGATCGTAATAGCGTTGGAGATCCGCGACCAGACGTTCGAGGCAGCGAGACTGTTCGCCCCGTCCCCAGTGATTAGCTGAATAGCAGAAAGAACAATTCAGAACGCACCCCCGGTTGTGCTCGATGTCGAGCACCCGGCTGGGATTGATCATGAAGTACTCATTGACATTCACAAGATCGAAAGCGGGAAAAGGAACATCCGAAAAAGACGTCTTCGACAGCGGGGCCCGATCGAGACGGAATATCCCATGCTCCATCCAGGCGAGATTCCGGACTGCGCTGACCGGCCTATTCGTCCTGAGGGCGCGGATCAGCCCAAGAAGGGCCGCCTCTCCCGCACCAGTGACAACAAAATCGACCCAAGCATAAAAGGTGAGGACCTCTTTAGCAATTGCAGAAAAGTGCGGGCCGCCCATCACAGTCTTGACCTCTGGATCCCGTTCTTTCAAAAGTCTGGCGAGTTCCAGAGCCACATGGGATTCGATGGCCATAGAGGTAAAGCCCACCAGGTCGGGGGCCGTTGCAGCAATCCGATCGCTCGCACGCTCATAAAACGCCGGACCGGCAAGCGACCGGTCCAGGAAGCAGGCCAAGTTGAGATCAACGATCGCGACCTCCACATCCTCTTCGCGTAGGATCGCTGCAAGGGTGAGCAGCCCGAGAGGCGGCGCCAGCTCGCTGGCGTCCATCCCGTCCCGGGGCGATTGAACAAGTGTAACTCTCATGAGACCCCCTCTCTGGCTTTCACGAGCCGAACACTTCCGTCGTCTCTGGCCTCGCGCACTGGTTGAAAACTCCTCGAAAGCCGCAAACAGCCAGCGCATCGAAACTCGCCAACACTTCAATGCTCTCTGATTTTGGATAATTTTTCAACAATCATTATGAGCCCGGCAGCGATCATTTGTCAGACTGCCAAGCCGGCGGGCGCCGCTATGATATCTTAGAACAACCGGTGTCTAGGAATACGAACAACCACCGAACGAGCGCACAACTAAAAACTTGCTTGAAAGCGGCTACTCTAGCGGTGATCTCAAATCAATAGGAAAACGCCAAAAAAGATTTCATACCGGTATATTGGGCACATAAATTAGAAAACATCATTAATCCCCGATAGCGCCAATCATTTTTTCCTCATATCCACCCGATATCCACTGCATGACGGCGAAAAAGGGCTTGTTTTTTAATCCACCCGCGGCCGCGGGTGTCCACGACGGCCGGGGTCTTGCCGTCGCCGCCGGCCGTCCCTCCATGCGCATTCGGACCGGTCCGTGCTCCGCTGTTGCACACGACAAGCGCCGGAACTTCCGCCAGTATCGGCGCCGCCGGGAGCCAACGGTCCCGGTCTTGACCAACGGGACAATTCCATGGGTGGAGACAACCTGCAGATCGCGATCGTCCTTGCCGTTCTGGCCGCGGTCTTCGTCGGCTTCGTATGGGAACGGTTTCCTGCAGACATCGTCGCCATGGTCGCGGTTTCCGTGCTGCTGGCCAGCGGCATTCTCGCCACCGCTGAGGTGCTGGCGGTATTCAGCAACAGCGCGCCGATCACCATTGCCGCGATGTTCGTGCTCAGTGCCGCCCTGGAACGAACCGGCATGATCGACACGATGGGCCGGCTGGCGACCAGCGCCGGCGGCAAATCGCCGCTCCTCGCCATTGCCGTGTTCATCACCACGGTGATGGTCCTCTCGGCGTTCATCAACAGCACGCCGGTGGTCGTGGTGCTGACACCGGTGACCATCGCCTTTGCCCGCAGCGTCTCCCTGGCGCCGTCGCGGCTGCTGATCCCGCTGTCCTACGCGAGCATTTTCGGCGGCACCTGCACCCTGATCGGCACCTCCACCAATATCCTGGTGGACGGCCTTTCCACCGCGAGCGGCCTCGCGCCCTTCGGGATGTTCGAGATCAGCGGCGCCGGCCTGCTGATCGGCCTGATCGGCAGCCTCTACATGCTCATCGCCAGCCGGTGGCTGCTGCCCGACCGCGAAACCGTCTCAACGCTGGTTGCCAACCGCCCGAAACGGAAATTCCTCGCGGAGGTTCTCGTCCCTCACGATTCGCCGTTGATCGGAAAAAAGGTCGCTGATCTGGCCGTGCGGCGTCCGGACGTCGGCGAGATCATTGACGTCATCCGCAACGACGCCTCCCAGCGCCCGCGACTCCGGGAGATCGATCTGCAGCCGGGGGATCGGCTGATCCTGCGAGCGACCGCCGGTGACGTCGTCGGCCTGCGGGAGACGAGCGCGCTGGTTTTCGGCACCGCAGCACCGCGGGCCGTGGAGCCGATCGGCAGCCGCGTCACGGAGATCATGGAAGGCATTGTTGGTCCCCGCTCGCGACTGATTGGCAACCGCATTTCCGATCTGAACCTGCGCCGGCGCTACGCCGTCTACATCGTCGCCGTCCATCGCCACGGCATGACCCGCCGGGCCAACTTCGACTCCCTCACACTCGCGTATGGCGATGTCCTGCTGCTCGAAGGCCCTGCCGACGGCATGGAGCGGCTGTTCCGCCAGCAAGACCTGGTGAACCTCTCAGAACTGGCTGAGAAGCCCTATCGCCGTCGCAAGGCGCCGATTGCCATTGCCGCCGTCGTCGTGGTGATGCTGCTCGCCGCGTTCGAGGTGCTGCCGATCGCTGCCCTCGCCCTGATCGCCGCCGCCGTGGTCGTCGTATCCGGCTGCGTTGATGCCGATGAGGCCTATGCGGCGATCCGCTGGCCCATCCTGGTGCTGATCTTCGGCATGCTGGCCGTCGGCGCGGCCATGGAGAACACGGGCGCGGCCAATCTGATTGTCGGCCACCTGATCGCCCTCATCGCCACCTTCGGCCCCCTCGCCGTGCTCTCGGCGCTCTACGTCATCACGTCGTTCCTGACCGAAATGATCAGCAACAACGCAACGGCGATTCTGATCACGCCGATCGCCATCGGCCTTGCCGACGAAATGGGCGTCGACCCCCGGCCGTTCGTCGTTGCGGTGATGTTCGCGGCCAGCGCAAGCTTCGCAACCCCGATCGGCTATCAGACCAACACCTTCGTCTATGGTGCCGGTGGCTACCGGTTCACTGACTTTTTGAAAGTGGGCCTGCCGCTGAACCTGCTGCTCTGGATCGCTGCCACGTTCATCATACCCCTGTTCTGGCCAATCACGGGCGTCTACGGCGAGTAACGGCCTTTTGTCAGGAAGGCAGACGCAGCCCCGCCTGCCCCTTACTCCGGGTCAGTGGGGAAAGGCGTGGCGGTCCCTGGTTTCCTCGAACAGCCGCAACTGCTCTTCCGTCGCCTTGCCCTGGTGCTTCGCTTTGAACTCTTCGTAGGGCATGCCATAGACGTGCTCGCGGGCTTCCTCGTAGGTCAGGCCCACGCCACGCTCCTCGGCAGCCTGCAGCAGCCACTTCGACAGGCAGTTACGGCAGAAGCCGGCCAGGTTCATCAGGTCGATGTTCTGAACGTCGGTCCGCTTCTGCAGGTGCGCGACCAGGCCGCGAAACGCCGCCGCTTCCAGTTCGGTCCGCATCGTCTCGTCCATCATTGCCTCCGTTATCGGCGTTGCCCGGCTCGCTCCGGCCGTCACTGCCGCTGCAGCGCCCGCCAGCCGATGTCGTGGCGGCAGAATCCCTGCGGCCAGTCGATCGCCGCCACGGCTTCGTAGGCGCGGCGCTGGGCGGCAGCCACGTCGGCCCCACAGGCAGTCACGCCAAGCACCCGACCGCCGTTGGCGACCGTTCGCCCCTGCTCGATTTTGGTTCCGGCATGGAAAACGACAACGCCCGGCAGCGCCGCAGCGGCGGCGAGACCGCGGATCTCCGAACCCTTCTGGTAATAGCCGGGGTACCCACGGCTCGCCATAACCACGGTCAGGGCGGCGGCGGCGTGCCATTCCAGGGTGATCTCATCGAGCCGGCCATCATGGCAGGCGACCAGCGCGGCAAGCAGGTCAGACTTGAGCCGCATCAGCAGCGGCTGGCATTCCGGATCACCGAACCGGCAGTTGTATTCGAGCAGCCAGACCCGGTCGCCGTCGATCATCAGTCCGGCGTAGAGCAGGCCGGAATACGGCCGGCCCTCGGCCGCCAGGGCGGCCACGGTCGGGCGGATGATCCGGTCCATCACCTGACTGGTGAGCGCCGGAGTCAGCGCCGGGGCCGGCGAATAGGCGCCCATTCCGCCGGTATTGGGACCTTCGTCATGGTCGAAGGCGGGTTTGTGGTCCTGAGCAGAGGCCAGGGGAAGGACCTGGGTGCCGTGAACCAGACAGAAGAAGCTCGCCTCCTCACCGGGCAGGAACGCCTCGATCACCACCTGGGAACCGGCATCGCCGAACGCCCCCTCGGTGAGGATGTGGTCGATGGCGGCGAACGCCTCGATTTCGGTGCGGCAGACAGTCACCCCTTTGCCGGCGGCGAGCCCGTCAGCCTTGACGACGATCGGCGCGCCGTGAATGCGAATGTATTCCTTGGCCTGATCGGGCTCGTCGAACCGGGCGAACGGCGCCGTCGCAATGCCATGGCGCTCGCACAGCTCCTTCATGAAGATCTTGGAGCCCTCGATCGCTGCGGCCGCCTTCTTGGGGCCGAACGCGGCAATGCCGGCGGCCTCCAGCCGGTCCACAAGCCCGGCAACCAGCGGCGCCTCGGGTCCGACGACCACAAAGTCGATCTCCCGCTGGCGGGCGAGGCGGACGAGCCCGTCCAAGTCCTCCGCGGCGACGTCAACGCATTCGGCGATCTCTGCGACGCCGGCGTTGCCGGGCGCGCAGATCAGCGACTCACAGAGCGGCGACCGGCTGATCGACCAGCACAAGGCGTGCTCCCTGCCGCCCGATCCCACCACCAGAACCTTCATGGACGTTCCTTGTTATTCGCATGCTCCTTGCGGTCGCCATGCCTTGCCCGGCGGCCGGTGCGCGGTCACACTGCCGCTATGTGCGCTTATCCTACCACCGCTGCCGGCGAGCACAACCAGCCGGTCCAAACGGTCAGCGAGCTCTCGCGGGCCCTCAAGCGCCAAGTGGAGGCGGCATTCGACCGGGTCCGGGTCCGCGGTGAGGTCAGCGGCCTGCGCCGGGCCGGCTCGGGCCACCTCTACCTCACCCTCAAGGACGCCGACTCGGTGCTCAAGGTAGTGATCTGGCGCTCGGCAGCCAGCCGCTTGCCAGTGGAGCCCGAGGACGGCCTCGAAGTGATCGCCGCCGGCCGGCTCACCACCTATCCGGGCCGCTCCGAGTATCAGCTGGTCGCCGAATCCGTGGAGCTTGCCGGCGAAGGCGCCCTGCTCAGGCTGCTCGAGGAGCGCCGCCGCCGGCTCGCTGCGGAAGGCCTGTTCACCGAGGACCGCAAGCGGCCGTTGCCGTTCCTGCCCATGGTGATCGGCGTGGTGACCTCACCGACCGGTGCGGTGCTTCGCGATATTCTCCACCGCCTGAACGACCGGTTCCCCCGCCGGGTCGTCGTCTGGCCGGTGCTGGTCCAGGGGGAGGGATCGGCGGAGCAGGTGGCCACAGCGATCCGCGGCTTCGATGCCCTGCCCGGCGGCGGCGGCGTTCCCCGCCCGGATGTCCTGATCGTCGCCCGCGGCGGCGGCAGCCTCGAAGACCTCTGGGCCTTCAATGAAGAAATCGTAGTGCGGGCGGCGGCCGATTGCTCCATTCCGTTGATCGCCGCCGTCGGCCACGAGACCGATACCACGCTGATCGACTTTGCCGCCGACCGGCGCGCCCCGACCCCGACAGCAGCGGCGGAAATCGCGGTACCGGTGCGCCTCGACCTGCTGCTCGCCGTTACCGAGGACGGCCAGCGGCTCACCGCGTCGATGCGGAGACTGATCGACCATGCCCGCACCCGCCTGGCCGGCCTCGCGCGCGGCCTGCCCCGACCGCAGCAATTGGTCGAGGAAGCCCGCCAGCGCCTCGATGACCGTGCCGAGCGCCTCGCCAACAGCCTGCAGGTCGGCCTCCAGAGCAGGCGCGACCGCCTTGGCCGGGTCGCCGCCGGACTGGTCAGCCCCCAGGCGGCCATCGATCAGGCGGCCGCCCGCCTGGCCGCCGAGACCCGGGCCCTGGACCGCGCGGCCGGCGCGTTGCTGCGCGACCGCATTGCCAGACTCGAGCGGGCCGGCGCGCTGCTCGAAAGCTACTCCTATCAGCGGGTGCTCGAGCGGGGGTTCGTCCTGGTCACCGACGCCGACGGCCACGCCCGGACCTCGGCCAAAGGTCTCACCCGTGGCACCAACCTGGACCTCCGCTTCCACGATGGCCAGACGCCGGTGGTAGTGGCTGGCGGTGTCAGGGCCGCAGCGCCGACAGGCCGGCACCCGGCGCAAAGACGCCGGACCGATAAGAACGGTCAGGGGAGTCTGTGGTAGAGCGGGTCCCGGACCCGGCGCCGTCATCTTTCCGGGGTCGACGGCTGCCTGGGCCAGCGACGGTGCAGCCAGAACCACTGCTCGGGCCGCTCACGGATCCAGCCCTCGAGAATTGCGGTGATCCGGGTCATTGCCTCCAGGACATCGGCGGCCGTATCGCCGGTCCGCTCGAAGGTCAGTGGCGGTAGAACGGTAATCTGGAAGCGGATTCCCTCGATCCGCTCGATCCGGGCAATCACCAAAGGCACATCGAAGCGGAACGCGAACCGGGCAGGGGCGGCGGCGGTCATCGCCTCCCGGCCGAAGAACGGCACCGGGATCCCGTCGTTCATCTTCTGGTCGACCAGGAAACCGACGTGGCGGTGGTTCCGGAGCACTGCCATCACCCGCTTCGCGCCGGCAGCGCCCTTCGGGATCGACTCGGCAACGCCGATCCGCCTCTGGTCGTAAAACCAAGCCACCCGGGGATTGTTGGGCGCCCGGTAGACAAGATTGAGCGGCAGCCCGACCATCGCTGATGTCGGGCCCAACAGTTCCCAGTTGGCCAGGTGGCCCGAGACCAGGATGCCGCCGCGGCCGTCGTCGCGCAGCGCCTCGATGTGCTCGCGGCCGCGAAGCACCACGTTGGCATCCTCCGCCAGAAAGGTGAAATGGTCGAGATGGGCGAACTCGAAGATTGTCCGCCCCAGGTTGTCCCACATCCCCCGCGCGATCGCACGGATCTCGCCCGGGGATTTCTCCGGAAACGCCGCGGCGAGGTTGGCGCGGGCGACCCCGGTGACCGGCAGCCAGGGACCGATCCAGCGGCCGAGCCGGCCGCCGATCGCCGAGGCCCGCGCCAGAGGCCACAAACGGACCAGGGCGACCAGAGCGTGCAGCAGCAGCGATTCCGCGCGCTGTTTCAGATCAATGAGAAGCTCCCGGAGCTCTTCAGCCATCTGCGGCGGCCTCGCTGAGGAGGGCGTCGAGCGTGGCCGGATCGTCCCAGGCGACCCGCACCTGCACGACGGTGACGCCCGCAGCCAGATCGGCCGGCAGCCGCACCGCATCCTTGGCGGTGGTCACCAGGGCATCGACGCCGGCCGCTTCGGCCTCGGCGAGATGGCGACGGATTGTCTCCGCCCGGTACGGCGCATGGTCGGGATACGCCGTCGCGGCGATCACCTGGCAGCCGATCGCCGCCAGCAGCCGGAAAAACTTCGCCGGATCGCCGATGCCGGCAAACGCCATGACCCGCCGACCGGCCAGCGCCCGGGCCGCAGCGTCCGGCTCGAGTTTGGCCCTCAACACGGGCAGGCTGCCGAAGCCCCCCCTGAAATCAGCGGTGACCTCGCCCATCAGGACGATCGCATCGGCGCGCGCCAGCCCCGAGGCCACCGGCTCCCGCAGGGGCCCGGCGGGAAGAACCCGGCCATTGCCGAAGCCGCGCCGGCCGTCCACCACCACCAGCGAGAGATCTTTGGCGAACAGGGGATTCTGGAAGCCGTCATCGAGAACCACGGCGGCGGCGCCGGCGGCCTCGGCGGCAGCAATGCCGGCAGGACGATGGCGGGACACCCAGGTGGGCGCGACGGCGGCCAGCAACAGCGGCTCGTCACCGACCTCGGCGGCGGTCTGGCGGGCGGGGTCCACCTGCACCGGCCCGGCCAGGGATCCGCCGTAGCCGCGAGTGACGAACGCCACCCGGCACCCGGTGCGGTGGAGCCGCTCACCGAGGTCGAGGGCCACCGGGGTCTTGCCGGCCCCGCCCGCGGTCAGGTTGCCGACGCAAATCACCGGGATGCCGGCCCGGTACGGTCGGGCCAGAGCCCGCCGCAGGCGACCCCCAGCCGCGAATATCGTGCCCACTGGCGACAACACCGCGGCCCGCCAGTCGCCCGGGCCGGCGAACCAGAACTCAGGCGCGTACACCACCGGCTTTCCCACATGCGCCGGTTTCTGCCACCGGCGGCAGGTGGTCGAGGATGGCGGCGACAACGGCATCGAGAGCACCGGATTGTTCCCGGGCGAGCGCCGCTGCGGCGGCGGCTTCGCGGGCGCGCCGGGTGTCATCGCTGAGCCGGCGGGCGACGGCCTCGGCGAGCGCCTCTGGGTCGGGAACAACCGTAGCCGCGCCGGCCGCGGCCATCCGGGTCGCGATCTCGGAGAAATTACTCATCCCGGGACCGAACAGGATCGAGCAGTCGAGATGGGCCGGCTCGACCGGGTTCTGGCCGCCATCGCCGGCCAGCGACTTGCCGATAAAGACGACCGGCGCGAGCCGGTAGAACACCCCGAGTTCGCCGATGGTATCGGCCAGATAAACATCGGTCAAATCGGTGATCGCCTCCCCGGCACTGCGCCGGGCGACGCTCAGGCCGAGGGCCTCGAGGTCCTGCGCTACTGCCTCGCCCCGCTCGGGATGGCGGGGGACGATCAGGGTCAGCAGGCCGCCGGCGGTCCGGCTGACCAGACCGTGGACACGGCCGGCGATCACCTCCTCACCGGGATGGGTGCTCGCCGCCAGCCACACCGGCCGGCTGCCGATCGCGGCACGGAGGGTCTCAAGGGTTTGCGGGTCGGATGGCAGAGGCGGCGCCGCCAGCTTCAGGTTGCCGTGGCAGGCCACCCGCCGCGCGCCCAGCCGGCGCAGCCGCTCGGCGTCCGCTTCCGTCTGCCCGAGGCAGAGGGCGAAACCGGCGAGCAGGTGCCGGATCGCTTTCGGGAAGCGCCCCCAGCCGCGGGCGGATCGCTCCGAGATCCGCCCCTGGATCAGCAGCATCGGGATGCTGCGCGCCGCGGTCGTGAGGACCAGGTTCGGCCAGAATTCCGATTCGCACCACACCGCCAGGGCGGGCTGCCAGTGGTCGAGAAAACGCCCGACCCAAGCCGGGCGATCGACGGGCACGAACTGATGAAACGCACCGTCGGGCAGGCGCTCAGCGAGCAGCCGCGCCGAGGTCACGGTCCCCGTTGTCACCAGCACGCAATGCCCGGGCCGCAGCGCGCGCAGGCGGCCGATGACCGGCAACAGCGACACCGCTTCGCCGATGCTGGCGGCGTGGAACCAGATCAGCGGTCCCGGCGGGCGCTGCCGCCCGGGGATCCCGCGGCGTTCAGCGTGGCGCTCGGGATGTTCCTTGCCGCGGGCGAGCCGCTGGGCGAGGATCAGGCGCGCGGCCGGTTCACCCAGGTTCATGGCGAGCCGGTAGACGCCGAGGACGCTCACCCCGTCAGTTCCCCCGACCGGCAACCGGGTGCGGTACAGCCGCGCCATCCGCGGGAGACAGCTCAGCCGGCGCAACGGGGAGGTGGCCACAGTGCCGGTCGGCCTCGGCGGTGAGCGTGTTGAGGGCGTCCTCCACCTCGCGGCGCTTGGCCTCCAGCATCGCCGCATCGGCGTCGCGGGGCACGACGATCGGTTCCCCGAACATCACCACTCCGGCGTTGAACGGCCCGACAATCATGAACCGGTCCCAGGACTTGAGCAAGCGCCGACGCCGGGCGCTGCCGGCCATGGGAATGATCGGCGCACCCGACAACTGTGCGAGTTTAACCGCGCCCGGCTGAGCCCGCATGCGCGGGCCACGGGGACCGTCCGGGGTGATCGCCACATTCGTCCCACGGTTGAGGACGGCGATCAGGTCGCGGAGCGCCGCCGACGCCCGGCGGTTCGACGAGCCGGCAACGGTCTCGATCCCCAGGAACCGGATGATCTTTGCGATCAGCAATCCGTCGCGATGGGAGGAGATCAACATCGAGGCCGGCAGATAGGCGCGGCGCGGGTAGGGCATCAACAGCATTCGGGCATGCCAGAAGCAGCCGATCACCGGACGGCCCCGGCTCCACCAGACTTGCGGATGCTCAAGACCGCTCACCCGCCACCGGCTCGTCGCGTAGATGAGACGGATGAGGGCGGCGACCACAACCGCGACGACCCAGCGGAAGCCGGCGCTGCGGGTCAGGCGACGCAGCGGCCTCTTCAGCACGCTCAATCCGCGGCGGTCCGATCGCCGCTCACGCGGCCTGCATGCCCATGTACAGGCGCTCCACGTCCTCACGATGGCAGAGCTCAGTGCCGGCGGTCATGACCGATGCGGCGCCGGCGGCGACCGCGAAGGCGAAGGCATCCTCCGGGCGGCGGTTCTGGGCCAGCCCCAGGGTCAGGGCGCCGACGAACGTATCCCCGGCCCCCGACGCGCTTTTCACCTCGACCTTCGGGCTCGGCAGGCGGATGCTGCCGTCCTTCCAGACGAGCAGCGCCCCGTCCTCGCCGAGGGTCAGCGCGACCATCTGGCATTTGCCTTCATCGACAAGGCGCCTGCAGAGGGTTTCCTGCTGTTCGTGGGTGAACGCCCGCTGGCCGAGGAGGTTTTCCAGCTCCCGCTGGCTCGGTTTCATCAGGAACGCACCTTCTTTAAGGGCTTCGGCAAGCGCCCGCCCGGAGGTATCGAGGATCAGCCTGGAGCCCCGCTCGCGGGCGATCGCGGCGACCCGCGCGTAGAAGTCATTGGGCACGCCACGTGGCAGACTGCCGGTGGCGACGACGTATTCCGTCTGCATCTGAGCGACCAGGTCGAGGCAGGCCTGCCATTCCTGGTCCTGCAGTTCCGGCCCGGGCGGGACCACCCGGAATTCCTGGCCGGTCGAGCGTTCGTAAATGATCGCGCTCAACCGGGTATGACCAGCAATCTTGATGACCCGCCGGCTCAGGCCCTGCTCATCCAGCAGCTCGGTCAGCAGGGTTCCGGTCAGGCCGCCGCGGGTGATCAGCGCCCAGCTTTCGCCCCCCAGCTCGGAGATCACCCGCGAGACGTTGATGCCGCCACCGCCGGGATACACCTTGCCGCGGCTCGAGCGCAGCTTGCGGTGGGCGACCATTTCCTCCACCTCCCAGACGATGTCGACGGAGGGGTTCATGGTAATCGTCATGATCTGCCGCATGGC
>CAYVUM010000096.1:0-12679 GCA_964454795.1 uncultured Rhodospirillaceae bacterium
ATCTTGTCGATCTCGTCGAGGAAGACGATACCATCGTTCTCCACGGCGTCGATCGCTTCCTTGATGACCTTGTCCTCATCGAGAAGCTTGTCGGCTTCCTCAGCGACCAGGACAGCATGGGAGTCTTCGACGCTCATCCGCTTGGTCCTGGTCGGGCCGCCGCCGAAGGCTTTGCCGAGCATCTCGCCCAGGTTGAGCATGCCCATCTGCGCACCGGGCATGCCGGGGATATCGATGGTCGGCAGGCTCAAACCGGCGGAGTCCTGGACTTTCAGCTCGATCTCACGATCGTCCAGTTCGCCGTTGCGCAGCCGCCGGCGGAACTTCTCCCGGGTCTCCGCCGAAGCGTGCTCCCCGACCAGGGCGGTGACCACCCGCTCCTCGGCGGCGAGTTCGGCCCGGGCCTGCACCTCCTTGCGCATCCGGTCGCGGACCATGTGGACCGCCACCTCGACCAGGTCGCGGATGATCTGCTCCACATCCCGGCCAACGTAGCCGACTTCCGTGAACTTGGTCGCCTCCACCTTGAGGAACGGCGCCTGCGCCAGGTGGGCGAGCCGGCGCGCGATCTCGGTCTTGCCCACCCCCGTCGGTCCGATCATCAGGATGTTCTTGGGCAGAACCTCCTGGCGCATCATGTCGTCCAGTTGCTGGCGGCGCCAGCGGTTGCGCAGCGCAATGGCCACGGCGCGCTTCGCATCCGCCTGGCCGACGATGTGCCGGTCCAGTTCGGAGACGATCTCGCGGGGGGTGAAGGTGGTCATAGCACCTCGACGATGATGTCGGTATTGGTGAACACGCAGATACCGGCAGCGATGCTCATCGCGCGCCGGGCAATGGTCTCGGCATCCATGTCATCGCGGTCGATCAGCGCCCGCGCCGCGGCAAGGGCATAAGGTCCACCCGAGCCGATCCCGATCAGCCCGTCTTCCGGCTCCAGCACATCGCCAGTGCCGGTAAGCACCAGCGAGCCGTTCTTGTCGGCCACGGCCATCATCGCCTCGAGGCGGCGGAGATAGCGATCGGTCCGCCAGTCCTTGGCCAGTTCGACGCACGCCCGGGTGAGATTCTTCGGATACTGCTCGAGCTTAGCCTCGAGACGTTCGAACAGGGTGAAAGCGTCGGCGGTGGCGCCGGCGAACCCGGCCAGCACAGCCTTGTCGCTGCCGATGCGGCGCACCTTGCGGGCATTGGATTTGACAATGGTGTTGCCGAAGCTCACCTGGCCGTCGCCGGCGACGACGACCATGTCCCGTTTGCGAACGGAGAGGATCGTCGTGCCGTGCCATGTCGGGTCGATCGTGTTCAAGGCGCGGTCCCGCATTCGGGGGTGTGGGGTACGGATCAACTGGCGCAGCAAGGGTCGGGGCTGACTGCTGAAGTCGCGTCGATGTAGGGCCCTGTTGCCAGGGGGTCAAGGCCACCGGCTTGGCGAACCCGCGGTGATGCTGCTAAGTAAACGGCCTTCGCGTGGGTCTGTCGCCCACCGCCGGAGCGCGACAGCGCTGCGAGCGCGGCGGCCAGGCTCGCGGGGCTGAGGGGGCCGGCCGGGACGGGCGGGCTGACAGCGGCGAGGCTTGGGTTTGACACGGACAGGATCGGGGCGCGGATGCGGACGGCGACAATGGAGCGAAGGACCGGGGAGACCGCGGTCACCGTCACCGTCGATCTGGACGGTACCGGCCGTTACCAGGTGTCCACCGGGGTCGGCTTTCTCGACCATATGCTGGAACAGCTTTCCCGGCACAGCCTGATGGATCTGAGCGTTGACGCCACCGGCGATCTTCACGTCGATGCCCACCATACCGTCGAGGACACCGCGATCGTGGTCGGTCAGGCCCTCTCCCGGGCGCTTGGCGAGCGGCGCGGCCTGCGCCGATTTGGCCAGGCGCTGTCGGCCATGGACGAGACCCTGACCCGGGTGGTGATCGACCTCTCCGGCCGGCCGTTCCTGGTCTGGAAGGTGGCATTCAGCCAGCCGCGGCTCGGCGATCTCGACACCGAACTGATCGGCCACTGGTTTCTCTCTTTTGCGCAGAATGCCGGGGTGACCCTGCACGTCGAAACCCTGTACGGAACCAATAACCACCATCGCTGTGAAGCGGCCTTCAAGGGGCTGGCGCGGGCGCTCCGGGAGGCGATGGCTCCCGATCCGGCGATCGCTGATGCCGTTCCTTCCACCAAAGGTATTCTTGGCGGCGCCGCCGGGGCGGGCGGGCCCGGCTGATGCGCACTTATACCGTCCATGTCCGGCGCAACCCGGTTGATCCGGACCGCGATCTCATCCTGGTGCGCGAGGGCTTCAATTTCTGGGCATTCCTGTTCGGCTTCATCTGGGCGGCGTTTAACGGCCTGTGGCTCGTTGCCGCCGGTTTGTTCATGATCGAGGGCGGGCTCAGCCTGCTGACGTCGTCCTGGGATGCGCCGGTGATAGCGACCATCGCCCATCTCGCTCTCGGCCTTCTCATCGGTTTTTTCGCCAACGACCTTCGGCGCTGGACCCTGTCGCGGCGGGACTACGCCATGGAGGCGGTGGTCGGAGCCCCGGACCGGGATGCCGCCGAGCAGCGCTACCTCGACCACACACCGGACCTTGCTGCGGTGCTCCGGCCGTGAGCGCAGCAATCGCGATCATCGATTATGGCTCGGGCAATCTCCGCTCCGCGGCCAAGGCCTTCGAGCGCGCCATCGCCGAGAGCGGACTGGCTGCGAGCGTGGCAGTGACTGCGGATCCAAAGGTCGTCCGAACCGCCAGTCACGTGGTTCTGCCCGGGGTCGGCGCCTTTGCGGATTGCCACAGCGGTCTCGAGAGTCTGCCCGGGATGGGCGAGGCGCTCCACGACGTGGTGGTCGCGGGGGGGCGCCCCTTCCTCGGAATTTGCGTTGGCATGCAACTGATGGCCCGGGTTGGCCGCGAGCACCGCGACACCCCCGGTCTCGGCTGGATCGACGGCGAGGTGATCCGGCTCAGCCCCGCCGATCCCGGGCTGAAGATTCCCCATATGGGCTGGAATGAGTTGCGCTTCCTCCGCCCCCATCCGTTGTTCGCGGGTCTCGCCGATGGCGCCCACGCCTATTTTGTGCACAGCTACGGTCTCTGCCCGGCCGATCCCGGCGACTGTCTGGCGACCGTCGAGTATGGTGGTCCCGTCGTCGCGGTGGTTGGCCGCGATAATCGGGTTGGCACTCAGTTCCACCCCGAGAAAAGTCAGGCCCTTGGCCTCCGGCTGATCGGCAACTTCCTCAGGTGGCGACCATGATCTTCTATCCGGCGATCGACCTGAAGGATGGCCACTGCGTCCGGCTGGTCCGCGGTGACATGGAAACAGCGACGGTGTTCAACGATGACCCCGGCGAGCAGGCCCGGGCGTTCGCCGCCGCCGGCTGCACCTGGCTGCATGTCGTTGACCTGGACGGCGCGTTCGCCGGCCGGCCCGTGAACACCGAAGCCGTCGCGGGGATCCTGGCGGTTCCGAACATCAGGGTCCAGCTCGGCGGCGGCATTCGCGCACTGGAGATGGTCGAGGAATGGCTGAAGCGCGGGGTTCACCGGGTGATTCTGGGGACGGCCGCCGTCAACGATCCCGACTTCGTGCGCGCCGCCTGCCGGATGTTCCCGGGGCAGGTGGCGATTGGCATCGACGCGCGGTCCGGGTGGGTCGCTGTGCACGGCTGGGCGGACACCACCGAGATCGCCGCCCTGCAACTGGCGCTCCGCTTCCAGGACTGCCATCCGGCGGCGATCATCTATACCGACATCGGCCGCGACGGGACGCTGGAAGGCCCGAACCTGGAGGGCACCCTGACTCTTGCCCGGGCCGTTACCACACCGGTGATCCTCTCCGGCGGCATCTCGGCGATGGCCGATATCTCGGCGGCAAAACGCGAGGGCGAAGGGGTGCTGAACGGACTGATCTGCGGGCGGGCCATCTACGAAGGGCGGGTCGATCCCCGCGCCGCCGTCGCTCTGCTCGCCGCGCGGATGGAGTAAGCCGTGCTCAAGGCCCGGATCATTCCCTGCCTTGACGTGGACCGCGGCCGGGTCGTCAAGGGGGTCAACTTCGTTAATCTCGTCGATGCCGGGGATCCGGTGGAGCAGGCGCGGCTTTACGATGCCGCCGGCGCCGATGAGCTCTGCTTCCTCGATATCACTGCCAGCCACGAGGGCCGCGACACGATCTTCGATGTGGTCGCCCGCACCGCCGAACAGTGCTTCATGCCGCTGACCGTCGGCGGCGGTGTGCGCACTCTCGAGCACATCCGCCGGCTGCTGCTGGCCGGGGCCGACAAGGTGTCGATCAACACCGCCGCCGTCCACAATCCGGCGTTTGTCGGCGAGGCGGCGGAGAAGTTCGGCAGCCAGTGCATCGTGGTCTCCGTCGACGCCAAGTCGGTCGGACCCGACCGCTTTGAGGTGTTCACCCATGGCGGGCGCACCGCCACCGGGATCGACGCCGTCGCCTGGTCGCAGCGGATGGTGGAACTCGGCGCCGGTGAGCTGCTCGTCACGTCCATGGACCGGGATGGGACCAAGGCCGGCTTCAATCTGCCGCTCACCCGGGCGATCGCCGATGCGGTGAGCGTGCCGGTGATCGCCTCCGGCGGGGTCGGCACCCTCGATCACCTCGTCGAAGGGATCGTCAAAGGCCACGCCTCGGCGGTCCTCGCCGCCTCGATCTTCCACTTCGGCACCCACACCATCGGCGAAGCCAAGCGCTACATGGCGGCGGCGGGGGTGCCCGTCCGGCTCGACAACGACAGCGCAGGAGGGCAGGGATGAGCGCTGGTCCGGCCGTGCTCGAGCAGCTGTTCGCGGTGATCGAGAGCCGGCGCGGGGCTGATCCTGGCTCCTCCTACACCGCCAGACTGTTCGGCCGCGGCCGCGGCAAGATCGCCCAGAAGTTCGGCGAGGAGGCGGTGGAAACGGTGGTGGCGGCCCTGTCCGAGAGCCCCGACCGGCTTGCTGCGGAAAGCGCCGATCTGCTCTACCATCTGCTTGTGCTGTGGGCCGATGCCGGGGTTGCGCCGGGCGAGGTGTGGGCTGAACTAGCCCGGCGGGAAGGCACCTCGGGCCTCACGGAGAAGGCGAGGCGTTGAGCCGGGGCTTGCGAGCGGAGGGACAGGGGCGATGGCTTACGACGATCAGAACATTTTCGCGAAAATCCTGCGTGGCGAGATTCCCAACAACACCGTCTATGAGGATGACCACGCCCTGGCGTTTCATGACATCCGTCCGCAGGCGCCGGTGCATGTCCTGGTCATTCCCAAGGGTCCGTACATCAACCTCGACGACTTCTCGCGCGAGGCGCCCTATTCGCTCCAGGCCGGTTTCTGGCGGGCGGTGGGCGAGACGGCGCGGCGGCTCGGGGTCGTCGACAGCGGCTACCGGGTGCTCGCCAACAACGGCGTCCACGCTCACCAGGAGGTGCCGCATTTCCACGTCCACATTTTCGCCGGCCGCGACCTTGGCGGCATGCTGAAGCGCTTCGAGGACTGATGGCTGATCCCCGGAAGCCGGTGATGACCGGCGGCTGCCAGTGTGGCGCTGTCCGCTTTGCCCTCTTCGCGGCGCCGGAGGGCACGCATCTCTGCCACTGCCGGATGTGCCAGAAGGCGGTCGGCAACGCTTTCGCGGCCCTGGCGCCGGTGCGGAAGGCCGATTTCGCCTGGACCCGCGGCGCGCCGTCGTTCTTCCAGTCCTCCACAATCGTCGCGCGCGGCTTCTGCGCTGCATGCGGCACGCCCCTGTCGTTCGGTTACCTGGACAGCGAGTGGATCGATGTCACCATCGGCAGCCTGGACGATCCCGGGAAGGCGCCAGCGCGCCGGCACTTCAGCGTGGAGAGCCGGCTCTCCTGGCTCCACTTCGCCGACGACTGGCCCGCGACCCGCACCGAGGAGACCCTGGCTGCCGAGCGTCGCGCGGCACTGGTCAGCCGCCAGCATCCCGACCGGGATTAGGGCCCGCCGCCGGTCCGGGCAGGCGACAAACCGCCCGGCGGGGTTCCGGCGTGCCAGGGCGGAACCGGGGTGAATGTCTCCACCAGGAAATCGACGAACGCCCGAACCTTGGGCGACAGGTGCTGGCGGTGGGGATAGACCGCGTGGATCGGCAGCGGCTCAACCCGGTGGTGCGCCTCCAGGAGCGGAATGAGCCGGCCTGCCTGCATGTCGCCGCCGACCCGGAACTCGGCAAGGCGGGCGATGCCAAGGCCGGCCAGCGTCATGCCATAAAGTGCCTCGCCGGTGTTGACCTCGGTGTTGCCCGCAGCCCGAACGCTGTAGGGCCCCTCCGGGCCGAGGAATGGCCAGTCATTGAGCCGGCCTTGCGGGCTTGTCCAGGCGAGGCAGTTGTGACCGGCCAGTTCGGCCGGCGTCTCCGGGTGGCCACGCTGCTGCAGGTAGGCCGGGGCCGCACAGATCACCCGCTTGTCCTCTGCCAGGAGCCGGGAGACCAGCGAGGAGTCGAACCGGGCGCCGATCCGAACGCCGAGATCATATCCCTCCTCCACCAGGTCGATGACCCGGTCGGTGATGTTCATTTGCAGATGGACGAGCGGGTGTCGCCGGGTGAATTCCGGCAGCAGCGGCACGATCTGGGCGGTGGCGAAAGCGACCGCCGCGGTGATTTTCAACCGGCCGCTCGGCACCGTGTGCAGTTGGGCAACGGCCTGTTCAGCCTCGTCGATCTCGGCGAGAATGCGGCTCGCACGCTCGTAGTAGGCGGAGCCTTCCTCGGTCAGGCTGAGACGCCGGGTGGTCCGCTGGATCAGCCGGGCATCGAGACGGTCCTCGAGGCGGGCGATCAGCTTGCTGACCGCCGACGGGCTCAGGTCGAGAGTGCGCGCCGCCGCCGTGAAGCTTCCCGCCTCGACGACGCGGACGAAAACGGCCATCTCTGCAGCCCGGTCGTAGCCCGGCATTTATTCGTGAGGTTCAATAATCCTGTGAAAGCGAACGCGATTATCATCTCACGGAAGCGGGTATAGGTAAACGGCGATGGTTCCCCAGGCCCGAGGCGGCCCATGGATCACAGCCAGCAAGGGATAGCGAAGATGACGACGACCCGGACAAGCGATGTAACCCCCGCGCTGTTGAACGGATACCTCGAGCAGGGCCGTCAGGCCCGGGCCGAAGCCTTTATGGCCCTGTGGTCCCGGCTGGGGCGCCGGCTGACCGGCCACCAGGACACCGGGGCGGCGGCGCACGGCCAGACCCCGGCGCACTGCTGACCGGCCCTTCCCGCAGAGATCCGCTGAGACCGGGCCGGCGCCCCGCGGCGACCCGCTCTCATCCCGTCAGACCGGCTGGTCAGGCGGCGATACTGCGGCCCTTGGAGCCGAGGTCTGCGAAGGCCTCGCCGAGCCGCTCGACCAAGCCTTTCTCAGCCTCGCGCAGCCATTTGCGCGGATCATAGAGTTTTTTGAACGGCGTGCCGTCTTCGGGGTCGATCTGGTACCGGAACGCCTTGGTGTTCGCCTCGACGAACTGACCAACCGGCGCGGAAAAGGCGAACTGGGTGTCCGTGTCGATGTTCATCTTGAAGACGCCGTAGGAAATGGCCTCGCGAATGTCATCCTGCGCCGAGCCCGATCCGCCGTGGAAGACGAACGACAGCGGGTTGCGATCGGTCTTGCGGGTCTCGACAACCAGCGATTGGGAGTCCCGCAGGATTTCCGGGCGCAGTTTGACGTTTCCAGGTGCGTAGACACCGTGGACGTTGCCGAACGACGCGGCCACTGAAAAATGGCCGATCGGGTTCAGCTTGTCGAAGGCGGCCAGCACGTCATCCGGCTGGGTGTAGAGATGCGAGGTGTCGGCCCCCTCATCCACGTCGGCGCCGACCCCGTCCTCCTCGCCGCCGGTGACGCCCAGCTCGATCTCCAGCGACATGCCGAGCGGCTGCATTCGCGCGAGGATGCGCGCGCAGGTCTCCAGGTTCTCCTCGAGCGACTCTTCGGAGAGATCGAGCATGTGGGAGCTGAACAGCGGCTTTCCGGTTTCCCGGAAGAACGCCTCGCCGTGGTCGATCAGTGCTTCAACCCAGGGCACCAGCTTGCGATTGGCGTGATCGGTGTGGAGGATCACGCAGACGCCGTAATGCTCGGCCATGAGGTGGACGTGGCGGGCGGCCGAGACGGCGCCGAGCACCTTGGCGAGGCCACTGTCGGGGAAGCCCTGGCCGGCGTAGAACTGGGCGCCGCCGTTCGACAGCTGGATGATCACGTCGGACTTGTTCAGCGCGGCGGCTTCGAGCACGGCGTTGATCGTGTTGGTGCCGGTGACGTTGACGGCGGGCAGGGCATAGCCGCCGGCCTTGCAGGCGGCAACCAGGGTCCGGTAGTCCTCGCCGGTGGCAACGCCCGGCTTCAGGCGCGCACCCGGTTCGATCTGGCGGGTTTCATCGGGCATAAGTCGTCTCCCTTCGCATCAGTAATGGTGAACGCAGGTCTGCTCTCGCGGCGGCGGTGACCCGGAGCGCTCCGCCGCACTTTTGGTCTTGAGACCCCTGTTTTTCGTGGGTGGTCCGGGCATCAGGGTCCGGTTCCCCGCACCGCGGCGAGACTGGCCCAGGCAGCGCCATGCAGCGCCGCCTGGGGATCGAGAATCACGTGGATCGGCAGGCCGGCGATCCAGCCGGCGAACCGGCCCTTGTTGGCGATGTCGGCGATGAATTCGGGCCGGCGCAGCCGCTCAAGGATCCGTGGCGGAATCCCGCCGCCAATGTAGACACCCCCGGTCGCAAACGTCTTCAGCGCCAGATTGCCGATTTCGCAGGCGAGGATATCGGTGAACAGGTCGAGGGTCGCCGTGCAAATCGGCGCCCGGTTTTCCAGGGCGGCATTGACGATAACCGGGGTGCGGTCGTCGGCGGCGGCCAGCGCCTCACCGAGCCAGTGGGGCTGCTCGTACCGCCCGGTCTCATGCAGGAAGTCGTAGAGGTTCGGAATGCCGCTGCCCGAGCACACCCGCTCGAAGCTGACGTGCCCGCCGAACCGCCTGGAGACAAAATCCATCAGCGCGAACTGCTCGGCGTTGGCAGGGGCAAATGTGGCGTGTCCGCCCTCCGTCGGGCAGACGACCCAGCCGGCCCGGGACCAGACCACGAACGCTTCGCCGAGACCGGTTCCGGGAGCAATCACCGCCCGTGCGCCCTCGGGATCCGCCTCCCCCTCCTGAATAGTCGCGAGGTCGTTGCGACCCAGGTGCAGAACGGCGGTGGCGGTTGCGGCGAGATCGTTCAGCAGCGTCACGGACGGAATGGCGAAGCGCCGGGAGATCGCCTCGGCGTCGACGGTCCAGGGCAGGTTGGTCACCTTCGCCCGACCACCGAACACCGGCCCCGCGACTCCGAATGCCGCCGCAGCCGGGCTGGGATCGACGCCGTCGAGGAAGGCGGCAACGATCGTCTTGAGGTCGTCATAGGCCGCGCATTCGAAGCGCTGTTCCCGAACCGTCCGCCAGCCCTCCCCGTCCGGGTCGCACAAGGCCAGCACGGCCTTGGTGCCGCCGATGTCGCCGGCGAGAATCATCCTCGTCTACCTCCCGCCCAACCCCGATGGACGCCGCGCCCCTCTGCTGTCGCGGAGCCTTTACTATTGTGAACGGCGACGGCGCAGGCGTCACCAGAGAACTGCGCATCCCCGCTCCTCACGCCTCGGTGAAGCCAATTCCGCCGGTTTGTGTCCCGTGGATAAGATTGCCGGGCGTGAAGCCCCTATATTGCGCGGTGAGCCGGGTGGTCGAGCCCGATAATCCCGCTTTACAGCCACCCTTGTGAGGTCGGACGAACGCGATGATCAATCAGGATGTCCGGAAACCGCTGCCGGCGCGGCGCAGCGCTGCGATGCTGATGGGCATGGTCATCGCAACGATACTCACCGGTTGCGGCGGGCCAGGGGGAGTGCGCGGTGCCGCGACCGATCATCCCTGTGAGGACGAGGTCAACGCGGCGCTGGCGGCAACCGGCGTGCAGGTGGACGACATGACCGGTGTCCTGTGGGCCTCTTACATCACCGGCACCGGCGTCGACCGGACCCTGATCGGCTATCACTTTCAGGGGCGGCCGCCGTCCTGCGAACAGGGCGATGTGACCGCTTCGTTCTGGCCGAACTGTGGAATTCAACAGATCCGGACGCGCGGCGACTGTACCCTGCCCGGACTGTAGGCAGCGAGGAGCGGGGAAGGCCATGAAGATCGGGATCGTCGGCGCGGGGCAGGTGGGCAGCGCCGCTGCCTACGCCATGGTCATGGGCGGGGTCGGCAACGAAATCGTCATCACCGACCGCAACGACAAGCTCGCTGAGGCCCAGGCCCAGGATATCCTCCACGCCGTCCCGTTTGCCCACACCATGGTTGTGCGCGCCGGCGGTTATCCGGACCTCGCCGGCGTTCGCATCGTCGTGCTGTCGGCGGGGGTCGGCCAGAAGCCGGGGGAGAGCCGGCTGCAGCTGCTCGAACGCAACGCCGCCGTGTTTCGGGATATCCTCGACCAGATCAGCGCCGTCGCCCCTGAGGCGATCCTGCTCGTTGCCACCAATCCCGTCGATGTGATGACGGACATCGCCACCCGCATCTCCGGCCGCCCGCCGGGACAGGTGATCGGGTCTGGAACCATCCTCGATACCGCCCGGTTCCGGACGCTGCTGGCCGGCCATCTCGGCATCGCGGCGCACTCGGTCCATGCATATGTGCTTGGCGAGCACGGCGACAGCGAGGTTCTCGCCTGGTCGAACGCGGCGGTGGGCACCGCGCCGCTGGCATCGGTTGCCGCCCAGATGCGGGCGCCGATCACCGAGGCGGTCCGCGCCTCGATCGATGACGCGGTGCGCAATGCCGCCTACCGGATCATCGCGGGTAAGGGCGCCACGTATTACGGGATCGGTGCCGGCCTGTCCCGCATTGCCGGGGCGATCCTTGGTGACGAGCGGGCGGTGCTGACGGTCTCGGTGGTGACCCCGGACGTGGAGGGGGTCGAAGCCGTCGCGGTCTCGCTGCCGCGGGTGATCGGGGCCGGAGGTGCCGTCGCTGACCTGGTGCCGGACCTGTCTGCAGAGGAGCGCAACAGCCTTCGCCGCAGCGCAGAAATCCTGAAGGCCGCGGCCGCCTCGATAGTCACCTGAAATAATTTGTGATCCTGGCCCTTGCCCTGACCACGCTTCGAAACCATCGTCAAACGCCGGGGCTTGCGTTAGAGATGGCCGAGGGAGGTGACCGCCGCGCTCGACCGGTTTGGCGCGGCGGTTGCAATGAAGTCCGCATAAGGATTGGGAATCGCTTTCGTGCGTCCCCCGTTCAATTTCTGGCAGCGGTTCGGCCGGCTGATCCATTACAAGCTGATCATTCCCCTGCTGCGCAGCCAGCATCCGCCCGAGTTCACCGCGCGCGGGGTGATGGTTGGCGTCTTCTGGGCGTTTACACCGCTCATCGGCGTGCAGATGTATCTGGTCGGGCTGACCTGGCTGTGTGCCCGGCTGCTCCCGAAATACAGTTTCAACCTGCTGATCGCCCTGGCCTGGACTTGGGTCACCAACGTCCTGACCATTGTTCCCATGTACTACACGTTCTACATCACCGGCCAAGCTCTGCTCGGGAACTTCGGCTCGATCAGCGGTTATGACAACTTCGTTGTTGCCTGGCGGGCTGCCCTTGAGGCCGACGGCCTGGTCGAGCCCCTGATCACCTACCTGCAGGTTGTCGCCACCGAGCAGGGCCTGCCCCTGGCGATCGGCTGGATTCCCTACGCCTTCGGGCTTGGCTGGCTCGGCTACCGGTGGTCGCTGAAGTACGTGGTCAGCCGCCGCCATGCCCGTGCTGCGCGAATCGCCCGCAAGCGTCAGAGCCGTCTGGCGAAGCTGGCGTCGCGGGCCGTCCGCCGCGGCGGCGGTGCCAAAACCGGCCCTGCGAAAGGGGGCAGCAGCGGCGCCGACTATGATCCCTCGCCCACCTGAGCCGTTCCCGCCGGAGCGGCCGGCTGATCGCGCGGTCACGGCCCGGCGGGGTCACGGTCCCAGGGAAAGTCGATCCAGAGATCGGCGGGGATTTCGCGCACGAAGGTATCGGCGAGGAGCCGCCCGGCAGGCTTGACGTAGAGCGCGGCAATATGCGCTGCCGGCAGCATCTGCCTTGTTGCCTCCGCGGTTGCGCCGCTGTCCACCAGATCGTCGACGAGCAGCCAGCCCCGCCCGTCACCCATGCCGGGCGGAGCCGGCTTGAGGACGCTGAGGGTGCCCTTGCGCTCGCCGTCGTAGCTGGCCAGGCACACGGTCTCGACCAGGCGGATTTCCAGGACCCGGGCGACGATCGCCGCCGGGGCGAGGCCGCCGCGGCTGATCGCGATCAGTCCCTGCCATGGTCCCATGGTCCGCAACGCCCGCGCCAGCATCCAGGCATCGCGGTGGATTTCATGCCAGGAGATGGCGTGCAGCGGTGAGGAGCGGGGCGGATCCGCGGTCATCGCTCGAGGTCTCAATCGCGACAAATCCGCGGCAGCCACGTGCCCCGCGGCGTGCCGGCTCCGGCGAACCCGGCCGGGCGGGAGGACAGCGCCGGCAGCTGGTGGTTCGATGCCGACGGATGAGTCCTATCCGTCAGCATCGAACCACAGGATCAAGAGCTGAGTGGATCGACCGATCATTCGCATTCGCTTGGGAACCAGGCGGATGATCCGATCCACTAG
>CAYVUM010000097.1:0-12449 GCA_964454795.1 uncultured Rhodospirillaceae bacterium
TGTCAATGGCGTCGAGCCTAAGGCATGTCAATGGCGTCGAGCCTAAGGCAGAAGGAGGAGGGGCGGAGAAGCATTGTTCTCGCCGCTAAGCAGGGAAAATTTTGAAATAACCACGGAAATAATTTTGTATTGAATCGGTGCTGTGTGGAATCGTCGTTCTGCGGAGCCCTTAAATGGCAGAGAGCAAATCATCACCTTCCCTTTCACTGTCCGATCGCCTCAAAGTGCTTGCCGTGTCCGCCACGATTGTCATGGGTTTGGTTGTGTTCGCGGTCAGCCAGTTTCTGATCGTCATTCAACCAGGGACCGTCGCCGTACCGGTGGTTTTCGGCGAAGTCAGCGCATCGACCAAGTCTGAGGGCATGCACCTTGTCAATCCGTTGGCGCGGTATCCGCGGATGGACATCCGGCGCCAGATCATCGAAATTTCAAGCGGAGGCGGGGCGCAGACGGCGACAGGCGGGGGTGAAATCGTCGCGCTGTCGAGAGACCAATTGCCGTTGTCCATCGACATTGGTTTTCCATTTTCCCTGAGCCCGGCGGCAGCATGGAAAGTCTACCAGCGGATTGGTGACGATGCGACATATCGTGACCAGTTGCTCCGGCCAGCGGCGCGGTCGGCCGTGCGGGACGCTGTTGCCCAATTCAGCTGGGACGAGGCCGCGGCAACCCGGCGGGAGCAACTGGCCGAGACGATCCTCGGACGCTTGATCCAGCTCACCCGGGCCGAGCTCGAACAACTTGGTTTTACGGCCGAAGATGCCGGAAGCGCCTTCACGATCCTGCCCGTGCAGCTGCGCCGGGTGTTGCCGCCCCAGCAAATTCAGGACGCGGTTGCGGAAAAGCTCCGCGCCGAGCAGGACCTCCAGCGGCAGGTGACGCTCGCCGAGATCACCCGACTCGAAGCGGAACGGCGGGAGTATGAAGAACTTGGGGTCGCCAAGCTGTTCAGCCAGTTGCCGCAGGGGTTCACGCCGGAGCAGATTGCCGTCGTTCTGAACGCCCTTGCCAACAAGCGGCGGGCCGACGCGGTGGTCCGCGCCGCCGAAAGCGACCGGGTCGGCACGATCATTTTCGAGGGCGGCGGCCAGGGCGCGATCCCCATTGCGCCCGAGCCAAGGTGACGAGAGGGCGGTTCGGCCAAACGATCCCAAGGTTGACGATCCTGTCAAGCCACGCCGGCCGAACCGGGAGTCGGGTCTTCCGCCCGGATTAGCCCGTACACCGCGAGCGTCGCGGCGTTGACGACGCCTTCCGCGAACTCCGCGGCGATCCGGGCGCGCACCGACGCACCGAGGCGGTGGCGCAGCGCCTGGTCGTCGAGCAGCGTCGTGATCGCCGCGGCCAGCGCCGCCGGGTCACGGGCCGGGACCAGGAGGCCATCAACGCCATGGCGGATCAGCTCGCGGCAGCCGGGGACGTCGGTGGCGACGATCGCCCGGCCACAGGCGCCGGCCTCGAGCAGGCTCTTCGGCAGGCCCTCGCGGTAGGACGGCAGCACAGCAATCGTCGTCTCCGCCCACACCGCCGGCATGTCGGCGCGGTAGCCCTGCCAGCTCACCGCTCCATCGGCGCACCATCCGCGCACCACCGCCTCGGCCACCCCTTGCGGGTTCTCCCCATCGAGACCGCCGACCAGCACCACCCGCACCGGCCGACCTTCTGCCTGCAGCCGCCGCGCCGCTTCCACCAGTTCGGCCAAGCCCTTGTCCTGGAGCAGCCGGCCAACGTAGGTGACCTGCGGCACCCCCGCCGGCTCGGGCGAGGGCCGGAACCGCGCCACATCCACCCCGGCGCCGCGGATCAGCCAGGTGCGGTCGGGCACGGCAACGCCGCGGCCGGTCAGCAGCGCCCGGTCGTCTTCATTCTGGACGATGACGTGGACGCCCGGCCGGCGGAACAACGGCCGCAGCACCGCCAGCACCGCAACCCGCAGCAGGCGCGCCTTCCAGGTGTCGGCGGTGAACAGGTAGCCAAGGCCGGTAAACGCGTTGACCGTCCGGGGGAGACCGGCAAGGACGGCGGCCAGGGTCCCGAACAGGCACATCTTCATCCCGACGTGGTGGACCAGGTCGGGTCGCATGCGGCGATAGACCCGGGCGATGGCGATGACGGCGCGAAGGGCGGCGAGCGGGGCGGCGCTGCCGCGGGCGATGGCGAGGGGGACCGGTTCGAACCCCTCGGCGCGGAGGCGCTCCACGTGGTCGGTCATCCGCGCCGCCACCACCACCCGCCAGCCGGCATCGCGGGCGGCGCGGCCGAGGGACAGGCGATGGGACCAGAAGAACCAGTCCTCGGTGACGAGGTAGAGAACGGTCGGCACGGTCATGGTCAGGTGGATCGCGCCGGCGGCGGGTCGCGGACGGCGAGCAGCAGCGCGACCAGGACAATGTGGCTCAGTTGCCACCACTCCGCCCAGAACGAGAAGTTGAACAGCCCGGAGGCCCAATAGCCGGCGCTGACCAGGGCCGCCGTCAGGCTTTCCGGGCTGCCGCAGCGCCAGTAGGCCCGGACGCGGGCAGCGCCGAAGGCGGCGATGAAGCCGAGCAGCGGCAGCAGTCCGACCACTCCCGCTTCCGCGAAAATCTCCAGGGCCCAGTTGTGGGGATGGGAGGGCAGGCGCTCGGCGCCCAGCCCGGGCTCCACGGTTCCGGCGCCGGGCACCCGGTTGATGGCATCCAGGCCGTGGCCGGTCAGCGGTGCCTCCCATCCCCGCTGCCAGACGAACGTCCAGATCACCTGGCGGTGGAGATCGACCAGCACGCTCGGCAGGAACGGCTGGAAGCGGATATGCTCATAGCTGCGCTCGGTATGGAGCAGCAGCAGCCCGGCGATGGCCAGGGCGCCCGCCAGCCCGGCGGTGAGGGCGCCGGCCAGGATCGGGCTGCGCCGGCGGACGACCAGGGCGACGGCAAACAGGACCAGCATCGCCAGGATCCCGGCGAAAGCCGCCCGGGCTTCGGTGAGCAGGATCACGGCAAGCAGGGCTCCCGCGGTTGCACCGGCTACGGTCCGCCCGCGGCCGCCGAGACGCATTCCGGCCCACAGCACTGCCGGCAGCAGCAGCATGGCCGCGTTTGCGAACGCCTTCAGCCCGACAGCGGCGCTCCGCGGAACCCACCCCTGGAACCGCACAAGGTTGAGCAGTTCGGGCGGCCCGAGCAGGCAGGCAAGGGCGATCACCGCAGCCAGACCAGCGGCGGCGAGCAAGGCCTTCGCCGCGAGCCGGCCGGGGACGGCACCGCCGCCGCCGCCGATCGCCAGCCAGACGACAACGCCAAGGACGACGAACAGCGCCGTACGCGCCCAGGCCGAGGCCGAGGCCAACGGGTCGATGGAACCGGCAACCCCGGGCAGCCAGCCGGCCAGGGTGATCACCAGCAACGCGCCGGGCAGGGTCCGCAGCAGTGCAGCGAGGTCTCGCCCGGTCTCTCCGGCCGACCGGCGAGCGAGTCCGGCGAGGCTGATCAGCGCCAGCGGCACGATGGCGACACCGATCGCCGCCGGCCCGAGGACGAGGCCCGGCACCGCCGCCGCGGCAAGCACGACGGCACCCAACCGCAGATCGACCGCGGCGCTTCGGCCGGTTGCCGTCACCCGGATGTCCGCGACCCGGGCCGGTGGAGGACCAGCGTCGTCCAGCCATCCCGATCAATGCGCTGCCTCAGCCGGAGGCCGCGGGCGGTGTGGGCGGCGAGGACGCCGGCGGCATCGCTGGCGACGAAGCCGGAAAGCACCGCGGCCCCGCCCGAAGCAAGATGCCGAACCAGATCACCGGCCATGCGGATCAATGGCCGGGCGAGGATGTTGGCGGCGATCAGGTCGTAAGGCGCGGCGCTGCGAACGGGCGGGGAGCGGTAGCCTTCGGCGGCGACAGAGTGGACCTGCGGGCCGACGCCGTTGCGCCGGGCGTTGCGCCGGGTCTCGGCAACGGCGCGGGGGTCCAGGTCGGTGGCCAGTACCCGGGCGGGCCAAAGCCGGGCGATTGCGACGGCGAGAATGCCGGAGCCGCAACCGACGTCGAGGGCGCGGCGAACGGCAATCCGGCCGGCGAGCGCTTCGAGGGCGAGCACGCAGCCGGCTGTGGTTGCGTGGCGGCCCGACCCGAACGCCGGCCCGGCATCGATCTCCAGGCCGATCCGGCCGGGGGGGATCGCCCGCCCGGCATCGTGGGCGCCGTACACGAAGAACCGACCGATCTCCAGCGGCGCGAAGTCCTCACGGTTCTCGGCAAGCCAGTCGCGAGGTTCGATCGGCCGGACCTGCAGGGCCGGAACCGCCGTGCCGGAAGCGAGGGCGGCCAGTCGAAGTGCCAGATCGAGCTGGACCGGGTCGGGCGGGGCTTGCATGAAGCCGTCGATCCGCCAGCGAAGCGGATCGTCCTCGAACGCGGCGATCGACACGCAGAACGGCTCGATTGCCGCCTCGAAGGTTGCGTGGGCCGCGGCCGGGACGAGCAGGGTGATCAGCCACATGGCAGCGGACGGTCTCAGGGCCGGCGGGCTGCCGCCACCGGCAGTTCGGCGAGGCGCTGCATCTCCGGCTCGGCCATCAGTCCCGGCCTTCGAATCGCCTCCAGCGCGAAGTCGGTGGCATCGAGGCCCCAGAACGGCATACCCCCGACGACCAGGGTGGGGACGCCGAATACCCCCGCGGCAATGGCCGCCTCGCCGTTGCTCCGCAGCTGTTGCTTGACCGCCGGATTGCCGAGGCGGGCGTCGTCGGGCTCAACGCCGATCGATGCACAGATCGCCGGCCAGTCGTCCGGATCGTCGGGTCGGCGCCCGTCCCCCCAGATCGCCTGGAAAATACGGCAGACGGTGGCAACGTCGCCGCCGAGGGCGAGGGCGAGGCGAAGCGCTTTCAGGGGATTGAACGGGTGCGCCGAAGGCGTGCAATAGGGGACACCCATCCGGCCGGCCCGCCAGTGACAGTAGCGGTAGGTAAACGCCCGCTTCGGGGCCAGCTCCGCCGGGCCGACCTGGCCCCAGTGCTTCAGCAGGCCGGCGAACAGCACCGGCCGGCAGACCACCTGCGCTTCGGCGGTCACTTCGGCGATCCGGACCGACTGCAGGTAGGAAAACGGCGAGATGAAATCGATGTACCATGCAACGACGGTCATGGCCGCTTCATGCTGGCTGGACGAACGAGTGGACGATCCGCTTCGTCCCCGCTTTCTCAAAGTCGACTTCCAGCTTGTCGCCCTCCACGGCGAGGACGGTACCGTAGCCGAACTTCTCGTGAAACACCCGCTGGCCGACGCTGAACGGTGCGGCCGGCGCCGGCCGGGTGACGCGGCTGTAGGGGACGCCGTCGAGCACGGCCGGCGGCCGGCGATTGGCGAGCGGAAAGGCCGCGTCGGAAAACAGCAGGTTCGGATCGTCCCAGGAACTGCCGCCACCGCCAGGGCCCGTCCCGTCGGGGGTGGCAAGGCCGGTCGGCATCGCCACGTCGATTGTCTCCCTGGGCAATTCGGCAATGAAGCGCGACGGAACGGCACTCTGCCAGGTGCCCCACAGATGGCGGTTGGCGGCGTAGCTGACGAACGCCCGTTTCCGCGCCCGGGTCAGCCCCACGTAGGCGAGCCGCCGCTCCTCCTCGAGCCCGCTCGCGCCGTTTTCGTCGAGGGCGCGCTGGTGGGGAAACAGACCTTCCTCCCAGCCGGGCAGGAAGACGCAGTCGAACTCGAGCCCCTTGGCGGCGTGCAGGGTCATCAGGGTCACCTGGTCGCCGTCACCGCTCTGGTCGACATCCATGACCAGGCTGACGTGCTCGAGGAACGCAGCCACGCTCTCGAACTCGGCGATGGCCCCGACCAGCTCCTTGAGGTTATCGAGCCGCCCCGGTGCTTCGGGGCTCTTGTCCTTCTGCCACATTTCCGTATAGCCGCTCTCATCGAGGATTTGCTCGACCAGATCGGCGTGGGCCGCCTCGCCGAGCCGGCCACGCCAACGAGCGAAGTCGTCCAGCAGCCGGCCGAGGCTGCGGCGCGCCGCCGGCCGCAGCTCGTCGGAGGCGACCAGGGTCGCAGCGGCGGCGGAGAGCGAGTGCCCGCGGGCGCGGGCCAGTTTGTGGACCGCTTGCAGAGACGCCGCGCCCAGACCCCGTTTCGGGGTGTTGACGATCCGCTCGAACGCCAGATCATCGTCGGGCTGGATCAGCACCCGGAGGTAGGCGATGGCATCGCGGATCTCCATGCGCTCGTAGAAGCGCAGGCCGCCGACCACCCGGTAGGGCAGGCCCACGGTCATCAGCCGCTCTTCGAACTCGCGGGTCTGAAAGCCGGCGCGCACCAGCACGGCCATCCCGCTCAGCCGCTGGCCGCTGCGGCGCAGCCGCTCGATCTCGTCGACCACGACCCGTGCCTCGTCCTCGCCGTCCCAGGTGCCGCGGACCGCGACCGGCTCGCCGCTGCTGAGCGCGTCGCTGTAGAGGGTCTTGCCGAGGCGGCTCGAATTGTGGGCGATCAGGCCGGAGGCGGCGCTGAGAATCTGCGGGGTCGAGCGGTAGTTGTGCTCGAGCCGGATCACTGCGGCGCCGGGAAAGTCCTGCTCGAACCGCAGGATGTTGCCGACCTCGGCGCCCCGCCAGGAGTAGATCGACTGGTCGTCATCGCCGACGCAACAGATGTTGTGGTGGGGCTGGGCAAGCGCTCTCAGCCAGAGGTATTGGGCGACGTTGGTGTCCTGATACTCATCAACCAGAAGATAGCGGAACCGGCTCTGCCAGCGGCTCAGGACGTCCGGCTCGGTGCGGAAAAGGGTCAGGATGTGCAGGAGCAGGTCGCCAAAATCGCAGGCGTTGAGGGTCTTCAGCCGCACCTGGTAGTCGCGGTAGAGGGCGAGCGCGAGGCCATCCAGCTCCGCGGCGCCCTCCGCCTCGGAGACCTGCCCGGGCATCAGGCCGCGGTCCTTCCAGCGCTGGATCACCCCCGAGACCAGCCGCGGCGGCGTGCGTTTGGTGTCGAGGTTGCGAGCCTCGATCAGCTGCTTGAGCAGGCGCAGCTGATCATCCGGGTCGAGAATCGTGAAGCCGGGATCGAGGCCGATCCGCTCCGCATCCCGGCGGAGCATCCGCGCGCCGGTGGCGTGGAAGGTGCCGACCCACCAGCCCTCGACCGGCTGAGCGAGCAGCCCGGCGACCCGGTCCCGCATCTCCCTGGCCGCTTTGTTGGTGAAGGTCACGGCGAGCACCTGCCACGGCCTCGCCCGGCCGAGGTTCAGGATGTGGGCGAGGCGGGTGGTCAGCACCCGGGTCTTGCCGGTGCCGGCCCCGGCCAGCACCAGCACCGGTCCGTCGGTGGTCTCGACGGCGGTCCGCTGGGCAGGATTGAGGTCCTCGATCCAGGTCGGGCGGGAGGGCCCGGACGCCGTTGCCGTTGGCGGCGGATCAGTCAGCTCGAAGCGATCGTCCATAGCTGAAGTATAACAGGCATGGATAAGGGTACAGTCAGGAATCCGGGCATGCGCCGGTAGGCTCGCGGTGGGTCCCTTCCGCTCGCCAGCGGCTGTCCCCATTTGGAATGTGGGGCGAATGGGGATGACAGCCATGGAGGTGGCAAAATGGGACGCGTCCTCTGGGTGTCCGTGGTCGCACTGACCGGCTTTATTGTTGCGCTGACGGTGGTGGCGCGCGGGCCGGCGCAGGCCAGTGATCGCGAGCTGGCCGACCTGCTTTCGGGCGTGGTCGGCGTTCGCGCGGTGATCCCCACGAGCGCCCGAACCGCCGAACTGCTCGGGACCGACCGCCACGGCAGCGGCGTCGTCATTGACACGAACGGGCTGGTTGTGACGATCGGCTATCTGATCCTGGAGGCCTCGGCGGCTGAGATCATCGATGCGAACGGGCAGATCGTCCCTGCTGAGGTCGTCGGTTACGACCATGAGACGGGTTTCGGACTGGTGCGCGCCCTCGCACCGCTGAAGCTGCCGCCGGTGCCCTTCGGCTCGGCCGCTGCCCTCAAGCCCGGCGATCCGGTTGTGGTGGCAAGCCGCGGCGGCGAGACGCCCGCAGCGCCGGCGGTCGTGGTCTCCCGGCGGCCCTTCGCCGGCTACTGGGAATACCTGGTCGAGGAGGCGGTCTTCACCCGGCCGCCCGTCGCCGGCTATGGCGGGGCGGCCCTGTTCAGTGCCGACGGCCGGCTGGCCGGGATTGGCTCGCTGTTCGTCGGTGACGCGCAGCCCGGGATGCAGCCGTCGCCCGGCAACATGTTCGTGCCCATCGACGAACTGAAGCCGATCCTCGCCGATCTGGTCGCCACCGGCCGGCGCGCCGGACCGGCCGAGCCATGGCTCGGTATTTATGCCCGCGAGGCGGAAGGGCGGGTCTTCGTCACCCGGCTGGCGGACGGCGGTCCCGCGGACGAGGCCGGCCTTGGCGCCGGCGACAGGATCATCGGGGTCGATGGCAAGCGGATCGCCGGACTTGCCGACTTCTGGCGACGGGTGCGCGAGCTTGGTGACGCCGGGGTTGAGGTGGCGCTCGACGTCGTTCGCTACGGCGATGTGGAACTGGCGATCGAGCGGGTGACCATTCCCTCCGCAGACCGTCACGATTGGCTGCGGCTGGCGCGTTCACCGGCGAAGTGAGCGTTCAGAACCGCTCCAGCCGCCAAGTGTCGAGCAGGGTGCGGTTGACGGTGAGCAGGGCCGCGCCGCGGTCGAGGCAACCGGCGAAGATCCGGCTCTCCTCATCCTCAACCACGGCGATCAGGCCGGTGCCCGAGGACCGGAACAGGTGGAGAGCGGTTTGCAGGTCGTCGTCCAGGGTGAGGAGCGGCGTGTCGCGCCGGGCCACGTCGGCGGCGACGATCAGCGGATCCAGCAATGGATCGAAGGCGGCATCGTGGAGTTCGGCGAGAGTGATCGTTCCAATCAGCCGGCCCGCATCGTCGATGACGAAGAGCCGGCCCGACTGGCTGTGCTGAAGCATCCGCCGCAACGCCGGTAGCGCCACGGCCGTGCCAACCAGCTCGCCCCGGTTCGAGACCATGTCGGCGACCCGGACGCTCTGCGCTGCCCGGGCACCCAGGGCCTCAACGGGATCGAAGCCGCGGCCGGTCAACTGACAGTGGAAGAAGGATGTTCCGCCGCACCGGCGGTTGACTTCGGCGCCGGTGACCACGGCGAGCATGACGACCATCGTCAGGGCGTAATCGCCGGTCATCTCGAACACGATCAGCGTCGTCGAGATCGGCGCGCCGAGGACATTGGCGGCGACCACGCCCATCCCGACGATGGCATAAGCGTCCGAGCCGAGGGAAATGCCGGGGAGCAGCCCGCTGGCAAGCACCCCGAAGGCGCCGCCCAGGGTTGCGCCGACGACCAGGGATGGCGAGAACACCCCGCCGCCGAAGCCGAAGCCGAGGCAGAGCGCTGTCGCCGCGAGCTTCAATACACAGATGACGATCAGCAGTTGGGCCGGCCAGATCGCTCCGAGGGCCGCTTCGGTCACGCCGTATCCAACTCCGAGGATCTCCGGGAATTCAAGCGCGATCAATCCGACGGCCGCCCCCGCGACGGCGGGACGCAGCCAAAGCGGCAGGCGCATCGCCCCCGCCGCCCGCCGGGCCAGGTCGACGGCGCGCACGAAGGCGAGGGCAACCAGCCCGGCAAGCACGCCGAGAATCAGGAAGGCCGGGAGCTCCCAGACCGACAGGGCGCTGTGCTCGACGACGGCAAAGGCAGGGTTGTCACCGAACCAGGACCGCGAGACGATCGTGCCGAGTACGCTCGCAACCACGATCGGTGCCAGCGTGCTCGGCGCGAAATGTCCGAGGATGACCTCTCCGGCGAACAAGGCCCCGGCGATCGGCACATTGAAGGAGGCGGCGACGGCGGCGGCGACCCCGCCAGCAAGCAGGGTTCGGCCACTGTGGCCAGGCAGGTCGAGGCGGGCAGCAAGCCAGCCGCCGAGCGCGCCGCCCAGATGCACGGCCGGGCCCTCGCGCCCGACCGATGCCCCGGAGGCAATCGATCCGGCGCTGACCGCGGCGGCGGCAACGCCGTTGCGGAGGGCCATGCGGCCATTGCCGAAGTTGGCCGCCTCCATCACATCGGCAACGCCATGAGGACGCTGGAACGGCAGCAGATAGCGGGTGGCGAGGCCGACCGCGAGACCGCCGGCCACCGGCGCGAAGACTACGGTCCACCACGGCAGGCCGCCGGCGATCAGGGTCAGGTAGGGGCTATCGCTGCCGTAAAGCCCGGCTTGCAGCAGAGAGATCGACTCCCGGAACAGGATGATCGCCCCGCCGGTGGCGGCTCCGATCAGCGCCGCCAGGATCAGCAGGGCGACCGGAGCATGGCGGAGGAGCGTCAGCAGCGAACGTGCCCAACGGTGCGCGGCCGCGGCCGGGCCGGAGGACGAGCGGGCTTCCCGGGTCGCCGTCATGACCCTGGCAGTTTAGGGGAGTTCACAACCCCAGGGAATGCGAAGCTTGCCGCGCCGCCCGGTTCGGCCCGGCCGCGCCGTCAGGAACCGGTGGAATCGAGGGCGTAGCCGGCGCCGCGGACGGTTCGGATCAGGTCGCTGTCGCCGTGTTCGTTGAGGGCCTTGCGCAGGCGGCGGATGTGGACGTCGACGGTGCGCAGTTCGACGTGGATGTCCCGCCCCCAGACCTTGTCGAGCAGCTGTTCACGGCTGAACACCCGGTCGGGGCGCTCCATGAAAAGTTGCAGAAGGCGGTACTCGGTGGGACCAAGGCGAATGCCGCGGCCGTTCCGGGTGACCCGGTGGGCCGCAAGGTCCATGATCACATCGGCGTAGGTGAGGCGTTCGTCGGCGAGGGCCGGTCTTGCGCGGCGCAACACGGCGCGGCAGCGGGCGATCATCTCGCTCGGCGAAAACGGTTTGACCACGTAGTCGTCGGCACCGGCTTCGAGGCCGCGCACCCGGTCGGCTTCCTCACCGCGGGCGGTGAGGATGATCACCGGCAGGCTCCGGGTCTCGCGGCGCTTGCGCAGCCGCTGGCAGACCGTGAGGCCCGAGGCTCCGGGCAGCATCCAGTCGAGGATCACCAGGTCCGGCTGCTGCTCTTCGACGGCCAGCAGCGCCTCTTCGCCGTCCCGCGCCACCATCGGCTCGAACCCTTCGCGATCGAGATTGTAATGAAGGATGTCGGCTTGTGCCTCGTCGTCCTCCACCACCAGAACACGTGGCTTGACGATGGTCATGGTCGGCCAAGGCCTCCGGTTTCTGTTTCGATCAAAGACGTTGTGGTTCGGTCGCGCTTGGGACGGTCTCCGGCAGGACGCCGGCCATGAACGATGAAATGGACGTTCTCGGCAATATTCGTGGCGTGGTCACCGACCCGTTCCAGGTTCTTGGCAACGAATAGCAAATGCGTACAGGCCGTAATGTTTCGGGGGTCCTCCATCATGTAGGTGAGGAGTTCGCGAAATACGCTGGTATAGAGGGCGTCCACCTCTTCGTCGCGCAGCCGCACCTCATCGGCTTTTTCCACGTCGCGCGTGGCATAGGCGTCGAGCACGTCTTTGAGCATGGTCTGGGTCAGCCGGCCGAGCCGGGCGACGGCAATCGCTGAGGGCATGGGCGGCGATTCGGCGATGATCACCGTACGCCGGGCGACGTTCTTGGCGTAATCGCCGATCCGCTCCAGCATGGCCGAGGTCTTCAGCGCGCTGATCACGATGCGCAGGTCGGCAGCCATCGGCTGGCGGAGGGCGAGCAGGGCGACCGCGTCCTGGTCAATCCGCTGTTCCGCGTTGTCGACCCGCAAATCCGTGGCGGCAATCTGCGCGGCGCGGTCGACAGCGCGCTTGAGCAGGGCGTTCAGGGCCTCATCGAGCTGGTGCTCAACCAAGCCACCGAGCTGCACCAGTGAGTTATCGAGCTGGTTCAGGGCCGCATCGAACGACCGGACGATGTGCTCGTTGCCCAAGGCTGCGGGCTTTCGCGGCGGCACGCGGTCGGGGGTCATGATCGGCGCGCGCCCCGCCGCCGCCGCCGGTCGATCAGCCGAATCGACCGGTGATATAGTCCTGGGTGCGCTGATCTTCCGGATTGGTGAAGATCTTTTCCGTATCGCCCGTTTCCACCAGAATTCCGAGGTGGAAGAACCCGGTGCGCTGGGAGACCCGGGCCGCCTGCTGCATCGAGTGGGTGACGATGACGATGGTGTAGTTCTGGCGCAGCTCGTCCATCAGCTCTTCGATCCGCGCGGTGGCGATGGGATCGAGGGCCGAGCAGGGTTCGTCCATGAGGATGACTTCCGGCTGCACGGCGATCGCCCGGGCGATGCACAGCCGCTGCTGCTGTCCGCCCGACAAGCCGGTGCCCGGCTCCGTCAGGCGATCTTTGACCTCGTCGAGCAGCCCGGCCTTTTGCAGGCTGGTGTGGACCAGTTCGTCCAGATGGGTTTTGTTCCGGGCGATCCCGTGGACCCGGGGCCCATAGGCGACGTTGTCGTAGATGGATTTGGGATAGGG
>CAYVUM010000098.1:0-12309 GCA_964454795.1 uncultured Rhodospirillaceae bacterium
ACCAGGAATGCAGGATGTATCCTTGGATCGACGCGCGGATCCACCACATCGCGTAGGTGGCGAGGCGAAATCCCCGGTCCGGGTCAAACCGCCGCACCGCCTGCATCATGCCCACATTTCCCTCGGAAATCAGTTCGCCGACGGGCAACCCGTAGCCGCGATAGCCCATGGCGATCTTCGCTACGAGCCGCAGATGGCTGGTGACCAGCGTATGGGCCGCAGCCACATCGCCACTGTCCACCCAGCGCCGCGCCAGCGCATACTCCTCGGCATGCTCAAGCATGGGGTAGGAGCGGATCCGCTGCAGATAGCGCGACAGATTCCGCTCGGGCGTCAGCTCCAGATCCGCGACGGTCTCCATCATAGTCCTCAACCTTCCCTGTCGGTTTCGGCACCGCCTGCCTATCATGCCCCGGCGCCCCGACCCTGAACGCATGATAACCAAGTTGCGCAGTCCGGAATAGTGCAAACTATAGTGCCTTTAAATTGTCAATCAACTCATTGATATCATTATAGAGCGGCACCGCGAAGCGGATTCTCTCGCCGCGGATCGGATGGTCAACACCGATCACTTGAGCGTGAAGGGCCTGCCTGGGAAAGGTGAGCAGCTTCGCTTGTGCGGCCGCCGGGACATCGCCGGCCCGACGCCGGCCGTAGAGGGGATCGCCGACAATCGGATGGCCGATGTGAGCGAGGTGGACGCGGATTTGGTGCGTCCGGCCGGTTCGCGGCCAACAGGCCAACAGCGTGGCAAAACCGCGGATGTCCTCGACGGTGCCGTAGCCGGTGGCAGCCGGCTTGCCGCCGCGCGGGACCACCGCCATCCGCTTGCGGTGATCGGGATCGCGGCCGATATTGCCGGTGATCAGTCCGGCGGACGGCACCGGCCGGCCCCACACGAGCGCCGCATATTCCCGTTCGACATCGTGGCGGGCGAACTGAGCGGTCAGGCCGGCATGGGCGGCGTCGGTCTTGGCTGCGACAAGCAGACCGGAGGTGTCCTTATCGAGGCGGTGGACGATGCCGGGGCGCAGCGGCGCACCAACGGTCGACAGCCGGTTGCAGTGATAGAGGAGCCCGTTCACCAGGGTGCCGTCGGGATTGCCGGCCCCGGGGTGGACGACCAGACCGGGTGGTTTGTTGACGATGATCAGGTCGTCGTCCTCGTAGATGATGTCGAGGGGGATGGCCTCGGGCCGTACGGTCTCCGGGGGCTCGATCGGAACGGTGACGATGTACCGCTCGCCGGTGCGGACCGGGCGGGAGGGACTGGAGACCGGTCCGGCGGTGGCTTCGCGCACCCGGCCGGCACCGATCAGAGTCTGCAGGCGGCTGCGCGAGAGGTCCGGCAAGGCGTCGGCGAGCACCCGGTCGAGGCGCAGCCCGCACTTGTCGTCGTCGATCGGAACGGTGTAACTGGGGCAAACAGTCACGGGAATGGCAGACGGTGTCGATTCAGGCGGTCAAGGCGCTGGTCATCGGCCTTGGTGTTCTCATCATCCTCAGCTTTGGTCTGCTGATCTATGGATTCATGACCAAGCTGACCGGATCGGCGACGAAACCTGCGGCCACCGCCGGCCCGGTCCAGCCGGTCGCCGGCTTCGGCCAGGCGCGGCTGCCGCTGCCCCCTGAGTGCCGGGTTGAGGACATCCGCCCGGACGGCGAGCGCTTGTATGTGCGGACCGGCCCTGCCGAAGTGTGCGAGCGGATCGTGGTGCTCGACGCCGCCACCGGCAATCATCTGGGAACCATCGTCATCCGACCATGAGCGGGGGCGAGCGTCCGGAGTCGATGGTGCGCACCCTGATCCTGCCTGCCGATCTCCGGGCTCGCCTGCGGGCCGCCGCCGAAGCGGCCTATCCGCGCGAATGCTGCGGTCTGCTCGTCGGCCGGGAGGTGGCGGACGCACGGATTGCCGTGAGGCGCGTGATCGAGAGCCCGAACGTGGCCGACCCGCGGCGAGCAGACCGGTTCGAGGTGGACCCGCGGGTGCGCCTTGCCGTGATGCGCGAAACCGAGGGCGGTCCGGACCGCCTGATCGGCCATTACCATTCCCATCCCGACGGGCCGGCCAAGCCCTCCCCCACCGACCAGGAGATGGCCTTCGAGCCCGATCTGATCTGGCTGATTATCGCTGTTGCCGGCGGCCGGGCCGGTGATGTGCGCGGCTGGCGGTTGAATGGGACGGCGGCGCTGCCCGTGGCCGTCTGCAGCGGCCGGGCCGGCAGCTTCGCCGCCGATCGTTTTGCCGGACAGATCGGAGGAGATTGAGTATAATCGGGCTGTTGACCCACAAACCGGAGTAACAGCGTGGCTATTCCTCTCGGCGGCGTACCGGAATCCAACTACCTGATGCGGATGGCGGACGGAACGATCAAACAGATCAATCCGTTTACCGGCACGGAAGTGTGGACGGTTCCCAACCGTGGCAACCGCCCGCTCGGTATCGACCGACCGCAAGTCCGTCCGCTGGACCCGACCAACATCGACACCCACTGTCTGTTCTGTGCTGGCCGCTATCTGGACACGCCGCCGGAGAAAGCCAGGCTGGTGAAAAGCGGAAACAGCTATGCAACCCTTCGGCACGTCCGCGCTGAAGACGTGGATGAGACGGTCGCCGAATTCCGGCGGATCCCCAATCTCTTTGAGATCGTCTCGTTTGATTACTGGCGGAAGAACTTCGGCTTCACGGTCTCGGAAGAGATTCAGTCCCGTAAGCACGCTTATATGTCCACGGATCTGGGGAGACGGCACGTTCTTGACGTGGTGGCATCCCGTTTGCGTGCCACCGGCCTCGCTGCCAACGAAATCGACCGGATTCCCGTCGACGACCGCCTGCAAATGGCCAATGCGTTCTTCGCCGGCGGCCACGAACTCATCGTCGCCCGCCGCCACTTCGTCGACGGGGCCGTCACCGATGACCAGAACGCCGGGTCCGGGTGTATGACTCCCGATGAACACTACCTCTATATTCGCTTCACCATCGAGGCGATCCGTGACATCTACCTCAACAACCGCTATGTGCGCTATGTGGCCGTCTTCCAGAACTGGCTGAAGCCGGCGGGAGCGTCCTTCGACCATCTCCACAAGCAGCTCGTCGCCATTGACGAGCGCGGCGCGCAGAGTGATGCGGAGATTCGTCTCGCCAGGACGAATCCCAATATCTACAACGAAGCAGCCGTCAACTTCGCCGCCTACCGTAATCTGGTATTCGCCGAGAACGATCACGCGATTGCTTTCGCCGGCTTCGGGCACCGCTTCCCGACATTGGAAATCTTCTCCAAAAGCGAGCGCAGCCAGCCCTGGAATCACTCTCCTGACGAACTCCGCGGGATGTCCGATCTGGTCCACGCCTGCCACGCGGCGACGGGCGCCGATGTGCCCACCAACGAGGAATGGTGCTACAAGCCGCCCGATGCGGACGTCACCATGCCCTGGCGGGTGCTGATCAAGTGGCGGATCAGCAATCCCGCCGGCTTCGAAGGCGGGACCAAGATTTTCGTCAACACCATCGACCCGGAAACCCTCCGTGACCGGGTCGTCAGCCGGCTGTTCGAACTGCGCGCCGCCGGGCGGATTGCCCCGATGAAGCTCGCCACGGAGTGCAGTTGTGTGCCCAACTGCCTCAAATACAATCCGGCGGTGCGCTCAGGGAGCACCGGCGAACAGGAATTCCCGCCTCTGTCGGTGCGCACCCGCGCGTCCATCTGAGCAAGCGGTACGCGACCGCCGGTTGTTGAAGCGGGCAATCCTGACAGCGTCGGCGCCGGGCAGAAAAAAACCCGGCAAATGACGATGCCGGGTTTTGAGTTTGGGGGGGAGGGGAAATGGTTTCCAGGAGAAACCTAACGAATTAATCGGCAGCGTAGCCGACAGGGAACCCTTCTGAATTAAACTAAGTTGAGAGAGGTCAGCGGGCCCGGGCGGCCGCGCGACGGTTGCGGGGCAAGCGGATCAGCGCAACAATCCCCGATGCGGCGAGCGCGAATACGGAAGAGATATAGCGTTTCATGGGAGACCTCCGCTGCGTCCACAATACTTGGTACGCCGACCCGCCCAGCGCAGATCTCCGTCCGCGTCTGAAGTTGGATGCAGCGTAGCAAAAAAAACCCCTTGGCACCATACGGTTTTTTTCCACAATCGGTCGGGCGTCGACAATATCGGATGAGCAGGCGCGCGGCCCTGTTCAGGCAATAAAATTCCAATCGTGGGAGCGGGCGATCCGCACAAACGCATCCACGCCAGGCGAGAACCGCCGCCCGGGTACGGTGGCGATGCCGATCTCGCGGCTGAGCTCCGGTTCGGTGATGATCCGGGTGCAGATTCCGGGAAACAGCGGCATGAATTCCGGCATGACCGAACAGCCCATGCCGGCCAGCACCATCGCCTGGATCCAGTCCTCGCGTTCGCTCTCGTAGCGGACATTGAGCTGGCAGGTCCACTCTCCGGCCTGTTCGGCGAAGTATTGGGGGTACTCGCAGTTGACCCGGCGTAGATAGTCCTCGCCGTTCATCTCGCTGACCGGCACCGCGGTCAGCGCCTCAAAGCGATGGCCCGGCGGAAATGCAATCACGTAACGCTCGCTGTAGAGCCGCTCGAACCGCACCCGGTCCGGATAGTCGGGCAAACCGAGAAGCGCCACCTCCAGCCCGCCTTCGACCAGGTCCTCAACCAGGGACTGACCGTTGCGCTCACGCAGCCGCACCTCCTGATGCGGCAACCGATCGCTTAACTTGTTCATCAGCGGCACCAGCCGCCTCGGTCCGATCGTGCACATCACCCCGAGGGTCAGCGGCACGTGGCCGGCACGGCCGAAGTTCTGCGCTTCAGCTTTCGCCTGGGAGGCGGTGGCGAAGGCCTGCTCGAGATAGGGCTGGACGAGCCGCCCGAGGGCGGTGAGGTGAGTATGGTTGCGTTCCCGGTGGAACAGCGGGCCGCCCAGTTCCTCCTCCAGCTTCTGGATCGCCCGGGTCAGCGACGGCTGGGCGACGTGGCACTGCTCGGCCGCGCGGGTGAAGTTGAGGGTCTGGCAGACCGACAGAAAGTAGCGGATCTGGTGCATTTCCACAATCGCGTCTCCCTCCCGCCGCCCCGCGGATCGCCCGGCTCCTTTGCCCGCGGCGGGGTGGCCCGCAACCTTTCGCGCGTCCATACGCGGCCGCTATCGAAATCGTAGGCAATCGTTACTTCAACCTTTCGCGTTGTCCGGGCATCTGAGAGGGGTAACGTGCTCAACAATGGATACTGTCCGATGACCCTCAGTCGAACCTCATTCCCGATCCGCCGCCCCGCCCGCGCTGCGGCCCTGGCGGCCGCGGCAGCCGGCGCGCTGATGCTTGCCGGCCCGGGCAGCGCCCAGGAAGCCACGATGATCTCCCTCACCCAGACCGGCTGCCAGTTCCTCGAACCGGAAAACGGCGTCGATCACGGCTTCACCCCGGCCAACTCAGATGCGTGCCGCGCGATCAATGGCGAGACCGGCGCCGAGCGGCTGCAGGCCGCGGCGGTGCTGCGCCTGAAGCCCGGAAAGTACGTGTTCCGGGTCAGCAACACCGACGTGCCGTATGAGCTCGGCTTCTGGATCCGCGATCACGACTACCAGCTCGGCAATCCGGTTCACAAGCTGACCAAGACCAGCGTCTCCGGCGGCGGCCTGACGCCGGGCGCGACCCAGGATTACGAGGTCGAACTCGAACCGGGCGAGTACCTGTATTCCTGCCCCCTCAACCCGACCCCCGACTACCGCATCGTCGTCGAGGGCTGAACCACCGGACCCGGCCGGCCGGATCGGGCACCCACCCGCGGGCGCCGGATCCGGACCGCCGCGCCGGTCGGTGGCCGGGGAGACGCGAGGAGGCGCAAGCCATGACAGAGACAATCAAGACCGATGTGTGCGTGATCGGTGCCGGCTCCGGCGGCCTGTCGGTCGCCGCCGGTGCCTCCCAGATGGGCGCGAAGGTGGTTCTGATCGAACGGGCAAAGATGGGCGGCGACTGCCTGAACTACGGGTGCGTTCCGTCCAAGGCGCTGATCGCCGCCGGCCACATGGCCCAGTCGGCGCGCCGCGGCAGGGTGTTCGGCGTCAACGGTCAGGCGCCGGACGTGCGCTTCGGCGAGGTCCACGACCACGTTCACGGCGTCATCGCCACCATTGCCCCCCATGATTCCCAGGAGCGGTTCGAGGGCCTTGGGGTTGACGTCATCCGCGATACCGCCCGGTTCGTCGATGAGCGGACCGTGGAAGCGGGCGGCAAACGGATCCAGGCGCGGCGGTTCGTCGTCGCCACCGGGTCGCGGCCGGCGGAGCCGGACATTCCCGGCCTCGCCAGGCTACCGTACCTGACCAACGAGACGATCTTCGACCTGACCGAACGGCCCGAGCACCTGATCATCCTCGGTGGCGGGCCGATCGGCTGCGAGATGGCCCAGGCCCATGGCCGGCTCGGCGCCCGGGTGACCGTGCTGCAGCGTGACCGGATCATGCCGAAGGACGACCCTGAAGCGGTCGAGGTGGTTCGCAAGCGGTTCATCGAGGAAGGCGTCGACGTTCGCGAGAACGTCACCGTCAAGGCCGCTGCTCCCTGCATGAATGGCATCGCCGTGATGGTCGAGGACGGCGGCGAGGAGATGCGGATCGAAGGCTCGCACCTGCTTGTCTCCGCGGGGCGGGTTGCCAGCGTCGACGGCCTGAACCTGGAGGCGGCCGGAATCGCTTACACGGCGAAAGGCATCCGGGTGGATTCCCGGCTCAGGACCAGTAACAAGCGGGTGTTCGCCATTGGTGACGCCGCCGGCGGCTACCAGTTCACCCACATGGCCGCGTACCACGCCGGGATTGTCATCCGCAACGCGCTGTTCCACTGGCCGGCGCAGGTGAAGTACCACGCAGTGCCGTGGGTGACCTATACCGATCCCGAACTGGCGCAGGTGGGCCTGACCGAAGCCCAGGCCGTTGGGAAATACGGCAGCAAGACGCGGGTGACGCGCTGGAGCTTCGCCGAGAACGACCGCGCTCAGGCGGAGCGGGACACCAGCGGCCTGATCAAGGTTGTCACCGGTCCCGGCGCGCGCATTGTCGGCGCCACCATCGTCGGCCCGCATGCCGGCGAGATGATCACAACCTGGATCCTGGCGGTGAACGAAGGACTGAAGATCGGCGCCATCGCCAACCTGATCGTCCCCTATCCGACGCTTGGCGAGGTCTCCAAACGGGCCGCCGGCGCCTATTACACCGACACTCTGTTCAGCTCGCGCACCCGCCGCCTCGTCTCGCTGCTGCAGAAGCTGCCGTGACCAGTGGTACGGACCTGGAGAAAATGACCATGAGCTTAAAGACCCCTGATCCGTCCACGCTGCCCGAGCCGGCGCCCGTCAAGAAGTCACTGACCCGCCGGCTGGTGCCTGTTGCCGTGGTGGTTGCCGCGTTCGTCGCCGCGTTCGCCGCCGGGCTCGACGAGTATCTCAGCTTTGACGCCCTGCGCGAAAACCGTCTCGCCCTCAAGGCGTTCGTCGACCAGTACGGCTTCGCCGCCATCGCGCTGTTCGCGGTCATCTATGCCGCGACGACTGCCGTGTCGTTTCCGGGTGGCGGGGTCCTGAGTATTGCGGGGGGATTCCTGTTCGGCATTGGGGTCGGTACTGCCGCGATCGTCGTCGGCGCGACCGTCGGCGCGGTGATCATCTTCCTGATCGCCCGCACCTCGCTCGGCGAGCCGCTGCGCGCCCGGGCCGGCAATGCCCTGAGGAAGATGGAAGCGGGCTTTCGGGAGAACGCCCTCAGCTACATGCTGGTCCTGCGACTGATCCCGCTGTTTCCCTTCTTTGTAGTGAATGTCGTGCCGGCTTTTCTCGGCGTTCCGCTGCGCACTTACGCGATCGCCACCGTTTTCGGGATCATCCCGGGCGCGTTCGTGTTCGCCTCTGTGGGCGCCGGCCTCGGCAGCGTGTTCGACGCGAACAAGGAATTCTCGCCGAGCGATGCGCTGACCCCGCAGGTCATCACGGCGCTCGCGGGCCTCGCCGTGCTCTCGCTGCTACCGGTGGCCTACAAGGCCTGGAAAAAACGCCGCACGCCCGCAGCTGCTACCCGGTGACGGCGCCCGGCCGCCAAGGCCTTCGCACCCCTCCGTTCCATCTCTCCCGCCATCAGACCGGCCGACGGTTGACCCCCGTCGGCCGGACGACCGCATCTCACTCCCGCAAACGCTTCAGAGACCCGGGGTCGCCTTGGTCGCCGTGCCGTGAACGGTGCCGGTGCGGGCCCGGGCCAGATCGATCTGCTTCTCCAGTTCACTCTCCGAGCACAAGCCGAGCGAGACCGGATTCTGCGGCTTGATGTTGCCGGAATTCCAGTGGGTCTTGTCGCGCACCTTGTCGATGGTCGCCTTGGTCGTGCCGATCAGCTTGCCGATCTGGGTGTCGGACAGCTCCGGGTAGTTCTTCAGCAGCCAGGCGATCGCATCGGGGCGTTCCTGACGCTTGGCAACCGGCGTGTAGCGGGCCCCCTTCGGCCGGGCGGTCGGCTGGGGGATCCGCGCCTTGGCCGGCTGCAGCCGGGCGGTCGGATCGGCCACGCAGCGCTCGATCTCGGCTTCGGTCAGTTCGCCGTGAGCAATCGGATCGCGCCCCTGCATGCCAGAGGCCACTTCGCCATCCGCGATCGCCTGCACCTCAAGGGCATGAATTCCGCAGAATTCGGCGATCTGTTCGAAGCTCAACGCGGTGTTCTCGACGAGCCAGACAGCCGTCGCCTTCGGCATGAGCGTGTGCGCCATGACGCTTGGTCCTCTTGTCTCGAAAATGCAGGGCAATGGTGCCGCGACCCGCCGGGTCACGCACCAGCGTTGCCGGCACGAGTTTGGATCACCTTCAGATATAGGCCGCTGTCCGGAGCGGTCAAACCGCATCCGTCACGAGCAGGATCTTCCCGAAATGGCCGCCGCTTTCCATCAGCCGGTGGGCCGCGGCAGCCTCGGCGAGGGGCAACCGGGCCTGAATCACCGGTCGGAACCGCCCCGCAGCGATCAGCGGCCAGACGTGCTCGCGGACGGCTGCGGCAATCCCGGCCTTGGCACTCAGCGACTGGATGCGCAAGGTGGAGCCGGTGAGGGTCTGACGCTTCAGCATCACCGGCATCAGGTCGATCTCCACCTTGCTGCCGTGGCGAAAGGCGATGCAGACGAGCCGGCCCTCCACGGCCAGACAGCGCAGGTTGCGGGCGACATAATCACCGCCGATCATGTCGAGGATGACATCGACCCCGCGCTTGCCGGTGAGTTCGCGAACGACGGCAACAAAATCCTCGCTCCGGTAATCGATTGCCCGGGCCGCTCCCAGCGCTTCCAGACGCCGGCATTTCTCCGCCCCGCCGGCGGTGGTGTAGACGGTGGCGCCGAGCGCCGACGCCATCTGGACGGCCGTCGTGCCGATGCCGCCGCCACCGCCGTGGATCAGGACCGTCTCGCCCGCGGCCAGCCGGCCGCGCTGGCAGAGGTTGGTCCAGCTCGTGAACACGGTCTCCGGAAGGGCTGCGGCGTCCTCCACAGCGAGCCCGCCCGGAACCGGCAGGCAGGTGGCGGCCGGTGCGGGGCAGTACTCAGCGTAGCCGCCGCCGGTGACGAGCGCGCAGACGGCATCGCCACTCCGCCACGCCTCAACCCCCTCGCCGACCGCCACGATCTCCCCGGCGATTTCGAGCCCGGGAATATCGCTGGCACCGGGCGGCGGCGGGTAAGCGCCCTGGCGCTGGTAGAGATCGGGACCGTTCACCCCCGCAGCGGCGAGGCGCACCAGCACCTCACCCGCGGCGGCTTCAGGCCGCGGGCGCCGGGCCACCGCAAGCACCTCCGGTCCGCCGGGTTCGGTGATTTCGATACAGTTCATTGTGTCGGGCAGGGAAGCGGTCATCAGCACCCTCGCCTTCACCGCAGGAGACGATTCGCACGGCGCGCATACGGTTATCATCGGATTGACGCAGGCGAAAGCTTGGGTTTGAGTCAAGGCACTGTGATGCTGCGTGCCCGCGGCGGCGGCCAGTCCCGGAGCCATGGTCCGCGAGCCATGGTCATGACCGACGGCGGCGGTCGGGCGTGGGGCGAAAGGAGGCGATATGGACGAGCTGGAAAGCTCTGCTGAGTCCGTTCCGGCGACGCTGCAGCCGTGGATGACCAATCTGGACGGTCTTTCGATCGCCGATCTGGAGGAGTATATCGGCCGCCTGGAGCAGGAGATCGCCCGGGCGAGGGCGGTGATTATCGCCAAGCAGGGGGTGCGGCGCTCGGCCGAGAGCCTTTTCAATCTTTAAGCGAACAGCTCCGGCGGCGCACTGACGGTGATACCGCCCGCATCCACGGGCCTGCGATGGCAAATTGTTCCAGATTCCCATAATCGACTATTGATGCCGCCCGTGCTGTTGCGTATATTACGGATGTCCCGCGAGCGTCCATATTGGATCGGATCTGCGCCATTTCGGGCGTGACCCCTCCCGATCCAATTTGACCTCCTCCCTATCCAACTAGCGCCGCCCCAAGTCGGGGCGGCTCTTTTTTTTCTGAACCGGCGTTTTTTTTCCCAAAGCGGGCGTTCGGGCCGAAGTGGCCGGCGCGCCGGCGCAACCCGCCCCATCTCCTCCCGCGCCACGGACCGAAGTCGCCGGACCCGGGCCGGAGGCTCTCGCCCGTCCGCACACATCGACCATCTGCTCGGCGCGACGCACCGCCGCCAGAAAACCGGATGCCTCCCGGAGCAAACGGCACCGAGGTTCCGCGGCCGGGTCCTCGGGCACGACCCGCTCCCCGGCGCAGCAACTTTTTCGCGCATCGTAATCATGGCGGGCACGTGTCACGTGCTCACGGAAAGTTCATCGAGAAATAACAGTCACCTCCAAACCGGTGAGGTTACAGGTTCGCTGCGTCCGGAAACGCTGCGGCCGCAGTGACTGCAACAGGCTAAAAATGAGGTCAGGGATGACACAGGGACAGATCAAGAGCGTTCTGCTCGCCACCACCATGCTGGCGGCAATCGCCGCCAGCGACGCCGGCGCCGTCGACACCCTTTCCGGGTTCGCGGTTCTGCCGGCCGACACTTTCGCCGCCGGCCCGCCGGCCGGCGGAGATGACGGAAACGGCAACCCGATCAGCGCCAACGGCCGCACCGGCCCCTTCCCCGGCCAGCCGGTCCAGGGTTTCAGCGGCGTCCAGTTCGCCCCGGGCTCCGGCAGCGCCGGCGGCCCGTTCTGGTTCCTCTCCGACAACGGCTTTGGCAGTCAGGCCAACAGCTCCGACTACCTGCTTCGGATCTACCAGGTCGACCCGAGCTTTGCCGGGTTCGAAGGCGGAGACACCGCCGTCGAGGTCCAGGGTTTCGTCCAGCTGCGTGACCCCAATAACGTGCTCCCCTTTCCGATCGTTAACGAGGGGACGAGCGAGCGTCTGCTCACCGGCGCCGACTTCGACATCGAATCCTTCGTCATCGACAACAACCGCAACATCTGGATCGGCGATGAGTTCGGACCGTTCATCCTCAAGTTCGATCAGACCGGCGTGCTCCAGGAAGCGCCGGTGCGGACCCCGGATGTGGATCTCTCCACCGGCAGTCTGATCCCCGGCCAGTTCGTGGCGGCCCCGCAGAACCCGATCGACAACACCAACACCAATCTCCCCACCTCCCGCGGCTACGAAGGCATGGCCTTCAGCCCGGACCGGCAGACCCTGTATCCCCTCCTGGAGGGGACGGTCGATGGTGATCCCGCCGATTCGCTGCGCATCTACGCGTTCGACGTGGCCAGCGGCGAGTTCAGCGATTTTGTCGGCCTCTATCAGCTTGACCCGGGCGGCAGCGCCATCGGCGATTTCACGCCGATCAATGAGAATGAGTTCCTGGTGATCGAGCGGGACAGCGGCCAGGGTCCCAACGCACAATTCAAAAAGATCTTCAAGGTCGACCTGAGCGAGATCAACGGCGGCTTCGTCGAAAAGGTGGAAGTTGTCGATCTGCTCAACATCGACGACCCCAACGATCTTAACGGCGATGGCGATACCACCTTCACCTTCCCGTTCGTGACCATCGAGGACGTCCTGGTCCTTGATGCCAAAACCATCCTCGTCGCCAATGACAACAACTTCCCGTTCTCGATGGGGCGCGGCCCGGACATCGACAACAACGAGATCATCGTCATCACTCTGGACGAAACCCTCGCCTTCGATCCCAGCCTGATCCCGGCGCCGTCGACCGCGTTGCTGCTCACCTTCGGCCTCGCTGCGCTGGCCGGCGTCCGTCGTCGCCGCTAATCACTTGGAGCAGATCCCGATC
>CAYVUM010000099.1:0-12148 GCA_964454795.1 uncultured Rhodospirillaceae bacterium
GGTGCCCGGCGGCTCCTCCGGCGGGTCGGCCGCGGCGGTGGCGGCGCGCCTCGCGATCGCGGCGACCGGCACCGACACCGGCGGCTCGATCCGCCAGCCGGCGGCGTTCTGCGGGATTGTCGGCGTCAAGCCCACGTACGGGCGGTGTTCGCGCTGGGGGATTGTCGCGTTCGCCTCCAGCCTCGACCAGGCCGGCCCGATGACCCGCAGCGTTCACGACGCCGCCCTGCTGCTCAGCGCCATGGCCGGCCATGATCCGCGGGACTCCACCTCGGCCACCCTCACCGTGCCCGATTTGCCGGCAGCCCTCGTCAGGGGCGTGCGCGGGCTGACCATCGGCATCCCCCGGGAGTACCGGGTCGACGGCCTCGCCGCCGGGATCGACGCCCTCTGGGCCGAGGGCGCGAAGTGGCTGGAAGCGGCCGGCGCCCGTGTGCGCGAGGTCTCGCTGCCGCACACCCGCTATGCCCTGCCCACCTACTACATTATCGCGCCGGCGGAAGCCTCGTCGAACCTCGCCCGCTATGACGGTGTGCGCTACGGCCTTCGGGTCGACGGCGCCTCGCTCGCCGAGATGTACGAGAACACCCGCGGTGAGGGCTTCGGGGCGGAGGTGCGCCGGCGGGTGCTGATTGGCACTTATGTGCTCTCCGCCGGCTACTACGATGCCTATTACCTGAAGGCACAGAAGGTCAGAGCGCTGATCGCCCGCGATTTTACCGAAGCGTTCGAGACGGTGGATGCGATCCTGACCCCGACGGCGCCATCGGACGCCTTTGCAATCGGCGAAAAGACCGACGATCCGATCACCATGTATCTGAATGACGTGTTCACGGTTCCGACCAGCCTCGCCGGCCTGCCGGCGATCTCCGTCCCCGCGGGCTTGTCGGCGCGCGGCCTGCCGCTGGGGCTGCAGGTGATCGGCCGGCCCTTCGACGAGGAAACGGTACTGCGGGTCGGCCGGGCGCTCGAGGACGCCGCCGGGTTCGCGCTGCCACCGCTGGCCGGCCGCTGAGCGGGGCGCGCGGGGCGCGGCCTGCAGGGCGTGACCGTTGACACGCTGGCAGAGCGTCCGTATTTTCCGCGACTTATCAACAAGGGCTCGGGCGATGAAGATCAAGAACTCCTTGCGGTCGGCGCGACTGCGCGAACGCGAATGCAAGCTGGTGCGGCGGCGCGGGCGCGTCTACGTCATCAACAAGAAGCAGCCCCGCTACAAAACCCGCCAGGGCTGAGCGCTTCGGGGCGCTTCCGCCGCTGCGGCGGGCGGACCGCGCGAGCCGCCGGGCCGACCAGAACCTCTCGATGCGCGCACCCGAACGGGCGGAGGCGGCCGCCTGCCGGGGCGGTTTTGCTTCCCGTTCGCGTTTCCCACGCCTACATTCATTGAAAACGGAGAACGTCGGGCGTGAGCCGCACTGTTTCGGTCTTCGCCTGGATGGGAGGTGCCCGTGAAAATGCCGGAGCCGGACCCGAGGGTCCTTGGACGTCGAGACGACATCGTCGCCGCCCTGCAGGCGATCGTTCCCGGTGAGGGCGTGATCGCCGGCGACCAGGAGGTCCGGGTTTACGAGACCGACGGCATGACCGCCTACCGCCAGCTTCCCCTTGCGGTGGTGCTGCCCGAGACGACGGTCCAGGTCGCCGAAATTCTCCGCACCTGCCGGCAGCTCGGGGTCAAGGTGGTGCCGCGCGGTGCCGGCACCGGCCTCTCCGGCGGGGCATTGCCGCTGGCCGACGGGGTCGTGGTCGGGCTCGGCAAGTTCAACCGCATTTTGGACGTCGACTATGACAACCGCTGCGTGGTGGCACAGCCGGGGGTCACCAATCTCTCGATCACCGAGGCAGTCGCCGGGCGCGGCTTCTACTACGCCCCCGATCCGTCGAGCCAGATCATCAGCTCGATCGGCGGCAATGTCGGCGAAAATGCCGGCGGCGTTCACTGCCTGAAGTACGGCCTGACCACCAACAACGTCCTCGGCGTCGAGCTTGTCACCATGGCGGGCGAGGTGGTCCGGCTCGGCGGTAAGCATCTGGACAGCGACGGCTACGACCTGCTCGGCGTGATCAACGGCTCGGAGGGCCTGCTCGGGATCATCACCGAGGTTACCGTCCGCATTCTCCGCCGTCCCGACACCGTCCGCGCCGTGCTGATCGGCTTTCCGACCGTGGCCGGCGCCGGGCGCTGCGTCGCTGAGGTGATCGCCGCGGGGATCATTCCCGGCGGCATGGAAATGATGGACAGGCTGGCGATCCACGCGGCTGAGGATTTCTGCCATGCCGGTTATCCGCTGGATGCGGAGGCGCTGCTGATCGTCGAGCTCGATGGGCCGGCCGGCGAGGTCGACCATCTGATCGGCCGGGTCGAGGCGATCGCCCGGGCCGCCGGGGCGGACAGCCTCCGGATCAGCGAGAGCGAGGACGAGCGGCTGCGCTTCTGGGCCGGGCGGAAGGCGGCGTTTCCGGCGGCGGGACGGATCAGTCCCGATTACCTCTGCATGGACGGCACCATCCCCCGGCACCGGCTGGCGGACGTGCTGGAGCGGATCGGTGCGCTGTCCGCCGATTATGGCCTGCGCTGCGCCAACGTGTTCCATGCCGGCGACGGCAATCTCCATCCGCTGATCCTGTTTGACGCCAACACGCCCGGGGAACTCGAGAGGGCGGAGGCGTTCGGCGCCGATATCCTGCGGCTGTGCGTCTCCGTCGGCGGCGTGCTCACCGGCGAGCACGGGGTCGGCGTGGAAAAGCGCGACCTGATGGGCGAGATGTTCAGCGAGGACGACTTAAAGCAGCAGCAGCGGCTGAAATGCGCGTTCGATCCGGAGCACCTGCTCAACCCGGGCAAGGTCTATCCGACCCTGCACCGCTGCGCCGAACTGGGGCGGATGCACGTTCACGGCGGCCGGCTGCCGTTCCCTGACATTCCCCGATTTTGAGCCGAGCCCGGAAACCGCGTCGATGACCGAGACCCTTCGACCGGAAACCCCCGAGCAGCTGTGTGAGGTGGTTCGCTGGGCGATCGGTGCGGAGACCTCGCTCGCCGTCGAAGCGGGCGGCAGCAAGTCCCGGCTCGGGCGTCCGGCCAGCGCGGCTCATCACCTCGATGCCGGTGCGTTTGCGGGGATCGTCAGCTACGAGCCGGAGGAGCTCGTGCTGACGGTCAGAGCGGCGACCCCGATGACCGAAATCGCCGACGTTCTCGCCGAACGGCACCAGCACCTGGCCTTCGAGCCGGCCGATCACTCGCGGCTGCTCGGTGATCCGCGCGCGGACAGCAATTCGGCCGGAACGCTTGCCGGCGTGATCGCCTGCAACCTGTCCGGGCCGCGGCGGATCCATGCCGGCGCCGCCCGCGACCACGTGCTCGGCTTTAAGGCGGTCAGCGGCCGTGGCGAGGTCTTCAAGTCCGGCGGCCGGGTGGTCAAGAACGTGACCGGCTTCGACCTCTCCAAGCTGATCGCCGGCTCCTTTGGCACGCTCGCCGTGATCACCGAGCTGTCGGTGCGGGCCCTGCCGGCGGCAGAGGAGGTGTGCACGCTCATCGTGTCCGGCACGACGGAAGACGAGGGCATCCGGGCGCTGACCACGGCGCTGCAAAGCCCGTTCGAGGTCTCTGGTGCGGCGCACCTGCCGGCGGACATCGCCGCCGCCTCGGCCGTTGAGCAGATCCGCAGCGCCGGTGGCAGCGCCACGGTGATCCGCCTCGAAGGCCCGGCGCCGTCGGTTCGCGACCGCTCGGCACGGCTCGGCGAGGCAATCGCCGGTCTCGGGCCGGTTGAGTTGTTGGCCGCGGAACCCTCCCGCCAGCTTTGGAGGGAGATCCGCGATGTCGATGTCTTCGCCGCCGATCCGGAACCGGTGGTCTGGCGGCTCTCGGTGCCGCCGTCCGAGGGGCCACGGGTCGTGGCCGATGTTCTGTTCACAGTCCGTGGGCGGGCCTTCTTCGACTGGGGCGGCGGGCTGATCTGGCTGGCCCTGCAGGCGGCGGCTGATGCCCATCAGGCGGTGGTCCGGGCGGCGATCGGCGGCGTGCACGGTCACGCAACCCTGATCCGGGCTCCCGAGGCCGTCCGCGCGGCGGTCGACGTGTTCCATCCCCAGCCGGCGCCGCTCGCCGATCTCACCCGGCGGGTGAAGGCCGGCTTCGACCCCCAGCGTGTCCTCAATCCCGGCCGGATGTACGCCGATGTCTGAACCCGCGGCCTGAGCCCATGCGCACCTCGTTCGATCCTGCCCGCCTTGCCGATCCGGACGTCCGCGAAGTCAATGACATTCTGCGCACGTGCGTGCACTGCGGATTCTGCCTCGCCACCTGCCCCACGTACCTTGTACTCGGCGACGAACTCGACAGCCCGCGCGGGCGGATTTACCTCGCGAAGGACATGCTAGAGAACGACGCGCCGGCCACGCCGCAGGTGGTCAAGCATCTCGATCGCTGCCTGACCTGCCTGTCGTGCATGTCGACCTGTCCCTCCGGCGTCCACTATGCCCATCTCGTTGACCAGGCGCGCGTCCACATCGAGGAGACCTACACCCGCCCGCTCGGCGACCGGCTGATGCGGCGGTTGCTGGCCACCCTGGTGCCGCGTCCGTGGCTGTTCCGGGTGAGCAGCATTGCCGGCCGGTTCGCCCGGCCGCTCGCCGGGGTGCTGCCCGGCCGGATCGGGGCGATGGTCGCGTCGAGTCCGGCACAGCTGCGCTCCCCCTCGGCGGTGGACCGCCCGCAGGTCTTCGCCGCGGCCGGCGAGCGGCGGATGCGGGTGGCGTTGATGCGCACCTGCGTGCAGCAGGTGATGCGCCCGGAGATCAGCGAGGCGACGGTGCGCCTGCTGACCCGCCACGGCTGCGAGGTGGTGGTCGCGGAAGGCTCTGGCTGCTGCGGGGCGATCGCCCACCATCTCGGCGATGCCGCTGCGGCCCGCAAGGCGGCGCGGGCGAACATCGCGGCGTGGTCCCGGGTCCTCGAGGAGGGCGGCCTGGACGCGGTGGTGTTCAACGCCTCGGGCTGTGGCGTCTCTCTCAGGGATTACGGCCACCTGCTGCGCGGCGATCCGGATTTCGCCGCTGCCGCGGAGCGATTTTCCGCCTTAAGCCGGGATGTTTCGGAAGTCATCCGCGATCTTGGCCTCGCGCCATTGCGGCGACAGCCGGACGGTCTGGTGGTCACCTACCACGCCGCCTGCTCCATGCAGCATGGCCTCGGCCTGAAGACCGAGGCGAAAGAGCTGCTGATGGCCGCCGGGTATCACGTCCGCACACCGGCAGAACCGCACATCTGCTGCGGCTCAGCCGGCACCTACAGCATCCTTCAGCCGGAACTGGCGACGCAGCTACGGGACCGGAAGATCACTCACCTCGCGGCAACGGCCCCTGATGTCATCGCGGCCGGGAACATCGGCTGCATCACCCACCTTGCCGCCGCCACCGACATCCCGATGATCCATACCGTGGAACTGCTGGACTGGGCGACCGGCGGCCCGAAACCGGTGGAGATGGCCTGAGATGAACGCAGTACAGCGGATTGTCACCAGCGTGATCGCCGTGGCTCTGATCGGCGGTGCGGGGCTCGCCGGCCCGCCAGCCCGGGCCGCCGAGCCTTCGGCGCTGAACTGGCTGATGAACGAGCCGGTGACCTTGTTCGACATCGGGATCCTGCGTCTCCGCCAGGCGATGGCGGAGGTGGCCGATTGGCTCGAAGAGACCGGCCAGGTGGATGAGCCGCCGATTTCCGGAGCCTACTACCAGTGGCGGGAGCGGCAGGTCATCATCTACGTCACCGTCCGGGAGACCCGGGTCGATCCGGCGGAAGCGACGTGCCGGCTGCTGTTTTCGCGGATCGTCGAACGGCTGATGACCGGAGTTCCGGCCGGAACGCGCCGCGCCGAGATGTATCTCGAAACGCTCTTTCTCCACACCGGGCCGGGTAACTTCGGGCGGCCGCGGACCCTCGGCACCGAACTGGTCGAGGCGCTTCGCCTGGAAGTCACCCTGCTGCCGCCCTCGCCCTTGTATGCCGGGGGCCAGAGCGTCCGCTGCTCCGGGCCCCTTGATGCCGCGGCCGAGCGGCTGAGCGTCCAGGTGTCCGGGTAGCGGGCGCCGGCGTCGCGGGAGGGCTGCGCTGAAACGGGCCCTCGATCCGCAAGGCATCCCTCAATCCGGGTAAGACTTTTCCCCGCTGATGTCCGGGCCGGATGGCCAGACCTGCCAGTGGCGACGATCGCGGGAACAGTTTGAACCGAAGACCATCTGGCGGTAGCATTCCGCTGCTTGACGGTTGCGAGGACCCAGGTGCGAACCATCCTTTTCGTCAGTCTCGGCGTCATCGCATTTTTGCTCGCCGCCGTTCTGATGATCCCGAGCTTTTTTGACTGGAACGAGTACAAGCCCGAGATCGCCGCCGAGGTGAAGGCGCGGACCGGCCGCGACCTGGAGATTGGCGGTGACATCTCGTTGCGGCTGGTGCCGTCACCGGGCCTGGTCGTCGAGAATATCCGCCTGGCCAACGTCTCCGCCGGCGTTGCCGAAGACATGGTCCGGCTGGCCGCCGCCCGGGTCGATGTGGCGTTCTGGCCGCTGCTTGCGCTCGAGGTGGAGGTCCGCGAGGTCCACCTGTTGGACGCGGAAATCGTCCTTGAGAGTTTTGGTAACGGCCGGAACAACTGGACCTTTGAGCCTGTCGAGGCGTCAGCCGCCGATCCCGGTGCCAGCCCGGACCCGGACGCCGCTGGCGGACGGGAGCAGAGCGCTTTCGAAGCGGCGGCCGCGCCGGCGATCCGGCTCGACCGGATCGTCATCGACAACGCCACGATCATCTACCGCGATCTTGCCGCGGGCAGCGTCGAGCGCATCGAAGCGCTGTCGGCGACGCTGCGGGCGGGGTCGCTGAATGGTCCCGTGGAGGCGCAAGGCCGTCTCCGTGTCCGAGAGACGCCGCTCGACTTTGATCTCGCCATTGGCAATCTCCGCGAGCAGACGATGGTGCCGGCCCGGCTCCTCGTCCGCGAGCCGGCGGCGGCGGTCAGCGTCGAGCTTCGCGGCGACGTCTTCGACCTGAAGCAGGTGCCGCGGTTCAAGGGCACGGTGCGCGCCGAAGGGGATTTCCTGTCCGCGGCGATCCAGCGGTTCAGCCCGCAGCCGGTCCCGGGGTTCCTGGCTCAGCCGTTCGTGCTCGACGGGACGGTGGATGCGGCAGCGGAAGCAGCGAGCCTCGAGGTCCGCGAGCTTCGCCTTGGCGATACCGTCGCCACCGGCACCGTCGAGGCCAAGCTGGCAGCGATACCTGTTCTCGAGGCGACCCTGGCCGTCCGCCGGGTTGATCTGGACACCTGGCTCAGCATGCCGCCAGCACGCGTCGACGGCGCCGCCGACGCCGGGCGGGCTGCGGCCGGGCCGTCATCTCCGGACAGGGGGGCGGCTTCGCCCGCAGCGGCGGCGATTGGCAGCGGATTCCCCCGCGACCTGGATATTCAGGTGGCCTTGTCCGTGGAGGCGGTCGCCTATCGGGGTGGTGTGGTTCAGGACGCGCAGGTCAACACCCGCCTCGCCGACGGAGAGATCACCGTCAGTCAGGTGACGGCCACTGTCCCCGGTGCTGCAGATCTGGCTCTGTTCGGGTTTGTCACGGCGCCCGAGGGCCGCCCCCGCTTCGATGGCGAGGTTGAGTTCCGGGCGCTGGATTTCCGCAGCACCCTCAACTGGCTCGGTGTCCGCCTGGACGAGGTGCCGGCCGGTCGGCTGCGCACGGTCTCGGCCCGGGGGAGCCTCGCCGCCGCGGCCGAGCGGATCGAGGCTCGGGACCTGGCAATCGATCTCGACGGCATGCAGATCGCCGGCGGGATGACCGTGGTGCCCGGCGATCGCCCGGCACTCGGGATCGGAGTGTCGGTAGACCGTCTGGATCTGGACGACTATCTGCCGGCAGCGGCGCCCGAGGCGGCACGTCAGCCTGAGGAGGCGGGAGGGATCAATGCCGCTCGGGAGACCGGGCCGGCGAAAGCGGGCGACGGATCGCGCGATGACCCGGCTCCCGCCTTGAACGGTCTCGCAGCCCTGGATGCGGACGTGCGGGTGCGCGCCGGCGAGATTGGATGGCGCGGGCTGATCGCCAATGACGTGCTGGTGGAAGGGCAGCTGATCCGCGGCGAGGTGACCCTGGAGCAGGTGGTCGTCGGTGATCTCGCCGGTGCCTCGGGCGCGCTGTCCGGGCGGATAACCGGTCTCCCGGAGCAGCTGGTCCTCGACGGTTTGCAGGTTCAGGTTGATGTCGCCGATCCGGCGCGGCTGGCCCGGGCGCTTGACGAGCGGTTGCCGCCGGAGGCTCTGGCGGTCGGTCCGATCACCGCGTCCGTCCGCCTCGACGGACCGCCCGACCGTCCCGCCGTGGATGGGGCGTTGACGGCTGCCGGGGCGCGATTGCACGCCAAGGGCACGGTCGATCTGGCCGCCGGCCCGGGGTTCCGGGGCCGGGTCCGGCTTCAAGGCGACGATCTCTCCCGGCTGCTCGCGGCCCTCGGCGGCGATTACCGGCCGGCCGGGCCGCTCGGTGCCACCGATCTCAGTGCCGATGGCAGCCTCGCCGGCGGCCGGCTGTCCCTTCAGGATCTCAGCGGTGCGCTCGGCGGGGTTACGGTCAACGGCCGGTTGGACCTGGATGCCGGGCGCCAGCCGGCTTCGATCAGCGCCGACCTGGCGACGGGTGATCTGGCGATCGACCGGTTCCTGCCGGCGAAGCGCCGCGCCGGGGCGCTCTGGCGGCTGATCCCGGCCGGCTGGCCGGCACCGCCCCGCGTCCCGGACGCGCTTTCTCCCGGGGGCCGCCCGGGCCTGCACCGGGTCGCGCTCCATCCCCGCTGGTCGACCGATCCCGTCGATCTCCAGGCCCTCAATACCGTTGCCGGAGAGGTGACCTGGCGCTCGCAGTCGGTGACCTACGATGCGGTCACGGCACGGGATGTCCAGCTGATCGCCGCGCTCGCCGAGGGGACGCTGACCATTGCCCGCCTCGACGCCGAGTTGGCTGGCGGGACTTTAAGCGGCTCCGGCCGGCTGGAGGCCGCCGGGGCCCCGGCGTTCGCTGCGTCGGCCACCCTGAGGCAGGCTAATCTGGCCGGTCTGACAGCAGGCGGCGGCGGAATCCGGTCCGGGCGGCTCTCGGTCGATGCCCGGGTATCCGGGCGCGGCGGCAGCGAGGCGGAGATGATCTCCAGCCTGTCGGGCGACGGACGGCTCGACATCGTCGGGCTGGATCCGGCGGCGGACCTCGGGGGCTTGCCGGTGGTTGCACCGATGGTCGGTTCGGTGCTGCAGACCACGGCGACCCTCGACGCCGTGATCGGCGGGCTGCTCGGCGGCGGCACCGGCCGCGGCCTCGCCGACATCCGCTCGTCGTTCACCATCGACCGCGGCGTGGTGATTTACGACGACCTGCAATTCCGGACTCCGCTCATTTCGGGCACGGCCACCGGCCGCGCCAATCTGCCGGCCTGGACGCTGGACACCCGCGGGACGGCCCGGCTCGACCAGAGCCAGCTGGCCGGCAACCTGTTGGCGCGGATCGGCGAGATCCCGGACGAAATCCGCTTCCAGGCCCAGGGCCCGCTGGATGATCCCCGGGTGCGGGTCGATACGAGCGGGTTCAAGGCGACCTTCGATGCCATTCCCGGGATCGAATCGTTGCGCAAGCAGCCGGGCGTAGGGGAGGCGCTGGATAAGCTGCTGCCCGGGCAGGGCGGCTCGGGAGGCGGCGACGGCGGCCGGGCAGCCCCCGTGCCACCGGCGGTCGAAGACCTTCTGAAAGGTATTTTCCGCTAACTTTTCCGTTCGTTAACACGGTTGCCGCGACACTGTCCGGCATCGGCGTCGCGCAAGGCGTTTTGCTACTCATCCGATCGATTGCTGCATTGCAGCATACACACTTGCGCGAACCCCGTGGAGCTCATAGCTTCTGTCATGTCAGCAACGATCGTACCGCCACAAAATCTGGTGCGATCGAGGGAGCCGGGAGGATCCGTTGCCAAGGTTGTGTCCAACGCTTTCTGGAGTGTGCAGCCATGAACGGGTTCGAAGCTCAGCGAAATCAGGTAATACCGGCCGCCGCGCCGCCATCGGTCACCCGGTCCTATAGCGATATCCCGTGGTCCGAGGTTCAGCGGCTCGTCGCCCGGGCCCATGCCGAGCGCTCGGCGTATGTGACCAGCGGTCTGCGGCGCTGGCTGTCGTCCTGGGCGAGCGTGTTCCGCGGTCCCGGGCACATCCTGCCCCGCGAGTCCGGTCGTCGCCATGTCTCCGCGCACTGAGCGGCGGCCGGCGTGAAGTGCCGGCGTCGGCCGGGGGGGGGCGCCGTGAGCAGATTACGAAAAGCCAGAGCCCGCCGGCATCGCCGCGGCTGAGGTCCTCAGGCGGCGCGCTCCGCATCCGGGCCGGGGCTCGGACCGAATCGGGCCTGCTTGTGCTCGATGGCAAAGACGTGGCTGTGCAGATTGGCGATCCAGCGTTTGCCTTCCTGGGTGAGCTGCAGATAGTTCACCGCATCGCCGATGTAGGGTTTGACTGAGTTCCAGTAAAAGGCCGGGTAGGCGTCGGCGAGGTCGGCGGCGGAATGGTAGCCGAGACGGGCCGCCACCCCTGTCTCGACGAATTCGTAATAGAGGGCGGTCAGCTTCTGCGGATAGTTGGGATCGGCCAGCTGGCCGATCAGGTCAGCGGCGCGGACCAGCCCTGCCTCGGTGTGGGTTTCCCGATGGTCGTCCGATGACGGCACGGGAAACCGGGTCAGCTCGATCGCCCGGACAATGCGCTGCTCGTCAATATGCGGCGCCGCCCCGAAGCGCTCGCGGACGAAGATCTTGGAGCGGTCGACGTGATAGGCGGTGAGGAAGGCATCGGAGGCGCCGCGCGGCGGGGTGACCCGGTCGCCGGCATCGTTGATCACGAAACTGTTGCCGTCGTCGCCGGTGCAGACGCCTCGGATGTAGCCGATGTCATGGCAGAGCAGGGCGGTGGTGTAGTGCAGCCAGTCGTCGGGAGTGAGCCGCTGGCGCAGGAAGCGGCCGCGGAAGATTTCCTGTCCGACCAGCGTGACCATGACCGTGTGCTGGACGTCATGGTAGAGGGCGTCGCTGTTGGCGATCTGCTCGATGGCGAAGCGGGCGCCGACGTTGAGCTTGGCCGGATACATCGGCTCTTCCGGCCCGAACATCGAGTGGTAGGCATGCGTCAGGTGATGGGCCAGGGCGTCGGCGATCACCTCGGTGGGGTTGAACATCACAGGACCCTTTCCAGAGAGTGCGCTGGCACCGGTGACGTGCTGCCGGAACTGCACCCGTTGAACCCCGATCTGATTTGGCAGGCGGCCCCCTGGCGACCTTGACGAACACTACCATAGATTTTGTCAAGGCCCGCGTGACGACTATCACAGCCCTTCGGGCGGGTCGGGGCGCTCGGGCCGGATGATAGCGTCCGCGGCCTCGCAGTGACGCCGAAAGCCGTTGACGCCGGACGCGCTCGGGATTGATCTCACCCGACAGTGGGACCGGCGGGCGGACCCCGACACCCCTTTCTATGTGGTGAGACAGCAAGGACCGGCCATGGGCGTGAACCCGATTCCCGACGGCTACACCGCCGTCACTCCCTATCTCATCGTCGACGATGCCGCCGCGGCGATCGCGTTCTACCAGGAGGCGTTCGGGGCCGCCGAAGTGATGCGGCTTGTCGCCCCGGGCAGCGATCGGATCGTCCATGCCGAGATCACCATCGGCGGCGCCCGGGTGATGCTCGCCGATGCCAATCCCGAATGGAATGCCCGATCGGCGAAGGCCTTCGGCGGCTCGCCGGTGAGCCTGATGATCTACACCGGGGATGCGGACGCGATGTTCGCTCGCGCCGTCGCCGCCGGGGCCGAGCCGGCCAGGCCGGTGAGCGAGACCTTCTGGGGGGCCCGCCACGGCATGGTCACTGACCCGTTCGGCCTGCAGTGGAGCGTTGCCACCCAGATCTTCGAGCCCACCCCCGAGCAGATCGAGGCCGGCCTGAAAGCGATGGCCGGGGGGGGCGGGTCCTGACCAGACGTCGCCCGGGGGAGCGGAAGGAGGATCCGGCATATCTTCGCGACATGGCGATCGGTCTCTTCGCGACATGGCGATCGGTC
>CAYVUM010000100.1:0-12136 GCA_964454795.1 uncultured Rhodospirillaceae bacterium
GTGTTTCCGTGGAGCCCGGACTTTCCTCCCCCGCCGCAGTCTTGCAGCGAAGGCGGCCATCCGGCCGTCTGACCCCGACTAGAAGTAGCGCGCCGCCGCCGCCCGTCAATCGGCAGCGGTCGCCCGGTCTGGTGGGGCGGAGGCCGGGCGTGAGCGTCCGGGGTCCGTTCCTGAAGAAAAACCCCCGGCTGCCGTCTGGCAACCGGGGGTTCCGAAACACTCCGGGATCAGGCGATGACAGGGCGGTTACCGCCCTGTCAGGCCTTGATCACCCGGTTCTCAGTTGGAGGTCTGGAAGCCACGGCCGGCGCCGAGCTTACCGACGCACTCGAAGTTCAGCGAGGCCGAGCCGACACCGCCGACGCGGGTGTTGGCGGCGTTGGTGATGTTGACGACGGCCTGCTGCCAGTCCGGCGGAATGGGGGAGAAGCCGTTGGCTTCGAGGACCTTCCGGTACTCAGCGAATTCGCTGATGTAATAGCGGTCCAGGAAGTTGGTCAGCGCACCGGCAACCACCGGCGACTGGTAGCACTCATAGAGGTTCAGCCAGTTGAAGCCATTGATCGGATAGAAGGAGGCACTGCCCTGCGGGTCGATCGAGTCTTCGGTGAAGGCGTCACCCCAGTTTTCCGGCTCAAGGCAGTCCTGGCCGGCGGCGATGATGTTCTGGCCCGTCGGACCACCACCAAGAACGACGCCGCAGCTCGGCGGGTTCGTGGTCTGGAAGATGGTGGTGCGGACGCGCAGCGGATCGGGGATCACGAATTGACCGAAGCGGTTGGCGACGCGGGCCGCGATCGGCGAGGGGAAGGTGCCGGACGCAATCGTGAAGAACGTCACGTCCTGCACACAGTCCGGATTAGTCGCGTCAGGGCAGTCGCCGACTTCCAGGGGCTCTTCAGCCGCTTGGAACCCGCCGGCAGCCACAACCAGGTCATCCTGGGAAATGTCCGTCAGGTTCGGGGTTATGTAGCCGACGGCGTACGGGGTCGCGGCCACGACGGAGGCCACGCCTTCGTTGCCTGAGGCGCGGAAGATGCCGGTGTTGTCGTTCCAGTCCGGGCTGCCATCCTGACCGCCGGTGAACAGCGCGCCGCGCTTGCCGTCGCAGATCCGATCGAGCCAGGAGGAGAACACGAACGAGGTGCCGCTGCCGTCGTCGCGAACGACCACGGTGACCGGCTCGGCCGGCAGGAGCGGGTTGCCGAACGACCCGGAAATCGCCGGCTCATCCCAGGTGTCGATCAGGCCGTTGAACAGGGCGCAGGCGGCCGCCTCGCTGATCCGCAGACGGTTGTTCAGGTCAAAGTCGCCCGTGGCGCGGTCAACGACCGGCCGGCCGGCAGCATCGCCGAGCAGACCTTCGGTGAGATCATCGTTGTAGGCGATGGTCACGCCGACGGCGAGCAGCGGCACCTGCAGGGGCGTGCCGTTGGTGACGGTCTTGTCGCGGATGCAGGCGTCCTGCTGGCGATTATCAACGGCGTTGCCTTCGTAGCAGTCATAGGACTGCTGCGGGTTGCCGGCGTTGACCTGAAGGATCGGCTCTTCGGAGGTGGTGTAGTGCAGGGTCCAGAAGTCTTCATTAGCCGTCGGCGTGGTCGAGCCGAGCGGCGAGGGGTCGTAGCCGTAACCTTCAACCGTGCCCCCGTCGACGGTGGACGAATTGTTATTGTCGGTATCATCATCGTCGAACGCCAGACGACCGGCCGGCAGGTTGTTGGCGACGCCGGCGCCGCTCGCGTAAGGGACGGTCACGCCGCCCGACGGGCGGTTGCCGCGGGAAAGGACGCGAGAATCCTCGGCGATGAAGCCTTCGCGGCCGCGGGTCGAGCCGACTGTCGCATAACCGATGTAAATGGTCGGGAACACCCGGGTCCCGGCGAAGTCACCGTCGTTCGGGTTCCCGCCGCCCCCGCACGAGAAGTCCGGATCGCCGGGGAGCGGGGTGCTCAGAAGTTCAAAGCTGTAGCAGTTGAAAATCACACGCGCCACGAAGGCCGGCAGCGAAGCGCCACCGCCGTAGATGTCGGCGACCTGCGCACTGGCGGTGTTCACGCCGGTGCCCATGGCGGCGGTCAGCGCGACGGCGCAGACCGAACCCAGGAGGACCTTACGATCCATCATCTCTCTCCTAATACCGATTGAATTCAACCCTCACGCATCCCGGTTTCACGGCTCCTCCGCAAAGGATGCATCCGTCTTTTTCCGGCCCCCGGATCTTGTTCCAATCCAGACCCGGACCGGCGCCCAACCTGACGCCCCCCATCGCCGCGCTCTGAAACACGCATACTGTCGATCGCGGGCCACCAGCCAAGCTCAACGCACGCCGGACCATACCGGGAAAGCTGTTACAATCAGGTGACATTCCGATGAATTATGGATAGCGGATAGCAGCCGACGCTTCTCCCAAAAGTGGAATATACCCCTATACGCTGTCAGAAAAGCCCAAGGCGTCCCACGAACCTTACAGGCATTTGGGTTACTCTTGTTATTCGCTATGACCGCCTGGAATTCAATTTTCGACCGATACTTCGCTTGTGCGCCTGCAACCGACTTCCGACAGGGCTTGGCTGCGCACGCGCCGGAGCCGGCCGCGGGAACGGCCGGACGCCGTGAGCGGGCGCCGACGCCGGGCAGACCGCCTGTGGCCAAGGGATCACCCTGAGGCCCGCATGGGGAAAACGGATATGGACAAGCCGTGACCAAATCCGGATAGTGCCGGCGTCCCGGCTGTTGAGGAGAAGCCCACGCCGGGCTGGTGGCATGGCGTCGCGATCGCCGACCACGAAACTCTGTCGTTCACGCAACTCGTGCCTCACGCTCGATCGGAATGGGTTCGTGCGCAGCTTGCTGTTGTTTGCCGTGATGAGCGTCGCCGCGCCGCCCGGCCTTGCCCAGCCGGCAGCCGATGTGCCGGCGGAGGCAGCGCCGCCGGGGACCGAGCCGGCTTTACCCGGAACCGGCGCGGACGCGCCCGGCGCCGGCCAGGATGGCGACCCAGCCCGGGCGGAGGCCCCCGAACTGCCGCCGATCAGCGGGATCTACGAAATCGCCGTTGATGGCGTGACCGTTCTGTCTGCGGATGAAGTCGCAACGATTGTCTACCCCTTTCTGGGCCCGGACAAGACCGAGGCGGACGTGGCCGCGGCCCGCGACGCGATCGAGCGTGCGTATCTCGCGCGCGGCTACCAGGTGGTGACGGTCGTGGTGCCGCCGGTCCAGAATTTCGCGACCGGCCTGGTGCGCCTGGACGTGACCGAGTTCCGGGTCGGGCGACTGCGCGTTCGCGATGCCGAGTACACCACCCCGGAGACCATTCGCGAGGGGGTGCCGTCGCTGCAGGAGGGCACGGTGCCCAACCTGGATGCGGCGGTGACTGAAATTGCCGCCTTGAACACCTTCGACCGACGCATCGATTTCGTCCCCGGTCAGCCCGATTTCGAGAACGAGACCCTGGATGTGGAACTGTTCGTCGATGAATCGCTGCCGCTGCACGGCCGGCTCGAGCTCAACAACCGCAACACCGAGAACACCAAGCCACTGCGCCTGAATGCCTCGATCGGCTACAATAACCTGTTCCAGCTCGGCCACTCCCTGAACCTGTTCTATCAGGTTGCGCCCGAGCGCCGGCTCGATTCGGAATTCATTTCGGCGGCCTACACCGCACCGGTGCCGTGGGTCCCGGGGATGAGCGTCGAGCTGTTCGGCTTCGTCTCCGACAGCGACGTCGCCGCGGTGGGCGGGACCTCCGTGGTCGGTGACGGCTTCTCGGTGGGCGGCCGCGCCAGCTGGGTGCTGCCGGGCACCCAGAACCTGTTCCACCAGGCCTCGCTGACCGTGCAGTTCAAGAGCTTCAACGACCTGGTTCCCGGGACCGTCGACGACGAGCGCCTGCCGATCCGCTATGTGCCGGTCACCGCCGGCTACTTCGCCAACCTTCGGGGAGAGAACCGCAGCACCACCGTGGCCGGCAACGTGATCTTCGCATTCCGGCAGATCGGCAGCCAGGAAGACGATTTCGAGGCCAAGCGCTTCGGCGCCGACGGGAGCTTCCTCTACGCCACCCTCAACACCGAACACGTCCAGGGCCTGCCCGCCGACGTGGAGGTGGCTGGACGGCTGAACGGGATGATCGCCAGCGGTCCGCTGATCAACAACGAGCAGCTCTCGCTCGGCGGTCTGACCACGGTACGCGGCTTCTTTGAGACCGCGGTGCTCGCCGACTTCGGCATCTATGGCGGGGTCGAGCTGCGCAGCCCGTCGCTGGGCCCGGCGGTGAACGACCTGGCCGGCCGGGACATCGTCGATGAGTGGCGGGTCTACGGCTTCCTCGACGGCGCCGCCGCGGGGATTTTCGAGGCCCTGCCCGAGCAGGTCGAGAACTTCCGGCTGGTCAGTGCCGGGTTCGGCAGCCGCATCCGGCTGCTCGATGCGATCGACGGCTCTATTGATGTCGGGTTCCCGATTGTCGGCGTCGGCGTGCCGGAGAGTGCCGAGAAGACCATCTTTTTCTCAATTTCCGCGGGGATGTAGGGCGCAATGAGCAAAGCGCAGATGAAACAGCGCGGGCGGACGGGCCTGCGCCGGCCGAGGGTCGTTGCCGCACTGGCCGCCCTGATCTGCCTGATCACCGGCGTCGCCGCCGCATGGTGGAACGATGAATGGTCGGCGCGCAAGGAGATCACCATCGACACCACCGCCGAGGGCGCCGGACTGTCCCAGCCGGTCGGCCGGATGCCGGCGCTGATCCGCCTGCACGACGGGGTGTTTCCCTTTGTCAGCGCCCAGCCCGGCGGCGAGGACCTGCGCCTGATTGCCGGGGACGATACGGGTCCGCTGAATTTTCATATTGAGAAGTTTGACAGCCTCGTCGGCACCGGACTGGTGTGGGTCAGTCTTCCGGACTTGCCGGCGAATGCGACGCAGAACATCTGGCTCTATTACGGCAATTCGGCTGCGACTGCTGTCGGCGATCCCGCCGCCACTTATGACGATGCCACCGTGCTCGTCTATCACTTCGCCGACGCCGGCCTGCCGCCGCAGGACTCGAGTCAGTACGAGGTCCATGCCACGAACCTGGGGCTGAGCAGCAACGCCGGCCAGATCGGCGATGCCCTCAAACTGGATGGCCGCCAGCTCGTGGAGATCCCGCCATCGCGCTGGCTGGCGTTCCCCGACGGCGCCGAGATGACCCTGTCCGTGTGGGTCAAGGTGGACACGGCCGAGCCCGACGCCATCCTGTTCAGCCGCCGGTTTGGCGCCAACGCCTTCCTGCTCGGGGTCGACGAGACGACCCCGTTCGTCGAAGTGGCGTCCAACGCCGGCACGGTGCGGGTGCCGTCGTCCCAGCCGATTACGGAGCGGAGCTGGCATCACCTCGCCGTGACCGCGACGGCGAGCGAGCTGACCCTCTACCTGAACGGCAAACCGGTCGGATCGGCGGCGACCAGCCTGCCGGGGATCGGCGGTCCGGCGACCCTGGGCGGCGATCCGAACGCGCCCGAGCCCGTCCCGGCGGCCGCGCCGGTTGCAGCGGGGGAAGCGGGGGAAGCGGGGGAAGCGCCCGCCGAGCCGGCGCCGCCGGCGGTTGCGCCCGAGCCCGAGACCCGGCCGTTCATCGGTGAGATCGACGAGCTGCGCATCGCGCGGGTGGCGCGCTCGCCGGACTACATCGCGGCCGTCTATGCCTCCGAGGGGGCGCCGCCGCGACTGGCCGTGGTCAATCCGGAGACCGAGTCGTCAAGCTGGTTCGAAGGCGGCTACATGGTGATCATCCTCCAGTCGGTCACGGTCGACGGCTGGGTGGTCATCGGCATTCTGATCATTTTCGCGGTGATCAGCTGGGTGGTGATGGTCTCCAAGGCCAACCTGGTCTCGCGCCTGGCCAAGGCCAACCACGCCTTCCGGGCCGTGTACGACCCCGTGGTCAATGACCTTGACCTGCTTGACGAACTGGATCCGGACGTCATGCTCGGCGGCGGACAGCCGCTGGAGCCGCAGGTTAACCGGCAAATCCGCCGCTCGCCCCTCTATCACCTGTTCGTCTCCGGCGCCGATGAAATCCGCGGCCGCTGCGGGGATCAGGGCCGCGGCCCGCGGAGCAAGACGCTGAGCCCGCAAATGCTGGCGGCGATCCGGGCCCGGCTGGACGGCCGGATGGTCCGGGAAATGCAGACCCTCAACCGCTCGATGGTGACGCTGACCATGGCGATCGCCGGCGGCCCGTTCCTCGGCCTGCTCGGCACCTGCATCGGCGTGATGATCACCTTTGCCGGCATCGCGGCGGTGGGCGAGGTCAACATCACCGCCATTGCCCCGGGGGTCGCTGCGGCGTTGAGTGCGACCGTGGCCGGCCTGGGCGTGGCGATCCCCGCCCTGTTCGGCTACAACTATCTCCTGGTCCGGATCAAGACAATCCAGGCGGATATGCAGGTCTTCATCGACGAATTCATCACAAAGCTGGCGGAAGTTTATAGCGGCGATAAAGAGCCACAGACAGAACGCCTGGCAGCGGAGTAACAATCGATGAAAATGATGGACGAGGACAAGCCGTATGACGAAATCAACGTCGTCCCTATGCTTGATCTGGCTTACGTCCTTCTCGTCATCTTCATGATTATGACGACGGTGGCCATTCAGGGTGTCGAAGTCAATCTGCCCAAGGCCAGCAAGTCGCCGGACATCAGCGAACAACGGACGAAAGCGATCGTGGTCGCCGCTGACGGAACGATTTTCCTGGATACCTTTCCGGTCTCGCTGGAGGAGCTGGAAGCCCGGCTCCGTCAGGCGCAGACAACCGAGGGGGATTTTCCGGTCGTGGTCAAGGGCGATGGCGACGCCGCCTATCAGCAGGTCATCGACGTGATCGACCTCCTGTCCCGGATGGACATCACCAAGATCGGTCTTGCCACCAAGCCATTCACGAGCGGCGCCTGAGGTCCGCGCGGCGCGGGCAGGAGGGACGAGCACGATGCACGACGAATGGGACGACGCGGAACAGCAGAACTGGCTGGCGCGGAACGCCACCCTGATCGCGACGCTGCTTGGCAGCGCGGGCGCCGTCGTTGGCCTGTACTTCTTCGTCACCGGACTGGACACGCCGACAGCGACGGCGCCGCCGCAACCCACCCTCGTCGAACTGCGTCCGCCACCGCCTCCGCCGCCACCGCCGGAGATCGAGGAGGAAGAGCCGGAGATCGAGGAAATCGACGAGGAGGAGATCGTCGAGCCGCAGCTCGATGAGCCCGAACCGATCGAGGAGCCGCTGGACAATGTGGACGAGCCGCCGCCCGCCCAGCTTGGTCTCGATGCCGAGGGAACCGGCAGCGGCGACGCCTTTGGACTGCTGGCGCAAAAGGGCGGCTCCCGGCTCGGGCGGGGCGGCAGCGGCCGCGGCGGCGATCTCGAGCGCTGGTACCGGGGCGTGGTCCAGCTGGGCGTCGCCTCGGCGCTGCGCCGCCATGACAAACTCCGTTATGCGGAGTATCCGCGCACGCCCATGCACGTCTGGGTCGACTCCACTGGCCGGATCGTCCGCGTCCGGCTTCTCGGCTCGACCGGCGATCCGGACCTGGACCGGGTCCTCGAATCTGAGGCACTGCAGGGCTTGCGGCTGAACAAGCCGCCACCGTCCGAGTTGCTGGGCGGCCCCGGCGGGCAGTTGCGACTCACCGTTCGAACCAGGGCGGTAACCCCGGAGACCGGCTGAGACCACGGAAACAAGCCAAGCGGCGGGCAGGCAAGTAAAGCCCAGGCGATAACGCCGCGCTGGGAGATCGAAGCGACCAGACCTGGTTGTTGCGAAGAGGGGAGAGGACATCAACCATGGCCGCAGAACTCCGGCCGCGCGGCCGCCCTTACGGCGGACGCGGCGCCGTGTTCCGGGACCCGAGCCTCGTCGGCCGGGCCGCCCGGCTGACCGTAACCGCGGGTCTCTGCAGCGTGAGCCTGCATCTTGCCGCAGCGCCGGCACCGGCCGCCGCTCAGGGCATTCCGGCACCCGGAGAAGCGGTCACCGAGCCCTTTCAGCCGCCGGGCATCGCCAATCCGCCCGCCGCGCTGCCGGTGGAGCCGACCCCGTTCTCGCCAACGTCCTCGGAGTCGGTGGTGATGAACCTGATCCGGTTGCTGGTCGAGCAGGGAGTGATCACCCCGGAGGTGGCCGACGCCCTGCTCGCCCAGGCCCGCGCCGAGGCGGAAGCGGCAAGGCCGGTGGGCGCCCGGCTCTCGGAGCCCGGTGGGCGGGTCAGCGTCCCGTACATTCCCGCTCCGGTCCGCGAGCAGATCACCGAGGACGTCAAACAAGACGTGCTGATCCAGGCCCGGGCTGAGAACTGGGCGGCGCCCAACGCCGTTCCCGAATGGGTGTCGCGGTTCCGGCTGTTCGGTGATCTGCGCAGCCGCTTCGAACACGTGGGCTTCGGCAGCGACAACTTCGGCGGGTCCTTTCAGCCAGGGGTCAGTCCCCCGGAGGACCTCAACCGCGGTTTCGTAGACTTTAACGAAATCAACACCGGCGATCCTTTCGTCTTCAATAATGGAGCACCGCAACCGGATGATGAATTGCTGCCGCTGCTCAATACCACCGAGGGGCGGAACCGTTTCCGGTTGCGGGCGCGGTTAGGGGTGGAGGCCACCATCGCCGAGGAGGTCCAGGGGGTCATCCGGGTGGCGACGGGCAGTGATAATGGGCCGGTGTCGACGAACCAGACCCTCGGCGCTGCGTCCGAAACCGGCCAGGGAACCAATTTCAGCAAGTATCAAATCTGGCTGGACCAAGCCTATCTTCGCATCAAGCCGATCGAACAACTGAAGATTGACATCGGTCGCGCCCCGAATCCCTTTTTTCGAACCAATCTGATCTGGGATGACGATGTGCAGTTCGACGGCGCCTCGATCAGCGGCGAATTCGAAATCAACGAACAAGTAAGGCCGTTTTTCACCGTGGGCGGCTTTCCCGTTTACAATAGCGCATTCGACTTCGCCAGCGGCAACATCGGCGCTCAGGAATCCCGAAACCGCTACATGATCGGTTCACAGATCGGAACGAAGTATAAACCGGTCAATGACATCGAGCTCACTTTCGGCGTGGCTAATTATTTTTTCAACAATATGCAAGGTGAAGTTGGCGACTGCACGATTGATATCGATGGCGATATTACAGCCCAGCAGTGCCCGACAGACAATACCCGACAGCAATTCGCCCAAAAAGGCAACACACTGGTCGCACTGCGCAATAACATTTTGGTTGGAACGCCTCCAGGCCCCCTGGATCCGATCCCGGACCCCCAATATTTCGGGCTCGCCTCAGATTTCAATATTCTCGCCCTGAACTTTCGATTCGACTATGCCGGCTTCGATCCAATCCACGTGATTTTTGACGCTGAGTATACCAATAATCTCGCCTTCAATAAGAGCAATATGCCGGATTTTGTTTTCCCGTTCAGCGGCGGAGTCGATGGCATCAGAGAGATTCCCGTCGGTGATGCAGATATCGGCAGGCATGGATTTCTCGTTCAGTTGACCGTTGGACACCCTGAAATCGACCAACGGTGGGATTGGAAGGTTGGTTTAGGGTATCGCTATTTGCAGAGTGACGCGGCGGTCGATTCCTTTGTGGACTCCGATTTCCATCTGGGCGGCACCAACGCCAAGGGCTTCATCCTGCAGGGCCAGCTTGGCGTTGCCGACAACACCTGGCTATCCGCGCGGTGGCTGACCAGCCAGGAAATCGCCGGTGAAACGCTGAAAATTGACGTCATTCAGGTGGATTTGAATGCGCGCTTCTGACCTTTTGGCCCGGCGGCGTGGCTTCGCCGCGATGGCGCTGGCCCTGGCAATTGCCGTCTTCCCGCCGGCGGCTCTCGCCCAGTCCGACCTTGAGGCCCGGCTGCGCCAGGCCCTGCAACAGGCCCGGGCCCAGATTACCGCCCTGGAACAGCAGAACACCCTGCTCCAGGCACAGCTCGTCGAGCTGGAGGAAGAGAAAGAGGCAGAAGTGCGCGCCGTCCAGGAAGAGGCAACAGAACAGATTGCCAACGTGGAAGCGCGCTTCGAAGCGGCGCGCGCGCAGTTCCAGGAGCGGATTGGAGAAGAAGGAGAGTTCCGGAATAAGCTGCTTGACAATATTGAGAAATGGAAAGAGGCTTATGCTGAGGTTGCAGAAGTCGCGCGAGAGAAAGAGCAGGAGCGTTTGGCCCTGACTGAACAATTAGCGACCGCGGAGCAGCAGAACGAGATCTGCATTGCCAAGAATCAGGAACTCTTCACGGTCGGCAATGAAATTCTCGACCGCCTCGCGAACATCCGTGTCGGCGAGGTGATCGCCCTTCGCGAGCCATTTATCGGTCTGCGGCGGGTGCAATTGCAGAATATCGTTCAGGATTACGAGGACGAGTTGCTGGACAACAAGGTGAGACGCCCACAGTAACCGACCGACTCAGCCGTCAAGGCGTAGCGTAATGCGCCGCCTGAGCCGGGCGGCGCCCGGGCAGCTGCGGTGTACCAGCCTCGTGGCTTTGCGATGCCCTGGCGGTGACCGGGAACGAGCGATGAGGATCGCAACGGATGAACTGCGAATGGGTGAGCTTGGATGTTGCCGCTGAGACCCGGGTTAGTGTTCACGGGCTGGCAACGCTCGATGATCACGTCCTGGCCGCGGTGCTCACCTGGGCTCCGGAAACGCCCGATCGGCGCGAGGCCCGGATCCTGCACGCACCTGCCCGGGACCTGACCGCGTGGCGGGAACTCTTCCGGACGTCCCTGCCGTCGGACTGGGTCGAGATCGGCGGACAGCGGCGGCGGCTGACGATCGACCAGGGCTTCTTCGGCTTCGTACGCTGGCCGCAGCCGGAAGCCTCGCCGCTGTTCGTCGCCCTGGTATCGGTCCAGGGCTCGGCCCTTCTCGAGGTCACCCCCGCCCTGGATGTTCGGGTCCATCCCAACCGCAGCCCGGAAGCCGGCATGCCTCCGCTCGGGCGCCTGTTCCCGGCCGAGGATCACCTTCTTGCCCTCTCGGCCGGCAGCCGGTCCGCGGACGATGCGGCGAGGACGGCAGGCGGCCGGGTGCGGCCCTATCAGTCGACGGATCCGGCGAGCGGGGCGTGGTCGCCGCTCTGGCCCGCTGACGGCGGCGGCACGCCGTCGCTCTCCGGCCTTGCCTGTGCCGGCGGCCGGCTCTACGCCGCGACCGCCGATCCGAAAGGTGGCTTTTCCCTGTGGCAGGCTGCCCTGCCGGTCGGTGGAGCGCCCGAGTGGTCCCTGATCGTCGATCAGGGGGCTTTCCGGTACACCCTCAATGCCACCGTCTCAGCGATCACGCCTCATACCGATGGGTCTGTCTATCTTGCGACCGTGGCCGCCGGAGCTTCCGGCCTTGGCAATCACGGCCCGGAAATCCTCCGCATCGCCCCGGATAGCCGCTGGGAGATTGTCGTCGGCGAGCCCCGGTTCACGCCGGAAGGGTTTAAGCGGCCCCTATCCCGGTTGGGGCCGGGGTTCGGTGATCGCCGCGCCGGCGCGATAACCCGTCTGCTCTCGACCAGCGACGGCCTTCTTGCTGTCCACCAGCTGCTCACCCCGGAGGACGTCCGCCGCCGGTTCGGACGCTATTGTGGCGGCACCGCTTTCTGGTCCAGCCACAACGGTGTCGACTGGTGCGAAGCGGATGTGGACGCGGTCCCCGACCTGGGCGAGGTCCAGGCCTCAGCGATAACGCCGCAGGGACTCCTGCTCGGGGGCTCCGGCGTCGCCATCCCAGGCGGCACCGGAGCCCACACGACCGGACAGAGCAACGGGGCAGGGTTTGCGCCCGGGGCGCTGATCCTGCTCTCGGAGGTCACCGGGCCTCGGAGTTGTTAGCGACCCAGCTCTGTTCATCCTCGGCGACCGGGGACACGGCGGCCGATGCCGTTCCGGTGTCTGCAGCCTGCGCCGTAGCGCCCTGAAGGGCGGTGGTCAGGCTGAGCACGGTCTGCTCGAGCCGCTGCAGTGAGCCTTGCATTTCGGCGATCCGTGCCCGTTCCTGGCGAAGGCTGCGCTTCAGTTCATTGGCCGAAGCATCGCCGCCGCCGCGCCGCCCACGCGCGCCGGCAAAGCCCGCCGCCGCACCCCGCCGGCGACCGCCGCCAGCGCC
>CAYVUM010000101.1:0-11954 GCA_964454795.1 uncultured Rhodospirillaceae bacterium
CGCGGGCAGGCGGGCGATGCGGACGGCGGCGCAGGGCGCAAGGGATCAGGCAGGTCGGTGCTCATCGCGGCGGCGGATGTCCTTAACCACGAGCACGCATCCGGAGGGGTCGGCGCGGCTGGGAAAGTGATCGGCACGGATGATCCAATCTTTTTCGCAGCCGGTCAATTCGGCCTCGACCTCGCGACCCTTGAGGAACAGGCAGCGGCCGTCCGGCGCCAGCACGGGCGCGGCCAGAGCAAGCAAGCGGTTAAGGGGGGCGCAGGCGCGGGCTGTGACGACTTCGCCGCGAAGGTTCCGGAGGGCCTCGATGCGGGCGGTGATCACGGTTGCCGGCGCCGCCGTCACGCGAATCGCCTCGCGCAGGAACACGCCTTTGCGGGCGTCGCTGTCGATCAGCCGGGCGGGAATTCCGGTGGCGATGGCCAGGACCAGACCGGGAAAGCCGGCGCCGCTGCCGAGGTCGATCAGGCTGGCGGCCGCCGACGGGACGTGCGGGATCAGCTGCAGCGAGTCGAGGACGTGGCGGCGCCAGGGATCGGCGAGGGTCGACGCGCCCACCAGGTTGATCCGCCGCTGCCAGTGGGCGAGGAGGTTGAGGTGGACCGCGAGCCGCTCCAGGGTTTCCGCTGACAGCCCGAACTCAAGAGCGACGGCCTCGCCGGTCAGCGGCCCAGCGGCGCCCCCGGCCTGCAGCCGCCGGCTCATTTTAGAACCATTCCAAAGTGTTTCACGTGGAACAGATTAGAATCATTCCAGTCTAGGCCGACAGCCGGTCGTCGCTGCCCGGAACGTCCCCAGCCGCTCCGCCATCTTCCCGGCGTCGGACGTGGCGGAGCAGGATGGTCAGCGCCGCCGGGGTCACTCCGGAAATCCGCGCCGCCGCCCCCAGGGTGGCCGGCCGGACCACGGTCAGCTTGCCGCGGACCTCCGTGGACAGCCCCGGGATCGCCGAGAAATCCAAATCCGCAGGGATCACCAGCGCCTCGTCGCGGCGAAAGGCACGGATGTCGGCCTCCTGGCGGCCGAGATAGCCCTGGTAGCGGGCGTCGTTCTCGATCTGCCGAGCGATCTCCGGCGGGACCGCCGCCAGGGCCGGCCAGACCCGGGTCAGCGCCGCGAAATCCACTTCCGGGAAAGCGAGCAGATCGAGCGCCGATCGTTTGCGGCCGTCAGCACCGGGGCGGAGCCCGGCCGTTTCCAGATCGGAGCGGCCGGCCACCCGGCCGGCGAGGTCGGCCCGCCATCGTTCCAGCGTTTCCAGCCTCGCCGAGAACGCCGCCGCCCGCCCGGCGCCGACCACCCCGGCGACAATCCCCTTGGCGGTCAGTCGCTGGTCGGCGTTGTCCGCCCGGAGGCTCAGCCGGTACTCGGCGCGGGAGGTGAACATCCGGTAGGGCTCGGTGGTGCCGAGGGTCACCAGATCATCGATCATCACCCCGATGTAGGCGTCGGCGCGATCGAGGGTGAAACCGCCCTCCGGCCCCCGCGCCTCGCCCGCGGCGATCCGGGCAGCGTTGATGCCGGCAATCAGCCCCTGCCCCGCTGCCTCCTCATAGCCAGTGGTGCCGTTGATCTGGCCGGCGAACAGCAGCCGGGGAATTCTGCGGGTCTCCAGGGTCGGATGCAGCTCGCGCGGATCAACGAAGTCGTACTCGATGGCATAGCCGGGACGCCGCATCACCGCGTCCTCCAGACCCGGGATGGTTTTCAGCAAAGCTGCCTGGACCTCCTCCGGCAACGACGTGGAGATGCCGTTGGGGTAGACGGTCGGATCGTCGAGCCCTTCCGGCTCCAGGAAAATCTGATGGCGGTCACGGTCGCCGAAGCGGACCACCTTGTCCTCGATCGACGGGCAGTAGCGGGGGCCGGTGCTGTCGATCTGCCCGGAGTAGAGCGGCGCCCGGCCAAGGTTGTCGCGGATCAACCGGTGCCCGGCGGGCGTCGTGCCGGTGATGTGGCAGACGATCTGCGGCGTGGTAATCCGATCGGTGAGGAACGAGAACGGTTCGGGCGGATCGTCCCCCGGCTGAACATCCAGGCCGCTCCAGCGGATCGTCCGGCCGTCGAGCCGCGGCGGCGTACCGGTCTTCAGCCGGCCGGTGGCGAAGCCGAGCCGTTGCAGGGTCTCGGCAAGCCCGACCGAACGCGGCTCGCCCACCCGTCCCGCCGCAACCTGCTTCTCCCCCACATGAATCAGGCCGCGAAGAAACGTACCGGTGGTCAGCACGATTGCGCCGGCGGCCAGTCGCCGGCCGCAATCGAGCACCACCGCGGCGGCAGCGCCCGCACCATCGAGCGCGATGTCCTCCACGGCAGCGGCGCGGATCGACAGGCCCGGCTGTTCGGCCAGCAGCGCCTGCATGGCCGCGCGGTAGAGCTTGCGGTCGGCCTGGGCGCGGGGACCGCGGACCGCCGGCCCCTTGCTGCGGTTGAGCACCCGGAACTGGATGCCGGCACGATCGATCGCCCGGGCCATCACCCCGTCCAGGGCGTCCACCTCGCGGACCAGCTGGCCCTTGGCAAGCCCGCCGATCGCCGGATTGCAGGACATCTCGCCGATCGTGTCGGCCCGATGAGTGACGAGAAGGGTTGCCGCCCCGGCCCGGGCCGCCGCCGCCGCCGCCTCGCATCCGGCGTGGCCGCCGCCGACGACGATCACATCCCACCGCTGGCTCACCCGTCCGGCTCCCCTACTTGCCGATACAAAAATCCCGGAACACCACATCCAGGATCGCTTCCACGTCCACCCGGCCGGTGATCCGTCCCAGCGCCCGGGCGGCCAGCCGCATGTCTTCGCCCGCCAGTTCCAGGCCGCCGCCTGCCCCGGCCGTGGCCAGCGCCCGCGCCAGAGCGTCTTCGCAGTCCTGCAGCGCCCGCCGATGGCGCAGCCGGGTCAGCGAGGGTGCCGCGCCCACATCGAACCGGTCGCGGACCCGCCGCGCCAGCGCCGCCAGCAAGTCCCCGAGCCCGGCGCCGGTCAGCGCCGATATGGGAAGGACCGGTCGTCCCTGCACGCCCGCATCAGCGCCAACCCGGCCGAGGTCGCACTTGTTGACCACGACGACGGCCTCCGGATCGATCCGGGCCGCGGCTTCCGGATCCACCGCCGGCCAGAGAGCGCCGTCGAGCACCACCACCCGGATATCGGCGGCGGCCGCCGTGCGCCGGCTGCGCTCCACCCCTTCCCGCTCGACGGCCCCGGTTGCGGCGCGCAGGCCGGCGGTATCAGCGACGATCACCGGAAAGCCGGCCACATCCAGGGCGACCTCGATGACGTCGCGGGTGGTTCCCGGCAACTCGTGGACGATCGCCGCGTCACGGCCGGCGAGCGCGTTCAGCAGGCTCGACTTGCCGGCGTTGGGCGGGCCGAGCAGGGCGATCCGCACCCCCTCGCGGACCCGCTCGCCGCGGTGGCCGTCCGCCAGATGGGCACGCACCTCCGCCTGCAGCGCGACAACCTCCGGCCAGGCCGCCGCCTCGATCCCCCCCGGCAGGTCTTCGTCAGCGAAATCGATCACCGCCTCGAGATGGGCCAGGACCCGGACCAGCCGGTCGCGCCAGCCCTCATAGAGCCGGCCGAGCGCGCCGTCGAGCTGACGCAGCGCCTGGCGGCGCTGGGCCGCGGTCTCGGCGGCGATCAGGTCGGCAAGGCCCTCCGCCGCGGTCAGGTCCAGCTTACCGTGATCGAAGGCGCGGCGGGTGAACTCCCCCGGCTCGGCAGGCCGCAGGCCCGGGACCGCCGCCAGCGCTTCACACAGGGCCGAAACCACGGCGAGGCTGCCGTGGACGTGCAGTTCGGCCACGTCCTCGCCGGTAAAGCTGGCGGGCGCCGGGAACCACAGAACAAGGCCGTCGTCGACGTCCTCTCCGACCGCATCGTGAAAGCGCCGGCGAACCGCGCGGCGCGGCGGCGGCAGCGGCCGGTCGGTGACGGATTCGAGGGCGCGGCCCGCGGCCGGACCGGACAGGCGGATCACCGCGATGCCGGCGCGGCCCGGACCGGTCGCCGGGGCGAAGATGGTCGCCACCGCCGGTTCCAGCAAATTCACTGCCCGGCCTTTCGGATTTAAGTCGCCGGCGCTTCGCTGTCCCGACGCAGCCGCAGGCGTTCCACCCTCCTGCCATCCCGGACGTGGACGGTCAGGACCTCGTCGATGTCCTCCCGGGTCGGACAGCGGTACCAGACCCCTTCAGGATAGATCACCATGGTTGGCCCGAGCTCACAGCGGTCAAGACAGCCGGCGGAGTTGATCCGCACGCCATCAAGCCCCAGTTCCTTGGCCCGCGCCTTCATGTAGTCGCGAAGCTTGACCGCCCCCTTCTCGGCGCAACAGCCGCGGGAATGGCCCGCTGGCCGCTGATTGGTGCAACAGAACACGTGGCAGCGGTAGTACAGCGGCCCGTCCTCCGGGTGCCCGCCAACGCCCGTCCCCGGATCACCCGGGCTTTCAGCTCTGGTTGCTGTCGGCCGAGACATCTTCATCGCGGGTTCGCGGGCCCATCGCCTTGCTGACGTTCGCCCACATGAACTTTTGCCACTGCTCGAGACTCTGCAGACCGGCGGGCAGCCACATCCGAAACAGCGCGTCCGGCTCCATGGCACTGAGCGCCTTTTTCATTCGGCCCTCGATTTCGCCCATCATCGCCTTCTGCATGGGCTCGACGTCGGGGAGCCCGAACAGCTTGCGCGCTTCCTCGGGCGTACATTCGACATCCATATGGATCTTCATGACGGCTCGCACTCTTCCGTGGCGTCGGCCGGGCAAGTGACGGCGGCCGGGAAATCATCGACCTTCCAGATTGGAACGGAAGGGGTTGTTGTCCTCGCTCTGTCGCACAAACTAAGCGACCACGGACGGAGACGCAACGCAGCGATTGCGCCGTAGTCGCGCTCAACCCCGCCGCGCCCCGGGACGGAGACCAACTTGACCGAGAACCTGCTTACCGTCGAAACCAGCCCGTACCTGCTCCAGCACAAGGACAATCCGGTGCACTGGCGGGCATGGGGAAATGAGGCGTTCGAAGAAGCGCGCGCGGCAGACAAGCCGATCCTGTTGTCCATCGGCTATGCCGCCTGCCACTGGTGCCACGTCATGGCCCATGAAAGCTTCGAGAACGACGCCATCGCCGACGTGATGAACGAGTTGTTCGTCAACATCAAAGTTGACCGCGAAGAGCGCCCGGACGTGGATGTGCTCTACCAGTCGGCGCTGGCGATGATGGGCCAACAGGGCGGCTGGCCGCTGACCATGTTCCTCAAGCCCGATGGCCAGCCGTTCTGGGGCGGCACCTACTTTCCCGCCGAGAGCCGGTTCGGCCGACCGGCCTTCCCCGAGGTGCTGCGCGCCGTCGCCCGCACCTATCGCGAGGAACCGGAGAAGGTGGAGAAGAACGCCTCGGCGCTGCGCGAAGGGCTTGCCAAACTGTCCCGCCCCGAACCGGGCAAGGGCCTGAACGGCCAGATCCTCGACGAGGTCGCAGCGACGGCCCTGAGGCTGATCGACCCGATCCACGGCGGCACCGCCGGCGCGCCGAAGTTCCCCCAGGCGATGCTGTTCCGGCTGCTGTGGCGGGCGTGGCTGCGCAGCGGCTCACCGCTGTTCCGCGAGGCCGTGGTGGTCAGCCTCGACAACATCTGCCAGGGCGGGATTTACGATCATGTCGGCGGCGGCTTCTCCCGCTACGCCACCGATGTGCGCTGGCTGGTCCCGCACTTCGAGAAGATGCTCTACGACAACGCCCAGCTGGTCGACCTGATGACCGAGGTGTGGCTGGAAACCGGCTCGCCGCTCTATGCCACCCGGGTCCGGGAGACGATCGGCTGGGTCCTGGAGCACCTCGCCGCCGGTGGCAGCGACGGCGGGCGCTTCGGCCTCGCCAGCGCCTTCGATGCCGACAGCGAAGGTGTGGAGGGCAAGTACTACGTCTGGTCCGAGGCGGAAATCGACCGGATCCTCGGCGACGAGGCCGCCGCTTTCAAGCCCGTCTATGACCTGACCCGGGGCGGAAACTGGGAGGGTCACACGATTCTCAATCGCCTGAATGCGATGGCGCTGCGCCCGCCGGCCGAGGAGGCGAAGCTGCGTGGCGCGCTGAACAAGCTGGCCACGGTGCGCACCGGCCGGGTCCCGCCGCAGCGCGACGACAAGGTGCTCGCCGACTGGAACGGCCTGATGATCACCGCCCTGGCGCGGGCGTCGTCGGCGTTTGCCGAGCCGGCATGGCTGGACGCCGCCCGGGCGATCTTCCGGTTCGTTGCCGAGGAGATGGCCGCTGCCGACGGCCGCCTCTACCATGCCTGGTGCGCCGGTCAGGCCCGGCATCCGGCCGTGATCGACGATTACGCCAACCTCTCCCAGGCGGCACTTGTCCTGTTCGAGGTCACCGGCGAGCGCAGCTACCTCGAGCGCGCCGTCACCTGGGTGGAGGTGGCCGACCGCCATTACTGGGACCCGGTCGACGGCGGCTACTTCCTCTCCGCGAACGATACGACCGACGTCCTCGCCCGCACCAAGCCGGCGGCCGATCACGCCACCCCTGCCGGCAACGGCACGATGCTGGACGTGCTGGCGCGGTTGTGGATGCTCACCGGCGACGACCGCTACCGTGAGCGCTGCGAGCGGCTGATCACCCTGTTCTCCGGCGATCAGATCCAGTACCTGATCGGCATCCCCGGCTTGCTGTGCGCCTATGAGTTGCTCGAGGCCGGCCGCCAGGTGGTGATCATCGGCGATCCGGCGGCGGCCGATACGGCGGCGCTGCGCACCGCGGCGCTGACCTGGCCGGGCGCGCTGCGGGTTGTCGCGGTTTACAGCGAGGGCGAACGCGTGCCCGAGGCTCACCCGGCCGCCGGCAAGACCCGGGTGGACGGGGTGGCCACCGCCTACGTCTGCGCCGGTCCCACCTGCGGCCTGCCGGCCACCGACGCGGAGACATTGCGGAGCCGCCTCGCCGCGCGATAGTCTCCAGGCATGGACCGTGCCTGTCTGCCCACTCCGCTCGGACCGCTGACCGTCATCGCCGATGACGAGGCGATCGTCGCCGTGCACTGGGGCCGTCGGGCGCCGGCCGGAGCCGTTTGCACGTCCCTGCTCGACCGCGCCCTGGAACAGCTCGAGGCCTATTTTGCGCGGGCGCTGACCCGGTTCGAGCTGCCGCTGCGCCTCGCCGGCTCGGACCACGAGCGGCGGGTGTGGGCGGTGATGCAGACGATCCCGTTCGGCCAGACCATCTCCTATGCCGACACCGCCCGGGCGGTGGGCAGCGCCCCGCGCGCGGTCGGCCGGGCGTGCGGGCGCAATCCGCTCACCTTGATCGTGCCCTGCCACCGGGTCATCGCCGCCGGCGGCGGGCTCGGCGGCTATTCCGGCGGCCAGGGGCCCGCCACCAAGCGGGCGCTGCTCGATCTGGAGCGGACGGCGGCCGCAAACCTCCGGAGCGTTCGATGACTCACGCGATCCGCATCCACGCTTACGGCGGACCTGAGGTCCTGGTCTGGGAGCCGGTGATGGTGGGCGAGCCCGGCCCTGGCGAGGTGCGGCTGCGCCAGACCGCCGTCGGCCTCAATTACATCGACGTCTACCACCGCAGCGGCCTCTATCCGCTGGCCGGCCTGCCGGCGGTGCTGGGGATGGAGGCGGCCGGGGTGGTCGACGCGGTTGGCGAGGGGGTTGCGGCGCTCAAGCCGGGCGACCGGGTCGCCTATGCCTCGCTGCCGGTCGGCGCGTACGCCGCGACGCGGCTGATGCCTGCCGACCGGGTGGTGAAGCTGCCCGAGGCCATCGACGACCGCACCGGGGCGGCGATCATGCTGAAGGGGCTGACCGCGCAGTACCTGCTCCGCCAGACCTATCCGGTGCAGCCGGGTGATCCGATCCTGGTGCATGCCGCCGCCGGCGGGGTCGGGTTGATCCTCTGCCAGTGGGCGAAGCATCTGGGAGCGGTGGTGATCGGCACGGTCGGCAGCGATGAGAAGGCGGCGCTGGCCCGCGCCCACGGCTGCGACCACGCGATCGTCTACACCCGCGAGCCGGTGGCACCGCGGGTGCGGGCGCTGACCGGCGGCGAAGGCGTGGCCGTGGCTTATGATTCGGTCGGCCAGGCGACCTTCGAGGCTTCGCTCGACTCCCTGCGGCCGCTCGGGATGATGGTCAGCTACGGCAACGCGTCGGGTCCGGTACCGGCGTTCGAGCCGGCGATGCTGGCGTCGCGCGGCAGCCTGTTCTTCACCCGCCCGAGCCTGATGACCTACACCGCCAAGGCGGAGGCCTATCGGGCGATGGCCGCCGAGTTGTTCGCGGTGGTGACCAGCGGGACGGTCAGGATCGAGATCGGCCAGGACTACCCGTTGCAGGAGATGGCAACGGCGCACCGGGACTTGGAGGCAAGGAAGACGACGGGGAGCACGGTATTGGAGGTGTAGGGGGCGAGGGTGTAGGGCGGAATAGCCGAAGGCGTATTCCGCCGGATGGGAGGTGGGGGGCTGGAACGTTGCCAACTGGAGGAAAGATGGAAAGTCTTGTCCCCGGTTTGGCTCCGACACATGCGGCGGAATACGCTCCGCTATTCCGCCCTTCGCGTGCTGCGCCCCCTGCCCTTGCGGCCCTCCGCCCCCTGATCGCCCGGCGTCTTGTCCCGGCCGAGGCGTGGATGGCCGGGACGGACGCCCGGCCATGACGGTTTGAGAGAGCCCAGCCACCTTCGCCACTGTGAGAGGGCCAGGGACGGCCGTCGAGCCGATGGGGCTCGGGCTTTCTGCCGCAACACCTCAACCCAGGCATACGCGCCGGACGAATTTCCTGGTATCATCCTTGCCTGATTGACGGAGTGCCGCCCGGGCGGTCTCCCGCACGCGGCGGATTTCCGGCACCAGCGCCAGGAGACCACCGATATGGCCGAGATCATTACCGCCATTTACCGCCTGCCGAGCACGCTGACCAACGTCTTCGACGACCTGATCTCCTCCGGCATTCCCGAGGACAATATCCGGATCGACGAAGCGAAGCATCAGGTCCAGGTCGTCACCCCAAACGTCGGCGAAGCCGAGATCACCGAGATCCTCAACCGCCACAACCCGACCGAACTGCATACCTGAGACCCCGGCCGGAGCACCGCCCGCCGCACCGCGCGGAGCGGTGGCGCTCACCGTCGGCGCGCCATTGCTCCTCCCAACCGCGCGCCATTCGATCCGTTTGCGGGTTGCGCTGCAGAACGCGCTTGGCGATGACTCCGAGCGCGCCGCCGACTTCGATCGCGCGGCCCTGCCCGCCCTGCCCCGGCGCACAATCATCACCGGCTACCCCGACCGGCCGAAAGCCTATACATTCGAGGGGCCGCTGCTCCGCGACATGCTGGCCGCGACCCGGCCCGGCCGGTCTGGCCTCACGATGTCGGTTCCGCGCTGGCGGCGCGCGATGATGCGCTGTTCGTCTGGGCGGTGGTGTTCATCGCCGTCCCCTGACCCCTTCCCGCGCCGATGCGGCAGCGGAGGAGCCGAATCGATGATCCGCACCCGAACCCGATCCGCCGCCGGCCGCTCCCCGCGCCCGAACCTGCGCCGGGGCTCTGCCGCCCTGGCTCTCCTCCTGGCGGTGGCGGTGATGCTCGGCGGCGCCAATGCCATCGCCCAGGAGCTCCGGTTCCTGCGGATCGGCACCGCCTCCACCGGCGGCACCTACTTTCCCGTTGGCGGGCTGATCGCCAGCGCGATCAGCAACCCGCCCGGTTCGCGCGACTGCGACGTCGGTGGCAGCTGCGGGGTTCCCGGGCTGATCGCCGCGGCCGTCTCCACCCAGGGCTCGGTGGAAAACGCCATGGCGGTGACGGACGGCCGCCTCGACCTCGCCCTGTGTCAGGCCGACATCGCCTTCCTCGCCTACTCGGGCAAAGGCGTGTTTGCCGAGACCGGCGCGCTCGGGGATCTCCGGGCGGTGGCCAACCTCTATCCGGAGACGATCCACCTCGTCTCCCGCGCCGACGCCGGGATTAAGACCGTGGCCGACCTCGCCGGCCGCCGGGTGGCCGTCGGCGAGCCGGGATCGGGAACCCGGGTGGCCGCGCAGATCGTCCTCGATGCCTGGGGCCTGAGCGAGGCTGACCTGACACCGTTCTACGCGAAACTCGGCCGGGCAACCGATATGCTGATCGCCGGGGAACTGGACGCCGTGTTCATGGTGGGTGGCACGCCGCTCTCCGCCATCAGCCAGGCCGCCGAGCTGGCCGATCTGGACTTCACGCCGATCGAGGGCGAGCCGGCGGCAGCGATCATGCGTGACCACGGGTTTTTGATGAAGGATGTGATTGCGGCTGACGCCTACAAGGACGTTCCGGCCACCCCCACCCTCGCGGTCGGCGCTCAGCTGGTGGTCTCGGCGGAGGCGGACGAGGCGCTCATCTACGCGATCACCCGGGCGCTGTGGCACCCCAACAACCGTCGCGTGCTCGACGCCGGCCACCCCAAAGGCGCGCTGATCCGCCTTGAGACCGCCCTTGAGGGCGTGGCGATTCCACTCCATCCGGGCGCCGCCCGCTATTATGAAGAACAAGGCCTGACCCGCGCCGGCGTGTTCTGAGCCGCCCGCGGGGCTCGTCCCGGCCAACAGCCGCCGCCGGCGGGCAGACCGAAGCCGACCTATTGCAGGCGGCGACGGCGCAATGCCGGTGGCCGGAAATCGCGGAGATAGGCCGGGACGACGGCCTCGATCGCCGTCGGCGAGATGCCGAGATCGGCAAGCGTCAGGGCGCCCGGCGAGACGACATTATCCCGGGCGAGCAGCTTCACCTGATCGCGGGTCAGCGGCGGCGTGGGCAGCAGTTCCATCACCGCCGCCTCGATCCGGGCGACGTTGAGGGGCAGCGGCACGAGCAGCCGGCGGCGGCCGGTCTCGCGCATAACGATCTCCATGATCTCCCGGAACGAGACCACCCGCGGCCCGCCCAGTTCATAGGTCTTGCCATCGGTCGCCGGATCGGCGAGCAGCTGCATCATTGCATCGGCCACATCGCCCACCCACACCGGCTGGAACCGGGTTTCGAACACCGGCAGGACCGGGGAGAACCGGGCGATGCGGGCAAACTGATTGAAGAAATTGTCCTCCGGGCCGAACACCACGCTCGGCCGAACGACGCCGGCGGCGGGAAAGGCGGCCAGCACCGCCTGCTCTCCGGCTGCCTTGGTGCGCGCGTAGGCCGCCTCGGCGTGGGGATCGGCGCCGAGCGCCGACATATGTACACAGCGGCTGGCCCCGGCCTCGGCGGCGGCCCGCGCGACATTGGCGGCACCATCCACATGGACCCGCTGGAAGGTCCGCTCGCCCTTCTCGTAGAGGATTCCCACCAGGTTGACGACAGCATCGGCACCGGCGACCAACGGCGCGACGGTTGCCGGGCGGTTGATGTCGGCGCCGACCGGGACGATTTGGGCCACGTCGCCCATCGGCTTGAGAAAGGCCGCCGCTTCAGGGTCGCGGACGCCGACCCGGATGATCCAGCCGGCGGCGGCAAGACGCCGGACCAGATGACGACCGACGAAACCCGAGCCGCCGAAGACGGCGATGACGCGACGCGGCATGTCCGCTCCCTGTTTGCAGTTCCGGAAGGCCTCCCGGGATCGGGGAGCCTCGTCCTCGAACCGCTTTAAGCCCCCGAACGACAGCGGTCAACTAACCCCGAGCGACAGCGGTCGACTGGTTTCGGCGACCGGGGTCGACCGGCCCTGCGGGGTAGCGACGTTTGACTCTCGCATCGTCCGGCGCCGGGTGAACGGCGTTGACACCGGCGCGGTTCGCTTTTACCTCTGTCATCCGGGGAGTGGATCGCGCGGACGTCGTCCGGCTTCGCGGGTATTGAGAGTCGGCTTGTGGTTGGCAGAGCGCGAAGAGACCGCCCGGACAGCCCTGCCCAGGTGGCGGAATTGGTAGACGCGCAGGTTTCAGGTACCTGTGGCCATTGCG
>CAYVUM010000102.1:0-11827 GCA_964454795.1 uncultured Rhodospirillaceae bacterium
GCTGATGTTGGCAAGAAACGCGCTTTTCGCCCGGTTGGCCTCGTCGGCGGCCCGCTTGGATTCGAGCAGGGCCGCTTCGGCCTGGCGCCGGCGGTTGATTTCGCTGATCAGGCGGCGGTTCCACAGGCCGACCAGGGCGATCAGCAGGGCCGAGCCGGCCACCACCCCCCAAATCAGGCGGAGGTCGGTGTCGTCGCTGTAACGGATAGAAATCCAGTCGTGATAGATGGCATCGCGCTCGTGCTTGGGGATCGCCTCAAGCCCTTTCTGGAGAATGCCGGCCAGCATCGCCCGGTCTTCGCGCACAGCCATCCCCAGGCGGTATTCGAACGGCGTCTCGCCGACCACCTTGATCCGGGTGAGACCGCTCTGGCCGATGGCGTAGCTGGTCGTCACCAGGTTGCCGACGAACGCGTAAGCTTCTCCGCGGGCAACCCGGCGCAGGGCCTCGCGGGTGTCCGTGACCGGCACCAGCGTCAGCGCGGGATATCGCTGCGAAAGCCAGGCCTGCACCGCGTCCCCCTCGATGACGGCAACGCGCTCGTCGCCGAGCGCATCGAGGCCGCCCAGATAGGCGATATCTGCCGCGGAAAAAATCGCGGCCGGAAAGCGGACATAAGGCTCGGTCAGCCGCATTGTCGCTGTGCGCGCGGGCGTGACCGCAACCGCGGGCAGAAGGTCGAGGCCGCCGTGGTCGAGCTGCGCCATCGATTCCGCCCACGATGCGCTCGGGATCACCTCGAAGCGGACACCGAGGAGGTCTTCGAGGCGCTTCAGATAGGCAAGGGAGATCCCCTGGGGCGCGCCGGACTCATCGATGAACTCGACCGGCGCCCGGGCCGGACCAATGCCGACCCGGATCACCGGTTTTTCGGCCAGCCAGGAACGTTCGGCGGCATTGAGCACCGGTCGGGATGCCTGCTCCGGCGTTGCCGTGCGGCCAAGCCACCGGTCGATGATCGCCTGCCGCTCGCTCCCGGTGATCGTCGCGAGGCCGGCATTGAGAATGGCTGTCAGTTCGGGCCAGTCGTTGCGCACGGCGATGACCAGATCGCCGCCCATCTCAGGCACCATGGCCGCGACCCGGAATCCGGTCTGGGTATAAGATTTGCGCCAGTACTCGAACGAGACGCTGCCCAACGCCACATCGATGCGCCCGGCGAGCAGCGCGCTGGCGAGCGCCTCGTGGTCGGGCAGCGGGATCAGCGCCACATCGCTTCGCCCGGCGAGTTGCGCCTCAACGATGCGGGTCTTGTCGAGGTAGCCGACCCGCTTGCCGGCCAGCGCAGTGAGGGTTTCAGGGGGGGCGTCGTCGTCGCTGCGGGCATAAATGTAGTAATAAGTGCTGATAACCGTGTTGCTGAATTCAAAAAATTCGCGATGGGCGGCGATTTTGAAAGTAAAGCCGAGCATGTCGATTTCGCGCTGTTCGGCGCGCGTGACTAAATCCGTCCATCGACCGAGCTCGACACGAATATCAGCGCCAAGACGCTGGTTCAGGAGGTTTAAATATTCGACAAAGACGCCTTCCAGGTGACCGTCCGACCGGCTGATGACGGCGGGCGGCTGGTCTGCCGGAAAGCCGATGACCAGGTCCGGGTGGGCTTCCAGCCAGGCGCGCTGGGCAGGTGTCAGCAAATCCGCCGGGGAGGGTGCGGCCGACCCCAACCAGGCGAGCGCCACTGCCAGAGCGCCAAGGAGGCGGGCGCCAGCGAGACTGCAGCGCAGCCCGAACCTGTTCGGAAGCCCCATGCGGATCAACAGTCTCTCCGGACATTCAGACCGCGCAGTCGTGCATCGGCGCTACACCAGAACAGCGGATTACGACCAATCGTAGCGCACAATGATCCGGTAATCTCCCATGAACCGCTTATGCGGATGCCGCACCGAACCCGGTGACCGCTTGACCGCGTGTGATCCCGGACTGAAAACCTTGTCAGGAAATTCCTGACAGAGAATTCCGGACATCCTGCCATTTGTAACTCGGCTATCGTGTCTCACGTGAGGAGAGCCACGGGCGGGGGCTGCAGTCCTCCGAACCTGCCTCAGAGGCGGCCCTCTCACCTCTGAGGCAGGTCTGGAGGGTTTGAAAGGCGAAACGCTTTCCACGCCTGGCGTTGCCAAGTGTGTCGTCGGGCGGATCGCAGTCCGAAGTCTCTGAAGCGAACAGGGGTTAGAGACGAAAAGTCGGGTGTGGCCGGGGCTCCACACCAAAAAAAAGATGGGTGCCGCAGGGTCGACGAGGGATGAATGATAAAAAACGCTGGCAGGCTCGCGGTGATCGCGGTGATCGCGGTGATTGTGGTGAGCCTTCTTAGTCCGATGGCCACATCTGCACGCGATATCCGCACGGAAACGATCCATTTCGCAAAGGGTCGCAGCGAAGCAACTGTCTCGGACAGAATCCAGGGCTACGCGGCCGTTGACTATGTGCTTCGGGCCTCTGCAGGCCAGAGTATGCGCGTTTCCCTGCAGAGCGACAACACAGCTGCGTATTTCAACGTGCTCCCCCCAGGTTCTGCGGACGTTGCAATGTTCGTTGGCTCGATTTCCGGCAATCAATTCAGCGGCACTTTGCCCGAGTCCGGCGATTACACAGTGCGCGTCTACATGATGCGCAACGCTGCCCGCCGGAACGAGACGGCGGACTACACCCTGACCGTCGACATCACCGGCGCTGCGACGGGTGCTGCTGCTGCGACGTCGCATGGCGGCGATGCCAACGTGCCGGGTACGGACTTCAACGCGACCGGAATCCTGGCGTGTGCGCGCGTGGCCGGGCAGCCGAAGGGGTCGTGCCGCTTCGGGGTCAAGCGCGAGGCGGGCGGAAACGGCACAATCACCGTGTTCTGGCCGGACGGCGGCAGCCGGGTGATCGTCTACGAGAACGGCACACCGATGTCCTACGACCAGAGCGAGGCCGACTCTGGCGCCCGGATGACGGTCGGGCGTGAGGGTGACCTGTTCATGATCCGCATCGGCGAGCAGCGCTTTGAGTTTTCTGAGGCCGTCATCACAGGCGGTTGAACTCGGGAGGCCGGCCCACCCGCCGGCGTTGGCGGGGTCGGCCTCCCTCTTTGCTATCCACAGCCTGAGCAAGCAGGGGTTGTTCGCAATGCAGATTGAACGACGGATACGCGGCGACCGCCGCCGTTTTCTGACGGTTGCCGGGACGGCCGGACTCGCCGGCATCGCCTGGGGTCTCTTCGGAGGGCGGGGCACTGCGCAGCCGGTGGTCAAGGAAATCCACGAGTTGCAGCCGGGTGAGTTTACCTGGAACCCGGAGCTGTCACCTGAAGGGCCGGTCGCCGTCGTCGTTTCGATCCCGGATCAGCGGGTGCACGTCTACCGCAACGGGATCCGCATCGCCGTGTCCACGTGCTCGACCGGCAAGAAAGGGCACGAGACGCCGACCGGCGTCTTCACGGTGCTGCAAAAGGATAAGCACCACCGGTCCTCCACCTACGGCGGTGCGCCGATGCCGAACATGAACCGCCTCACCTGGGACGGCATCGCCCTGCACGCCGGCAAGCTGCCCGGCTACCCGGCCTCGCACGGCTGCATCCGTCTGCCGTTGGAGTTCTCCGAACGGCTGTTCGGGATCACCCATATGGGTACGCCGGTCATTCTCGCCGGCGGTCACAGCGACCCGGCCGAAGTGGTGCACCCGGGCTTGGTGCTGAGCGAGTACGCGGAGCACGAGTTCGAGGATGCCATTGCCCACCTTGACGGGAAACGGCTGCCGACCGGATGGCACGGGGACAACCCGACCCCGCCCACCTCCGTGCTGGTCAGTGGCGCCGATGAGCGGGTCTTCGTTCTGGAGAACGGAGTGATCGTCGCGGAGGGGCGGGCGATCATCCGGGATCCGGAAACCCCGCTTGGCTCCCACGTGTTCATCCTCTTCGACACCCACGACGCGCGCCGCGGCCTCGCCTGGCACGCCATCGGCTACCACCACGACGCGCCCGAGGGCTTCGTCGAGCCGGAAGAAGCGGTGATCAGGCGCCTGCAGTCCGAACCGCACGTGATCGAGGCGATGAAGATGCGCATGCACCCGGGCATGGTCCTGGTCATGACCGATCTTCCCGCCCACGCGGATACGCGCTCGGGCACCGACTTCGTGATCATGACCCACGATGCGGCGTAGTCGCCCCGGCCGGCTCGCCGGTCACCGCGGCGGATGCCCCCCTGCCTGTGAGAATTGGACGACCATGGGCATTGCAAAGAGCTTGCCGCCCCGAATGAAGATGAAAGGATGAAACCGTGAAGCATGGAACAACACTTCTGATGTGGACCGCTGCCGTCTGCACTGCTGCACTGCTCTCGGCCTGTGCCGAAGCACCGACCCGGGGAGGAACCTCAACCGGGGAAACGTCAGGGGGAGCCATGGGGGGCGGTCCCTCGGCGACCGGCCCGACGGTCGGCAGCTCAACGGACCTCACCGCGTTCCAGGGCGCGCGTGCCGGTGGGGCCGAGATGGGCGTGCGGAGCCTCGGGTACGAACCCGTGCGGTCCGAAGGGCTGACCACTTACTGGTTCAATCGCTCGACCGGCGCCTGCGCCGAAATCACCACGTCCGATGGACGGTACTCCTCCGTGACAATGTTACCCGCGGAAGACTGTTAACGCGCCGAAAAAATTCGACGAGGGATGAAAAATGAAAACCACTTACGCGTTCTTGGCGGCCTTGACCGTGCTTGCCGCCATCGCCGGGACCACCGCGGCCAGCGCCGGTGAGCAGGAGGCGATCGACGGCTGCATCGATCGGCTGAGAGCGGTTGGCGGACCCGATGCGCGGGCGGGCGGTGAGGTGCTGAGCTCTGAGTTCTCGGAAGCGGCCACGCTCGTCATGCTGCGCGATGCCGGCGGGACCGTTTGGCGTTGTCGCGCCTATTCGGACGGCACGGTTGGCGAATTGAGCATGGCTCAGGCCGCGGATGACGGCGGAGGTGCGATGTCCGGGGCCCCCAGCCAACCGGGTGGCGATTATGTCTCCGGGACGCAGCGCGTCAGCTTCTCCTCCGGTACGTCAGGCACCGAATTCACCGCGTCGTTGCTTCCCGGCGGCTCGGTCCGCTACGTCCTCGGCGCGAAAAACGGGCAGGACCTCTATTTCCGCCTCGCGGCCAACGGCCCGGACATGTACTACCAAATCTTCAACCCGGATGGATCATTGCTTCTGGACCAAATGACGTCGGACCGGGAGTACCGTGGCCAGCTCTGGCAAACGGGCGATCACGTCATCGAGGTTATCAATCGGAGCAACGGCGCTCAGTCCTTCAATGTCATCTTTGGCATTGACTAAAAACGCCGGTCCGGATGCCTTAGTATCGCAAGTTCCAAGACGCGAGCTCATCGACAGAGCTTGGAGTAACGTGATGGACAGTGTGATAACCAATTCACGGAACCTCAGTGCGCTTGCCGTCGCAGCGGTTATCGTTGCCGGATGCACCGTAAACGCAGGGGGCGCCGGTGGGGGCAGTGGGAACCCTGGAGGCCCTGCCGACACCAGTCCCGGGGCACCGAGCGCGGCGGAACAGGCTTGTCTCAGGGATGTTACACAAGCGACCAACAACCCAGACGTCGTTCTTCTGAACTCTTCAGTCTCGGAAGCAGGAACGGAGGTGATCGTCGGCGTTGGCGGACAGCGCGCACCCTGGCGCTGCATCGGCTACAATGATGGCACAACGACGGGAATCCTATTTCTCGGCGACGAAGGACGGCTCTGAGGCCCGGGTCGGAAACGGAAGCGGACGGCGGGCTTCATCGACAGACACAGAAGAAGACGGAACCATGGCACAAAAACGCGCGAGACTGATCTGTACCATCCTGGCGACAGGCCTTGCCCTTTCCGCCTGCGACGACAGCCCGGAGAGCGAGAGCAGCGCCGGACAACAGGCATCAACGACCGCGTCGCAGGCGGCGAAAACAACGGCGGAGCCCGAAAAACAGACGGCGCCGGCGAGTCCGGCAACCGCTCCGCAACCGGCAGAAGCAACGGATGCAGCGGCGGCCGCCGAGCCGGCCAAGGCTGGTGAAACGGAGAAGCCATCCGCCGCGGAGCGCGCCGGCCTGGGGGATTTCGATGCCACCGGCAAGGTTCCCTGCGCAGCCGCCGCCGGCCAGCCGCTGGGGCAGTGCGATATGGGCGTGGCGCGCGACGGCGGCGGCACGGCCACGGTGATCGTCACCACGCCGGACGGCAGGAAGCGGGCGCTCTTCTTCGAGGGCGGCAAGTTCCTGAGCGCGGACATCAGCCAGGCCGACGGCGACATCACAGCCAGCGCCACCAAGGAGGGGGACCTGTTCAAGATCCAGGTCGGCGAGGAACGCTATGAGATCCCCGAAGTGGTGATTTTCGGCGACTGACGGCGCGGCTGGCACGAGGTGGAGGTCTCCGGTGCAGGATGAGCCAGACGGGGCGGTGAGCCACGCAGCCACTTCGCCAGAAAGCGGCAGCAGGACCGAGGGTCTCTTCGTCGAGCCCGTCGAGGACCTGGCCGACGCCCTGTGGCGGTCATTCGGGCAACAGGCGAACATCACCCTGCAAACTTGGCTGATGGCCGAAACCATGGTTCGCGAGTTGACCTACGCGACCAGTACCAGTGGCATCAGCTTTCATCAGTCGATCTGCGAGCGGGCCTATTACCTTTGGGAAGCCGCAGGTCGTCAGCACGGCCGCGCTCTCGATTACTGGCTGGCGGCGGAGCGCCTTGCGTGGGAGAGCCTCGCCCCTCGGTCACCGCCAGCGAGCGCGGAGAAGCCCACGGCATCATCCACTTTTGTCGAATGAGAAAGCGGCCGTGGCCTTGCATCGTTTCCTCTCGTGAAGACAAGGCCAAAAGTTTATCCATCCATTCGATCGGAGTTGTTGTCTCCAGTCGGAGATACCGAAACATGATTAGGACAAGAGGACCATGGACGTCACAGCACTTCTTCTGTTTCTGTTGATCGGCCTTGTTGCCGGCTGGCTGGCTGGCATGATCATGGGCGGCGGCTTCGGCCTCATCGGCAATCTGATTGTCGGGGTGATCGGGGCCTTCATCGGAGGTTTTCTCTTCGGTCTTCTCGGCATCGAGGCGGGCGGCCTGATCGGCTCGCTGGTCACAGCGACGGCGGGCGCGGTGGTCCTGCTGTTCATTGTGGGCCTGGTCAAGCGGGGGAGGTGATGAAACGCGGAACGTTCCTGTTCATCCTGGCGGTGGGCGTCATGGTTTTCGCGCCCGGTTCCGGCCACGCGACCGCCAGCGGCCCCGATTTCTTTGCGGTCACCGGCGTTGCTGCGGACGATGTGCTCAACATCCGCGCCGAGCCGCGGGCGAGCAGTGCCAGGATCGGCGAGATCCCGCACGACGGCCGCGGCGTTCAGAACCTCGGCTGTCAGGGTGGGCCGACCTTCGCAGAGTGGCAGCAGATGACCCCGGCCGAACGCGAACGCGCGGGGCGGCTGCGCTGGTGCCGGATCCGCTATGGCGGTGTCGAGGGCTGGGTCGCCGGACGGTTCCTTACCGAGGACAGTGCGCCGGCAACGCCCCCGCCCGCTGCCGCCGCGGATGTGCCGGCGGCGCCGGAAGAGGGCGGCCCGCGGCTTTGGGAGGTCGCCGGCGTCTCCACCGCGCTCCACCTCCGCGAGCAGCCTTCGCTCAGCGCCCCGACCCTCGCCAGCTATGCGCCGGGGACGCTCCTCACCAACCTTGGATGCCGGCGTGCCGAGGGCCGGGTCTGGTGCGATGTCCAGGAGCTTGGCGGCGGTCCGCGTGGCTACGTGGCCGCCGAATTCCTGTCTCCGCCCGTGTCGCCCGACGGCAGCGTCGCGACGGGTCCCGACGACTCGGCCTTGCGCGCGGGCCAGGGCGATTTCGACGCCACTGGATGGATCCCTTGCGCGCAGTTTCGCGGACAGCCGATGGGTCAGTGCGATTTCGGCGTCGCCCGCGCCGGCGGCGGCTTCGCCACCGTCGTCGTCACCAAGCCGGACGGCGTCAAGCGCGCCCTCTTTTTCGGCAATGGCGAGTTCGTCGGCGCCGATACGAGCCAAGCCGACGGGTACCCGGAGTACAGTGGCCGCAAGGAGGCCGACCTCCACCTGATCCGGGTTGGCGACGAGCGCTATGAGATTCCGGACGCGGTCATCTTCGGCGGCTGAACGGCGCGGGCTCGACCGCGCCGCTGGCGAGGGCCGGGCGGGCGCCGATTACGCGTGACCAGGAGACCCAACGATGTTCGATTTCCTCAATAAGTATGGTCTTCCAGTCAAGTATGCGGTGATCGGCCTGCTCGGGGGAGTCCTGTGGCTGATCATCGCCAACATCATCGGCTACGAAACGCACAATCAAGTTGCCGGACTGATCGCGTTTACGGTTGGGGGCGCGATTGGCGGTTATATTCGCAAGCGGCGCGGTAAGTCCACCTGACTCGCGGACCACAACAGCAGGGGAGCCCGAAGGCCGGCGTCATCAGCCTTAAGGCCTTGGTAAATCCATGAGGCTCGGCTCGGCAGAGCCGTCCAAAGCCTTGGATAGAGGGGACACGCAAACAATGAAAAGCTTTTTCATCTTTCTGGCCGGTCTGGTTGTTGGAGGTCTTGCAATATTTGTGCTGACGTCAGGAGTGATGACCGGGATCGGAGCCGGGGTCGGGATTGCCACAGGTTTGAAGGCGGGTGCCTGCCTCACGGTCGAGGCGGCCAAGGAAAAGGGCCTGATCACGGCCGAGCAGGTCGACGAGGTTCTCAATGCCGCGGTGGCACAAATTCAGTCGGCCGGCCTCGGAACGGATGCGAGCATTTCGGGCGGCGACGCGGAGTGTCAGACCGTTGTCGCGGAACTGCGGGACGCCGCGAAGAATGCCCGGTAGTCCCCCCAAGCGAACGGCCACGCGGAACGGAGCCGGTTTGCACCAGAGGAAAAAAGGCAATCAGCAGCGCGATCCTGGTTCTGGCTCTGGTTGTCGCCGCAGAAGTGCCAGCGGCCGCTACTGACCCGGTGAGCGAAATCCTCAAGTAAGCGCAGAAAGCGTGCAAAACGACACTGGCGCCACCTTTGCCGCCGCCGGCGCGGTCTCCCGCTTTGACCTGGACGGTGATGGTGCTCCGGATGCGCTCGTCGACGAACGCCGGCTTTCCTGTTCGTCCGCTCCGTCAAAGTACTGCGAACCGGCGGTTGCGTGCTTCATGCTGTCATCGGCGATACAGGCTCGCGCTTTCAGGCTTAGGACGGGCGGAAGATCGACTAGGACGGTCGCCCGATCCTGCGGATCGCCCGCGACGGCGGCCGGTGCGCCGGCGCCGGTTCCCGGGCGTGCTGCAAAGCAGTGCTCTCGAGTTTCGGCCGGATGTTGACGGTCCTGCCGCAGTACCGAACCGGACACCCTGCCGGCCTCTCCCCGATTGCCCGCGAGCCCTCGCTGAAGGATCCGGTTGCCTGACCTTCCCCCGCCTCCGAAACTGGGACGGCAGTGGCGATCTCGTTCAACGGAGATGAATCGATGGTCTTTGCAACCGGGTTCAAAGGGCGCGAACAGGAGATCGTCGACCTGTTCACCGCAACGTTCACCGCGTCGGAGGGCGAAGAAGAAGGCGCTCTGATCGGCGACCTGTTGCGCAACCTGCTCGGCGACACAGCTGGGGATGATTTCTTCGTCTTCACCGCTGAGGAGGACGGGGCCGTCGTCGGCGGAATTGTCTTCTCGCGCCTCTTTTGCGAGAACGATGACCGGACGGTATTCGTCCTCGGCCCCGTGGCCGTGGCCAGCGACCGGCAGGGAAAGGGCATCGGGCAGCAGCTCATCAACTATGGTCTGGAGGCGCTGCGGGATGCCGGCGTGGACATCGCGGTAACCTACGGTGATCCGAACTACTATTCGCGCCTCGGCTTCGCGCCGATCACCGAGGCGTTTGCGCCGGCGCCCTTCAAGCTGAAGCACCCCGAAGGTTGGCTGGGACGGTCGCTGACTGACACGGAGATGACGCCGCTGATCGGTCCATCCCAGTGTGTTGCGGCGCTCAACGATCCCGCGTTCTGGTAGGTGCGTGAACCAAAGCCGGCCAGAACTGTGGCGACTACGGGGACTGCGGTTGCTTGCCCGCGCGGCCGCCGGGACACGATCTCAATCGCGGGCTTGGGACCGGGCCGCCGACGACATCGCGGTCGGCGGGTAAGCAACGTGCAGAGCCATGAATGACGGTCAGCGCGGTTTTGCAGTCAGCGCTGGTTTGCCGCCGCCTTGGCGCCGGCTGGCCGAGGGAGATGTTCGGAGCGGGCTGGGCGCCCCCGAAATATGTCAATTTCAGAGTGTTCGGCTCAGCCGGAGCCGGTTCGGCGGATCGAGGCGTTCACCGTTGCAGATCCCAGGCGGAAAGCCGATGAGACCGTACGCGCCGGCCCCGGGCCGGGATCGCGGCGAAGCGCGGTGCGGCGGGGCCTTAACGTCGGAACGGATCCGGGGGCTACTCGCCTCCGAGCGATTCATAAATGCGGCGGCCTGGGCGGCCGGTAATGGGAAGTCCCAGCTGCTGCTCCGCCTCGCGGATGCCGGCGCGGGTACGGGACCCGATGCGGCCGTCGACCGCGCCGATGTTGTAGCCGGCGGCGATCAGCAGTTCCTGCAGTCGGCGGCGTTCGGCACGGGACAGGCCCGGGTCATCTGTCGGCCACGGGGTGCGCAAGGCTGGCAGGCCGGCAATCCGGTCAGCTAGGTGCGAGATCGCCAGGGCATAGGACTCGGCATGATTGTAGGCGTAGATCGCATCGAAGTTGGGAAACACCAGGAATCCCGGTCCCGTGGGGCCTGAGGGCAGTAACAGGCCGGCTTCTCCGCTGCCCGAGAGCCGCGCCCCGTCGGCGCGGACGATGCCGCGGCGATCCCAAACGGTCAGCGAGGCGCGCTTCTGGCGTCCGCTGGGTCCGTCGTAGCCGGCGGGCACCTTCACCTCGACCAGCCATGACCCGCCAGGCTGCCAGCCTGCGCGGTTCAGGTAGTTGGCGGTGGAACCGAGCGCATCCGGAACGGACCGGACCAGATCGCGCCGGCCGTCACCGTCGAAATCGATGGCAAGGCGCCGGTACGTCGAGGGGATGAACTGGGTCTGCCCGAAGGCGCCGGCCCATGAGCCGAACAGATCGTCGAGGGCGAGGTCGCCGCGTTGAACCAGCTGCAACGCTGCGATCAACTCGCTGCGCCAGAAATCTGCCCGGCGGCCGCCGCGGCAGGACAGCGTCGCCAAGGCATGGGGCAGAAAGTGGCTGCCGACCTCGCCACCGTAATCGGTCTCGACGCCCCAGACCGCGACGATCACGTGACGGTCGACGCCGAACCGCCGTTCCGCATCGCGCAACAGCGCGTCGTGCTGGCGGAGCATGGCCCGGCCATCGGCGATGCGCTGGTCGTCGACGAGATAAGCCAGGTAGTCCCAGATCGGAATCTTGAACTCGGGCTGAACCGTCGACAGTTCAAGCACCTTGGTGTTGGGCTCGCTGATGTCGAGCGCTCGGTCCGACAAGTCCCGGCCGACGCCGGCCTCCGTCGCAGAGCGCTTCAGGCTGGCGAGGCAACCGGGAAAATCGGCCGCAGCGCCGCTGCCCGCCGTGAGGATCGTCAACGCCGTGGTAACCAGTGCGGTGCGCATTCCAGGGCTCCCGGACACCCAGGTGTGAGTCGGAGGCGAAAGCTCCGGCCTTCGGAGGCCTGTCATTCTCGCGCGGACCTGCCTCACGGCCACTCTGCCAGCGCTGATTGGGATCGGTCCCCGCGGGTGATCCACGACGGATGTTAGAGCAGATCCCGATCAGATTGAATCGCTTTGCGATCCAATCTGATCGGGTGA
>CAYVUM010000103.1:0-11715 GCA_964454795.1 uncultured Rhodospirillaceae bacterium
GGCGATCAGCTCCACCACCGCGGCATGCAGCTGGTTTTCATCGCGCATCGGTGCGGTGCAGCCTTCGAGGTAACTGACATACGAGCCGCGGTCGGCAATGATCAGCGTTCGCTCGAACTGCCCGGACTTGGCGGTGTTAATTCGGAAGTAGGTGCTAAGCTCCATCGGGCAGCGCACCCCCTCGGGGATGTAGACGAAGGTGCCATCGCTGAACACCGCGGAGTTCAGGGTGGCGTGCTTGTTGTCCGTGTACGGCACCACTGAGCCCAGATACTGGCGGACCAGGTCAGGATGCTCCTGCACGGCCTCCGAGATCGAACAGAATATGACCCCGGCCTCGGCGAGCCGCGAGCGGAATGTTGTCGCAATCGAGACGCTGTCGAACACCGCATCGACGGCCACGCCGGCGAGCATTTCCTGTTCGTGCAGGGGGATGCCGAGCTTTTCATAGGTGCGGCGCAGTTCGGGATCGATCTCGTCCAGGCTCTTCGGCCGCTCCGTGGTCTTGGGCGCCGCATAATAGTAGGCGTCCTGATAATCGATCGGCGGAAACTGCACCTTCGCCCACTGCGGCTCCGGCTGGGTCAGCCAGTGGCGGAACGCGCGCAGCCGCCACGCCAGCAGCCATTCGGGTTCCTGCTTCTTCGCCGAGATGAACCGGACGGTCTCCTCATTCAGGCCCTTCGGCGCCGTTTCCGACTCGATCGCGGTGACGAAGCCGTATTTGTACCGGTCGCCGGTGATGTCCTGGATCGTCTCGAGGGTCGCCTGTGCTTCCGCGCTCATCGTCGTTCCTTCTCGCATTACCCGTTCACCAGGATCGTCAGTTTTCCGCGCCAGCGGCCGTCCGGCGGAGATCACCGGTAGCGGTTGCCGGGTCGACAGTCAGCGCGGGCCATGCGGTGCTGGGGGCGATGAATTCGGCCAGCGATACGCCTTCCAGCGCACCGCGGATTGCGTCGTTGATCGACTGCCAGCCGCGCCGCGTGGGACACAGCGACTCGACCCCGCAGGCTCCCGGGCCGTGTTCGATGCACTGGGTCAGCGCCACCGGGCCGTCCACGGCGTGAATAATGTCGGCGATGGAAATCGACGCCGCCGGCCGCCGCAGCCGGAAGCCGCCGCCGGCACCGCGCACCGCTTCCAGCAGGCCATCCCGAGCCAGCGAGGACAACAGCTTGCTGACCGTCGGGTGAGGCAGGCCGGTGGCCTCGGCGAGCGCCTGGGCGCTGTGAATCGCCCGGCGCGACAGCGCCATTTCCCCCATCAGGATCACTCCGTAATCGGCAAGCCTGCTCAGTTTCAGCATCGTCGATTCCCATACACGACTAATTCAGTCCACTTTATATGCGACGTTGATCCTCCGTTGCAACGCCAACCTGATCCGGATCGGCGGCTTGACGGCGCCGCCGGTTTGGCCTCCCAGTGGGCGGGAGGCGGCGCAGCCGGCCATGGAACAAAGGCGGCGTTGATGTCCTACAAGAGCCTGCGTGCGTTCATCCAGCGGCTGGAAGCGGAGGGCGATCTCGTCCGGGTCGCCGAGCCTGTCTCGCCGATTCTGGAGATGACCGAGATTCAGACCCGGCTGCTCGCCGAGGCGGGACCGGCGGTCCTGTTCGAACGGGTCGTGGGCGCCGACGGCCAGCGCTATGCCATGCCGGTGCTGGTCAATCTGTTCGGAACCGTCGAGCGGGTTGCCGCCGGGATGAACCGGACCCGCCGGCAACTCCGCGAGGTGGGCGAGATGCTCGCCTTCCTGCGCCAGCCGGAGCCGCCCGGCGGCTGGCGGGAGGCGGTTGAGATGCTGCCGTTGCTGCGCACGGTGATGGCGATGAAGCCGCGGACGGTGTCCGCCGCCCCCTGCCAGGAGGTGGTGCTCACCGGCGAGGCCATCGATCTTGCGGCGCTGCCGGTGCAGACGTGCTGGCCGGGCGAACCGGCACCGCTGATCACTTGGCCGCTGGTCGTCACCCAGGGTCCGACCGGTGGCCGGGGAAGCCGCGGAGGCGGCAGCGATCGCCGCGACGTTTTCAATCTCGGCATTTACCGGATGCAGGTCACCGGGCGGAACACGACGCTGATGCGCTGGCTCCGCCAGCGCGGCGGCGCCCAGCATCACCAGCGCTGGAAAGCCGCCCGCTCCGATCCGCTGCCGGCGGCGGCCGTGATCGGCGCCGATCCCGGAACCATCCTGGCCGCCGTCACCCCGGTTCCGGACACCCTCTCCGAATACCAGTTCGCCGGCCTGCTCCGCGGCGAGAAGGTGAGCCTTGTCGACTGCAAGACGGTGCCGCTGAAAGTTCCCGCCGAGGCGGAGATCGTCCTCGAAGGTCACGTGTCCCTCGACGACTACGGCGACGAAGGGCCTTACGGCGACCACACCGGGTACTACAATGCTGTCGAACGGTTTCCCATCTTCACCATCAGTGCGATCACCCGGCGCCGTGAGCCGCTTTATCTGTCTACCTTTACCGGCCGGCCGCCCGATGAGCCTTCGGTGCTGGGCGAGGCCCTCAACGACGTCTTCGTGCCGCTGTTCGTCCAGCAGTTCCCGGAGATCGTCGATTTCTGGCTGCCGCCGGAGGCCTGCTCTTACCGGGTCGCGGTCGTGTCGATGAAAAAGGCCTATCCTGGCCACGCGAAACGGGTGATGTTTGGCGTCTGGTCTTATTTGCGGCAGTTCATGTATACCAAGTTTGTCATTGTTGTTGATGAGCATATCGACACCCGCGACTGGCGGGACGTGATCTGGGCGCTGTCCACCAACGTCGATCCCGCCCGCGACATCACGGTGATTGAGAACACGCCGATCGACTATCTGGATTTCGCCTCACCGGAGTCGGGGCTGGGCAGCAAGCTCGGCATCGACGCCACCGCCAAGGGACCGCCGGAGACCAGGCGGGCGTGGGGGCGGCCGATCCGGATGACCGACGAGGTGATCGCCAGGGTGACGGAGGCCTGGCCGCGCTACGGGCTGCCCGGGTCAGGCAAGCCGATCTGGAAGTAACCGACCGCAGGGAGAACACAGCCATGCGCTGGCGGATGGGACGACGCTCCGACAACGTCGAGGATCAACGCGGAACGGCCGGCGGTGGATTTTCGCGCGCGAGATTTCCCGGCGGCGGCATGCGCCTGCCCGGCGGGCTCGGCGGTCTTGGCCGGCTCGGCGGCCGGCGCGGCGGCATCGGCGGGATCGGCCTGGTCATCCTGCTGCTGATCGCGGTGTTCGGCGGCGGCGATTTTCTTTCGGGTCTTCTGGGTGGCGGCGGTGGCGGGCTGTCCGTCAGTCCCGGCGGTGCCCCGGCTCCCCGCAGCCTCCCGGGCGGCCGGCCGCAGGACGAAGGCGCCGATTTCGTCTCGGTGGTGCTCGCCGATACCGAAGACACCTGGAACGCGGTGTTCGCCGCCGAGGGCCAGGACTACCGGGAGCCGCGTCTGGTGCTGTTCAGCGATCAGGTGCAGTCGGCCTGCGGGATCGCCGGGGCGGCGGTCGGGCCCTTCTATTGTCCGGCCGACCAGAAGGTTTACATCGATCTCGCCTTTTTCGATGAGCTGAGCCGGCGCTTCGGCGCCCCCGGCGACTTCGCACAGGCCTATGTCATCGCCCACGAGGTGGGCCACCACATCCAGAACCTGCTCGGGATCTCCGCCCGGGTCCGCGAGGAGCAGATGCGGCTCGGCGGCGCCGAGGCCAACGCCCTGTCGGTGCGGCTGGAGCTGCAGGCCGACTGCCTCGCCGGGGTCTGGGCCCACCGCGCCGATCGCGCCCGCAACGTCCTCGAAGCCGGCGACATCGAGGAGGCGCTGCAGGCGGCGAGCGCGATCGGCGACGACCGGTTGCAACGCCAGGCCCGCGGCCGGGTGGTGCCCGACTCCTTCACCCACGGCACGTCGGAACAAAGGGTCCGCTGGTTCCGCCGTGGGCTGGAAGCGGGGGATCCGGCCGCCTGCGACACCTTTTCGGCGGCATCGCTTTAGGCGTCCGGGACGGAGCTCGGCATGGACTGGCGGCGTTGGAACCGGGGTGCGCTTTTTGGCCGCGGCAACCGCTGGGGACGGATCGGTCTGATCCTCGTCCTGGCGATGGTGCTGCTTCTGATCTACCACCGGGCGAGCCACCGGCAGGCCTGGTTCGAAGAAGGCGGGCCGCTGGCGCCGGACAGGCTTGAGCGGGACGGCGGCGGTGAGCCGGGGACCGGGCAGGGGACGAAGTAAGCGACCGGCAACCTTGCGGTGCCGCCGCCGCTCAGCCCAAAACCCGGCCGGCGACAACGTCGAGTCTGGCCACCAGGTCCGGGTCGCGGGCCTCAACGGCGGTGATCAGGGCATTGCCGAGGCTGGTGTGGCAGTCCTTCTCGCAGCTGCCGGAGCGGGCGCCGAGCACGGGCACGACAGTCCTGACCAGGGCCCGGGCGCGCTCGGCGTTGTTCATCAGCACCCGGATGATCGCCTCGACGCTGACGTGGTCGTGGTCCGGGTGCCAGCAATCGTAGTCGGTGACCATGGCGACGGTGGCGTAGCAGAGCTCGGCCTCGCGGGCGAGCTTGGCTTCGGGCATGTTGGTCATGCCGATCACGTCGCAGCCCCAGGCCCGGTACAGGTTGCTCTCGGCAAGGGTCGAAAACTGCGGCCCTTCCATCACGAGGTAAGTGCCGCCCCGCACGGTCGGGATGTCCAGGTCCCGGCAGGCGGCCTCGAGCGCATCACCGAGGCGCCTGCAGACCGGATGGCCCATGCCGACATGGGCGACGCAGCCGGGGCCGAAAAAGCTTTTCGGCCGCGCAAAGGTGCGGTCGATGAACTGTTCGACGATGACGAAGGTTCCGGGCGGTAGCGAGTCGCGCAGCGAGCCGCAGGCCGACAGCGAGATCACCTCGGTGCAACCGACCCGCTTGAGCGCATCGATGTTCGCCCGGCCGTTGAGGTCCGAGGGCGGGATGCGGTGGCCACGGCCATGGCGCGGCAGGAACGCACAGGGCACCTCGCCGATCCTGCCGATCAACAGTTCGTCCGATGGCTCCCCCCAGGGGGTCTCCACCGGCACCCAGCGGGCGTTGGTCAGCCCCTCGATCTCGTAAAGGCCGCTGCCGCCGATCAGGCCGATCATCGGCGGCATGCCCGGCGGCGCGTCGGTGAGGTCGGTCATCGCGATGATCTCCTGCAGCGAAGCTGAGCACATATCCTGGATCGGCCGGTGGCGGTCAACCGGCCGGGCGGCCGTTCAGGAGACGGTGCTTTTTGAGGCGGGCGCGGAGCTGATGATAGGTGAGGCCGAGGCGGGTGGCGGCCGCACTCTGGTTGTAGCGGCAGGCCGCCAGAGCGGCTTCGATCAGCCGCGCTTCGTAGGCCGAGACCCGCTCGTCGAGGCGACCGGCCTCGTCGCCGCCGCTGTCGACGGGATCGGCGGCCGGGGGCGGCGCGGGCGCAGATCCGCCGGCTGGCTCCAGCGAAGCCGGCTGCGGCCGCCACGGCGAGGCGAACGGGTCGAACACCACCGAATCGATCGGCCGGACCGGATCGGACCAGCGGTAGATGGTGCGCTCGACCACGTTTTTCAGTTCGCGGACGTTGCCCGGCCAGGGATAGGCGAGCAGCGCCTCCCGGGCCGCGGTGCTGAACTGCACCGGCTCCGTCCAGCCCAGTTCCACAGCCATCCCGCGGGCGAAATGATCGGTGAGCAGCGGGATATCCTCACGGCGCGCCCGCAGCGGCGGCAAGGTCAGCACGTCGAAGGCGAGGCGGTCGAGCAGGTCGGCCCGGAACCGGCCAGCGGCCGCTTCGGAGGGCAGATCCAGGTTGGCGGCGGCGATCAGCCGGACATCGGCGCGGATCGTCTCCGAAGAGCCGACCCGCTCGAACCGGCCGTACTCCACGATCCTGAGGACCTTTTCCTGGACCGTGGCCGGGGTGCTGGCAATCTCGTCAAGGAACAAGGTGCCGCCGTCGGCCCGCTCGAACCGGCCGATCCGGCGGCGCGCCGCCCCGGTGAAGGCGCCGGCCTCATGGCCGAACAGTTCGGCTTCGAGAAGCGTCTCCGGCAGCGCCGCGCAGTTGAGCGTGACCAGCGGGCCGTTCCAGCGGGTCGAAAGGAAGTGCAGGCGGGCGGCCACCAGCTCCTTGCCGGTTCCGCGCTCGCCGACGACGAGGACCGGACGGTCCAGGGGTGCCACCCGCAGGGCCGCCTCCATCATTTCGAGAAACGGCCTGGATTCGCCGATCAGCGGCGGCAGCATGGACGGGTCGGGCATCGCGGTTCCGCAGGCGTTGCCAAGGATTGGCGAAGTTAACCGAAATTTCGCACTTTTCACAAGCCGGCGTGACCGGCCGGCGGCCCTCCCTGTCCCGGAAGTGGCGTATTTTCAAGGGCGTAGAGCAATGGAGCGAAATTGGCACAGGCTTTGCTGTCTATGCGTCAGGCGCGCCCATCGGCGGCGCCAACTGACAACCGACACCAGGAAAGGACCAGACCATGGGTGTGTTTTCCCGCCTTGCCGACATCCTCAACGCCAACGTCAACGCCATGCTTGACCGCGCTGAGGACCCGGAGAAGACCATTCGCCTGATCATCCAGGAGATGCAGGAGACCCTGATCGAGGTGCGCGCGACCGCCGCCCGGACGCTGGCCGAGCGCAAGGACATCGACCGCCAGCTCGGCCGGATCCGGGACGGCGTCCTCGAATGGGAGCGCAAGGCCGAACTGGCGTTGCGCAAGGGCCGCGAAGACCTGTCCCGGGCAGCGCTGATCGAGAAGGCCCGCCTTACCGAGAGCGCCAAGATGCTTGAGGCCGACCTTGCAGCCCTGGATGCGGCGCTTCGCCAGGGCGAGGAGGATATGGTCAAGCTCGACGCCAAGCTCGCCGAGGCCAAGGCCCGCCACAAAGCGATCCTCACCCGCGAGCAGACCGCCACCAACCGGCTGCGCGCCCGCCAGCAAATCCATGACCGGCGGATCGACGATGCGTTCACCCGCTTCGAGCAGGTGGAGAAGCGGGTCGACCGCCTGGAAGGCGAGGTGGAGGCGTACGACCTCGGTCGCGGCAAGACACTGGCCGAGGAGCTCTCGGAACTGGAGGGCGATGCGGCCATCGAAGATGAGCTCGAAGCCCTGAAAGCGCGAGTCCGGGCGGGAACCGGCACCGGTGGCACCACGAGCGGCGCGGCGCGGTAGCGCGTCGGGCCCGGAGGCGGAAGGCCGATCATGGAGTTCATCGTTGTCGCGCTGATCATCGCCGGGACGGTCATCGCCCCGGTGTGGATCATCGCCCACTACATCACCCGCTGGCGGACGGCCAAGGTGCTGTCCGCTGAGGACGAACGGATGCTCGCCGAACTGTGGGACTTGGCGCCGCAACTGGAGAGCCGCATCAATACCCTTGAGCGGATCCTGGATGCCGAGGCGCCGGACTGGAGGAAACAGCTATGACCAGACAGAGCCGCCATCGCTGCGGTCCGCACCAAAGCACTGACCGGGCGGCGGATGCCGCCACCGGGCAACCCGGTCGCCGCCGCTGGAATGGCTCCGGGGAGTCGGGAGCGAGCCCCAGCAAGCTCTACCGGCTGCCGGAGGAGGGATATCTCGCCGGTGTCGCCGCCGGCATAGCCGCGTACTTCGGTCTCCAGGGCTGGGTTGTCCGCGCTGCCTTCGTTCTCGGACTTGTGATCGCCGCACCGCCGACAATCCTCGTCTACCTGATTCTTGCCCTTTTCCTCCCAAAGGCCCCGGAACATCTCTACCGGGATGCCGAGGAAGAGCGGTTCTGGCGCACCGTCAGGCTCGATCCATCCCGGTCGTTTTCCACCCTGCGCCACCGCTTCCGTGAACTGGAACAGCGCCTGCGGGCCATGGAAGCTTACGTGACGTCCAACAGTTACCGGGTGCAGCGCGAGTTCAACGATCTGGAGCGGTGAGGCGACGGCGACGCGCTTCGTGGTTCTCCCCCGGCCGTCGGGCGTCCTCCCCCCTTGACTCCGACGGCCACACTGGCCCCCGCCTGACCCCCCGGGCGGGGGCTTTTTTCCCGGCTGGTGCCGGAAGTGCCTGGCGGCTCAGCCTCGCGAGAGGGTCGCGACAAACGCCGGCAGGCCGGTCAGGCGGTCGCGGCGCTGCCGTTCGGCGGCGAGGATCGCTTCCACCCGGGCAACCGTCGTCTCCACTTCGTCGTTGATCACCACGTAGTCGTATTCGGGCCAGTGGCTCATCTCGTCCGTCGCCCGCGCCATCCGCCGGGCGACCACCTCGGCGGTGTCCTGGGCGCGGGTGGTCAGGCGCCGCTCCAGCTCGGCGTGGGACGGCGGCAGGATGAAGACGCCGACCAGGTCGGCGCGGGCGTTGTGGCGCAGTTGCTGGGTGCCCTGCCAGTCCACGTCGAACAGCACGTCGCGGCCGGCGGCCAGCGCCGAATCGACAGCGTCCCGGGGAGTGCCGTAGCGGTTGTCGAACACCGTGGCGTGTTCCAGGAAGGCGCCTTCACGCACCATCCGCTCGAACGCCTCCGGGTTGACGAAGATGTAATCCTTGCCGTCCACCTCCCCGGGCCGGGGCGGCCGGGTGGTCATCGACACCGACATCGAGAGGTCGCGATGGCGGGCGAGAAGGCGCCGGGAGATCGTCGTCTTTCCGGCCCCGGACGGTGAAGACAGCACCAGCATCAGCCCGCGCCGGGCGATCCGCACGGCGGCGATGGCGGCGCTGGCCGCCGCGGCCGCCTCATTCAAGGTTCTGCACCTGTTCGCGGACCTGGTCGATCGACGCCTTGAGCTCGAGGCCGATCGTTGTCAGGGCCGCATCGGGCGATTTTGCGCAGAGGGTGTTGGCCTCCCGGTTCAGCTCCTGGCAGAGAAAGTCGAGGCGGCGGCCAACCGGCCCGCCTTTCGAGAGCAGCCGGCGGGCCGTGTCGATGTGGGCGATCAGCCGGTCGATCTCCTCGCGCGGGTCCGCCTTGGTGGCAAGCAGCGCCGCTTCCTGAGCAAGACGCTCCTCAGAGACCGACGTGACGGTGTCCAGCAGCGCCGCCACCTGTTCACGCAGGCGGGCGCGCAAGGCGCCCGGCTGCAACGCGGCGAGGGCGGCGGCGTCGGCAGCCATGGCCGCGATCCGATCGAAGTGGCCGGCAAGGATCGTCGCCAGCTGGGCGCCCTCGCCCTCCCGCATCGCCTGGAGATCGGCCAGGGCCAGGTCCAGGTCGGCGAGGATCGCCGTTTCGAGGGCTGCGCGCTGGTCGTCGCCGAGCTCTTCATCGGCCGGCTCGACGACGCCGCGAATGGCGAGCAGCGCTTCGGCCGCCGGCGGCTGGCTGGGCGCGCCGAGTCGGGCACGGATTTCGGGTACGAGGGCGATCAGGTGGTCGAGCAGGTCGGTGTTGATCCGCACCGGGGCGGCGCTGCCGGAGCGGCTGATGGCGAGGGCGGCGGTGATCGACCCCCGCTTGAAGCGCTTGGCGATCCGCTCGCGAGCGGCGATCTCCGCGGTTTCGAACCCCGGCGCTAAGCGGCAGCGGACTTCGAGGCCGCGGCCGTTGACACTGCGCACCTCCCAGGCCCAGGCGCGGCCGTTGGCCTGATTGGAGGCCCGTGCGAAACCGGTCATCGAGGAAATCGACACGCTCACCCCGCTCGCTTACTGGATCAACCCCTTATAGGCACGGTGCGGGGCCGCCAACAAGGGTCAACGGGCGGGCAGGGATGGCTCGCGAATGGCGGGGGTTCCGGTCCCGCGGCAAGCTGGCGTAGGATTGAGGGGCACAGGCTCCAGGGGGCAAACAGGGGAACGGAAAAGGAACGCCGGGATGGGCAAGGCGGCAGGACGGCAAACGTGGACCTACACCGATGGCGCCTGGCACGAAGGCAGCCCGCCGTCCGTGGCTGTGGACGCCCATGCCATGTGGCTGTCCTCGGTGGTCTTCGATGGTGCCCGGGCGTTCGACGGCTGCGCGCCGGACCTCGACCGTCACTGCGCGCGAGTAATCACCTCGGGCAACCTGCTTGGCCTGCGCTCGCCGCTGACCGCCGCCGAGATCACCGCGCTTGCCTGGGAGGGGATTGAGCGGTTCCCCGCCGAAGCGGCGCTTTACATTTGCCCGATGCTGTTTGCCGAGAACGGCTTTATTGTGCCGGAGCCCGAGAGCACGCGATTCGCGCTCACCGTGCGGGAATCGCCATTGCCGGCGGCGGGCGGGTTCAGTGCCGCCTTATCGCCGTTCCGTCGTCCGGCCCGGGACATGGCGCCGACCGAAGCCAAGGCGGCCTGCCTTTACCCCAACGTGGCGCGCGCCAGCCGCGAGGCTGCCGAACGGGGCTTCGACACCGCGGTCGTGCTCGATCCTGTCGGCAATGTGGCCGAATTCGCGTACCAGAACCTGTTCTTCGCCTCCGACGGTGCCGTTCACACCCCGGCGACCAACGGCACGTTCCTGAACGGTCTCACCCGCCAGCGGGTGATCGCCCTGCTCCGCGAGGCGGGGATCGAGGTGGTCGAGCGGGCGATCGACTTCGCCGAGGTCCTCGCCGCCGACGAGGTGTTTGCCACCGGCAACTACGGCAAAGTGCTGCCCTGCACCCGCCTCGAGAACCGCGAACTCCAGCCCGGCCCCGCCTACCGCCGGGCCCGGGCGCTGTATTTCGACTGGGCGCGCAGCTGCACCCGCCCCGAGCCCATCTAGTGGATCGGATCCTTCGCTTGGTTCCCAAGCGGAGGATCGGTCGATCCACTAAATGATTGATCTTGTGGTTCGATTGAGCTGACGGATGGGACTCATCCGGCAGCATCGACCCACTTGCCCGGTTGACCGCACCGCACCGGCGAGGACGCCGGCTTCCTCGGCCGGTTGAGGGCTTGAGGCGCTGCTCCCGGCCGTTAACCGGCTGTTCAACGGCAATCGGCGACACTCGTGCGCCGGGGCCGGGTCGGGACCCGGGACGTCCCGGGGGTGCGCATGCAAAACGGCAACGAGGCCAGATCAGGGGCAGGGCGCCCGCGGACCGGCCGGGGCGGGCGGCATCGCCGCCGGATCGCCGGAACAATCGCGATGATCTCCGGGCTGTGCATCGCGATCCTTCTCGCGTGCGAGGAAGCGCTGGATTTCTCCGCCGCCGATGTGGCCGCCACCGCCGCTGGCGGCGGTCTGCCCCTGTCGGTGCTGCCCCTGTCGGTGCTGGACGAATCCCTGATCGCGTCCGTCGGGGAAAGCCTGCAGCCCGGACCGGGCGGTGAGGCGTTCCTCGATGATCCGCCCGGCGGGGAGGATGTTCCGCCCGGCAGCGCCACCATCCCGCATATCGCCGCTCCGGCGCCCGTGGCCGGGCTTGCGCCGGAGGCGTCCGGCGCGTCCACCCGAAAGCCGGCACTGCGAGCGATCCCGGCGCCGCCGACGCCGGTTCCGTTTGCGCTCGGCGCGGTCTTGGCCATCGCTGCGAGAGCGCTGTCAGACAGACCGTTCTTCCTCCCCCGGGCGAGGACACAGTCACGAATCATGCCGCGCCATTCGGGGTGTCGGGATTCTTGACACTCCGCTGACCCCCGGCCCTTGCGCCAAGGTCCTGAAATCGTTTGAGTCGTGACCGTCTCCAGCGGCTGCGGGCAACCGTCGGCGGGGAGCAGGTGTCGGGATTCCTGACACCCGAACGCCTGCTGCCGCCGCTCCGTGCCGGTAACGGTCTGTTAACCCTAGAGCGGGTCGCCTCCCAATAGGATCGCTCCGCGATGCTATTGGGAGGCGT
>CAYVUM010000104.1:0-11710 GCA_964454795.1 uncultured Rhodospirillaceae bacterium
GGTTGGTTCGGTAGCGGCTCCGAAGCTATCCCTTGCCCATCCGGCAGCCGAGCGCCTCGATCAGGTTCTGCAATTCCTGGTTGGCGCGCAGCTTGTCGCCGGAGGCGCTGGCGACGTTGAGGATCTTGCCGCGGAGCGGCAGGATCGCCTGGGTCTCCCGGTCGCGGGCCGACTTGGCCGAACCGCCGGCGGAATCACCCTCGACGATGAAGATCTCGGTGCCGCTGGCGGTGGTGCGGGTGCAGTCGGCGAGCTTGCCGGGCAGGCGGAGGCGGCGGGTCGCCGACTGGCGCTTGGTCTTCTTCTCCTCGGAGCGGCGCAGCCGCTGGTCGGCGCGGTCGGCAATCCGTTCGAGCAGCGCCCGTGCCGTGTCGGGGGCGGCCGAAAGCCAGTGGTCGACGTGGTCGCGCACCGCCTGTTCGACCAGTCGGCCGGCGTCCGGGCTGGTCAGCTTCTCCTTGGTCTGGCCCTGGAACTGGGGGTCACGGATGAACACCGACAGCATCAGGCAGGCGCCGCCGGCCACGTCGTCGGCGGTGATCCGTGCGGCCGCCTTGTCGCCGGTCAGCTCGCCGTATGTCTTGAAGCCGCGTAGCAGGGCAGAGCGCAGCCCGGTCTCATGGGGTCCGCCCTGGGGAGTGGGCACGGTGTTGCAATAGGAGCGGCAGAAGCCGGTCTCGTCATCGGGCCAGGTGACCGCCCATTCCACCTTGGCGCCGGCGGTGTCCAACGCGACCTCGCCGGCGAACGGTGCCGGATTGAGCGTCTCCCGCTCGCCGAGTGCCGCCTGCAGGTAGTCGCGGAGGCCGCCTGGGAAGTGGAGGATCTCCTCGCCCGGAGTGTCGTTGCCCTCGAGCCGTTCGAGCGCGCACCGCCAGCGGATCTCGCCCCCGCGGAACAGATAGGCCTTGGACCGCGCCATCCGGTACAGTTCCGCCGGACGGAACCGGGCCTCCGCCCCGAAGATTGCCGGATCGGGGTGAAAGCTCACCGTGGTACCACGGCGGTTCGCGACCGCGCCGGCATTAGCGAGCGGCCCGTCGGGCGCGCCGCGGCAATAGCTCTGCCGCCACAGCGTCTTCTCGCGGGCCACCTCGACAACCAGCCGGTCCGACAGGGCGTTGACCACCGACAGGCCGACCCCGTGCAGGCCGCCGGAGGTGTGATAGGCGCTGCCGCCGAACTTGCCGCCCGAATGGAGGGTCGTGCAGATCACCTCCAGCGCCGATTTGGCCGGGTCCTTGGGATGGGGGTCCACAGGGATGCCGCGGCCGTTGTCGCGCACCGTCACCGTGTCATCGGCGGCCAGCTCCAGTTCGATCCGCGACGCATGGCCGGCCACCGCCTCGTCCATGGCGTTATCGAGGATTTCGGCGACCAGATGGTGCAGTGACCGCTCGTCGGTGCCACCGATGTACATTGCGGGCCGTCGCCGAACCGGCTCCAGGCCTTCCAGCACCTCAATATGGCGGGCGGTGTAGGCGTCTGTCTTCTCGCCTGTCGCCTTGCGGGTCCGTGCGCCCGGCCCCGGGGGGGCAGGCTTGCCGCCGGGCGGGGGGGGCAGGTCGAACAGGTCGCTCATCGGCTCTCGCGCGGGTTGCGGTGCTGAGGGGGACATACAGCCCCGATTCGGCGGTTGCGGTCAATGGAGGCCATCGCCCGGATCATCACCCCGATGATCAGCGGCCGATCTCGTCGATAATACTTTTGGCAGTCTGGTTATATTTGTCGATAATCTGACGCAGGCGATCGAAGAGTTGTTCACGTTTATCGATCATCCGCTTCAATTTCATGGTCTCCAAATCAATCGATGGTGCGGGCATTGTCGAAATGTCAGACATCTGGAGGTGTCGTTCTGCACTCTGCAAGAAATTTATGTAACGAGCCTGGGAATCGATATCCTGATCTAATTTCCTGACCATCATCATGCTGAGCGTTGTTACCTTGTCTTCGCCGCTGAGGGCGGAATCATAAAGAACGCCGAGGATCCGGGGATCAGCCGGCGAATAGACCTGATGCAATTCTCCGAGCATCGTAACCAGGCGCTCATCCGGCTGTTCCCGGCTCAGTTGAACGAGTTGCGCCTTGAGGGCTTTGGCCTGGTCCTCGGTCGCCTTGAGGCGCTCTTCGAGGATCAGGATCCTTTGCGCATAGACGCCCATCATCCCGCGGACATCGGCCTCGCCGCCGCTGCCCTGCGGCCCGTCTCCGGCGGGGCGGATCGTCAGCACCAGGGCGATGATCAGCACCAGGGTCACGCAGATCATCAGCGACAGGAAGGCAAGGAAGACCATCATATGGCGGCGCGAACGGATCCAGTCCTCGGCCGATAAGCCCTCCCGCGGGCTGGTGCTGTACTCCTTGAGCAGAACCTTGGAGCGGTCGTTTTCCGGCAGGTCCTTGAGGGCGCCGGCGATCTTGCCGAGGCGATGGCGCGCGACCGTCGTATAGACCCAGGCGAGAAGCACGGCGATGTAGGCGACAAAGGCGTAGGGACTGCCGGCAACATCCTGCAGATTGTCGAGGAAGGCGGTGACGTCCACGATCAGGGGTCCGCTCTCCAGCCGCTGCCAAACCGGGCCCGGGCAGCGCGAAAACCGTCTCGAAGGCCTTCAGAAGCAGCCGGCAGCCAAGCTTCCGCCCTGAATGTAGACGGCGAGGAACCCGGCATGAAGGGCCTCGGTCAGAGTCGCGAGGGCCCGCTGCCCGGGTCCGGTCACGAGCATGGCGGTGGTGACGAAACCAACCAGCCCCGGCACCACCCAGCGCCGGCGCCACCGCACATCGGCGAAGCTGCGCCGGATCATGCGGCGGGCCGGGGGTGGAGGTGGCGGATCGCGGCGCGGAACGGCAGCAGCAGGGCGAGCGCCATTGCCACTTTTACCGCGAAATCGCCCGCCGCCAGGGTGATCCAGGGAACCCCGGTGAACGCGAACGCGGCGGAGAAGAAGATCGCTGTGTCCACAGCAGAGGCGAGCAACGAGGAGACCAGCGGCGGCAGCCACCAGACCCGTCGCCGCAGCCGCTCGAAGACGGCCACGTCGAGGAGCTGGGCGAGGAGGAACGCCGCCCCGGATGCGGCGGCGATTCGCGGGCTCGCCAGCACCGCAGACAACAGGACGGCCACGGCGAATCCGGCATAGACGACCCGGCGCGCGGCCCCGGGTCCGAGCTGACGGTTCGCCAGATCGGTGACCAGGAATGAAACCGGATAGGTGAACGCCGCCCAGGTCAGCCAGTCATTCAGCGCGAACTGGACCAGCACATTGGAGGCAGCGACGACGGCAACCATCGCCGCCGCGAACCCCGCGAGCTGGCGGCGGGTCGGCTCGGCTGCGGTCATCGTCCCGGTTCCGGGGCGCGGCTGCGACCCTGGACCGGCGGCCGAGGAACAGGCACTGGCGCCTCCGCGACGGTCGTTGTGTGCGCGAAGCCTAAAGCAAAGCCCGGCCGTCGCTCAACCGGTATACCGGCAGGGCGGCATGACCCTCCGCTGATTCGGCTGAGCATCTTGAAATATAGCCCGTTTGGGCTATAAGCCCCGCTGAGCCTTTCCAGCCGCTTGCGCCCTTGCCGTTGCCAGTCCGGCGCCGGGTGTGAAATAAGGAGGAACCCTTGCGCTTCTCTTCCCGCGCCATCGGCCTCGTGGAACCCGAAATCATGGACAAAGATCGCGCTATCGACGCCGCCATCAGCCAGATCGAACGCGCGTTCGGCAAAGGCGCGATCATGCGCCTCGGCCAGCGCGAGCATGTGGACGTTGACGCGATCTCCACGGGCTCCCTCGGGCTGGACATCGCGCTCGGCATCGGCGGCCTGCCACGGGGCCGGATCATCGAAATCTACGGCCCGGAAGCGTCGGGCAAGACCACCCTTGCCCTGCATGTGGTGGCGGAAGCGCAGAAGGTGGGTGGCACCTGCGCTTTCATCGATGCCGAGCACGCCCTGGATCCCGTCTATGCCCGCAAGCTCGGCGTTGACATCGACGCCATGCTGATTTCCCAACCCGATGCCGGGGAACAGGCCCTTGAAATCGCCGACACGCTGGTCCGCTCCGGTGCCATTGATGTGGTGGTGATCGACAGCGTGGCGGCGCTGGTTCCCCGGGCCGAGTTGGAAGGGGAGATGGGCGATACCCACGTCGGCTTGCAGGCCCGGCTGATGAGCCAGGCGCTGCGGAAATTGACCGGCGCCCTTGCGCGGAGCAAAACGGTCCTGATTTTCATCAACCAGATTCGAATGAAGATCGGCGTGATGTTCGGCAACCCGGAGACCACCACCGGTGGCAACGCCCTCAAGTTCTATGCCTCCGTCCGGCTGGAAATCCGCCGCGTTGGCGCGATCAAGGACCGCGAGGAGACCGTCGGCAACCAGACCCGGGTCAAAGTGGTGAAAAACAAGATGGCGCCGCCGTTCCGGCAGGTGGACTTCGATATCACCTACGGCGAGGGGATCTCCAAGTCCGGGGAACTTCTCGACCTCGGCCTCAAGGCCGGCCTCGTTGAGAAATCGGGCTCCTGGTATTCGTACGGGTCCGAACGGATCGGTCAGGGCCGCGAGAACGCCAAGACCTATCTGCGCGACCATCCCGGCGTCGCCGAGGACATCGAAGCCAAGGTCCGCGCCAACGCCGGCCTCGTCTCCGATGTTTTGATGACCGGCTACGACGACAACGAGACTGGCGAAGCCAGCTGATCCGTTCCGACGCCCCCCGGCGCCGGCGGGGGCCCGCGTCTTTGCCTCCGATCCGATCCTGACTTCAGGCGGCGCGCGCCGGGTTTGGCGCGGGCGAAGACTTCGCCACACTCATTCCGCGTAAATTTTCGCAAAAATTGTGACTGTCGCGAGTTGCGGACGGCAAATCCTCGCCGTTAACGCCAGCTTGAATATTTCGTGACACGATTGACAGCACACACAAAGACAGGAACATTTTTGCGAAATAAACAGCGTATGGCCGGTGTTATTTCGCGCAATCCGGGTGAGTGTTGAACAGGATTTACCAGTTCTTATCGAGGACTTGGCGACAAGGGTGAGACGATGGGCATTCGAGGCACCAGCGGCGACGATGAGCTGATCGGCACCGGGCGCAGCAACCGCATCGACGGGTTCGACGGCAACGACAGGCTGCAGGGATTGGGCAGCGACGATCTGCTGTTCGGCGGCAACGGCGCCGACCAGCTTTTCGGCGGCGGCGGCAACGACTGGCTGCGCGGCGATGCGGGCGATGACCTGCTGCAGGGTGGCGAAGGCCATGACAGCCTCTATGGTGGCGACGGCTGGGACACACTCAACGGCGGTGCCGGCGATGACCTGCTGCTCGGGGGCGAGGGCGCCGACCGGCTGATCGGCGGCGAAGGCAACGATACGCTCGCCGGCGGCGCCGGCTACGACGACGTTTCCGGAAACCTCGGCGATGATCTGCTGATCTATTTCGCCGGCCTGAACGGTGGCGCCCGCGACCGCTACTATGGCGGCGACGGCTTCGATACCCTGGAGCTGCACCTGACCGCGGATCACTGGACCGACCCGGCCTTCCAGGCCGACTTCGCCGCGGTCATGGACTGGCTCGCCGCCGCCGACGGCAGCAGCTTCACGTTCAGCGCGTTCAATCTCGAAGTCACCACCGTCGAGGCGCTTTCCATCCTGGTGGACGGCGTTCCCACCATCGCGGCGGTGTACCGGCTTGCCGATCTGGACGGCGGGACCGGCTTCGCCCTGACCGGCGCCGGGCTGTTCAGCAGTACCGGCGCTTCGGTCAGCGGCGCCGGCGATGTCAACGGCGACGGCTTCGACGACGTGATCGTCGGAACCCTCTACACCTCGCCGGACGGCCGCACCGGCGCCGGCGAGAGCTACGTTGTGTTCGGCGCCGCGGACGGCTTCCCGGCCGGCCTGGATCCGGCCGCGCTGGACGGCGGTAACGGCTTCGTCGTGCAGGGCGCCGAGGCCTACGACTACGCCGGCACGGCGGTGAGCGGCGCCGGCGACATCAATGGCGATGGCTTCGATGACCTGATCATCGGCGCCGATCAGGCCTCGCCCGCCGGCCGGCCATTCGCCGGCAAGACCTACGTGGTGTTCGGGGGCGGCGAGGCCGCGCGCGTCAACCTCGCCACCCTCGACGGCACCAACGGCTTCGTCCTCAACGGCGTCGATGCCGCCGACTTCAGCGGCTCGTCCGTGTCCAACGCCGGTGATGTCAACGGCGATGGCATCGATGATCTGATGATCGCCGCCGCCAACAGTGTCCCGGCCGGGGAAACCTATGTCGTGTTCGGTGCCACCGGGACGTTTCCGGCGAGCCTCGACCTGTCCTCGCTCGACGGCAGCAACGGCTTCGTGCTCAAGGGCATGGATGCGGGCGATGGTGGTGCCGCTGCCGTCTCCGCGGCCGGCGATGTCAACGGCGACGGCCTTGCCGACCTGATCATCGGCGCCTACCGGGCCAGTCCGGGTGGGGCCGTCTACGCCGGTGCCGCCTACGTGGTTTTCGGCTCAGGCGGCGGTTTTCCGGCGACGGTCGACCTGGCCGGTCTCGACGGCAGCAACGGCTTTGTCCTTCCCGGGGTCAGCTCAGGGGACGGCGCCGGGCGCTCGGTGGCGGGCGCCGGCGATGTCAACGGCGACGGCTTCGACGATCTGATCATCGGCGCCCCCTACGCCGATCCGGCCGGCCGCGACCAGGCGGGCGAAAGCTATGTCGTGTTCGGCGCGGCGGCCGGGTTCGCGCCCGCCATCGCCCCCGACGCGCTCAACGGCAGCAACGGCTTCGCGATCCGGGGCAGCGCCGTCGCCGATCTGGCCGGCCTGTCGGTCAGCGGCGCCGGCGACGTGGACGGCGACGGCTTCGACGACCTGATCATCGGCGCGGTTCGCGCCGACGGCGCCGACGGCTCGGAGCCGGGGGTCAGTTTCGTGGTATTCGGGCGGGCGGACGGTTTCGAGGCGGTCCTCGAGGTGGGTGCGATCGACGGGGTGAACGGCTTCGCCATCGAGGGTACGGCCGACGGCAACCGCTCGGGCTACGCGGTCAGCGCCGCCGGCGATGTTAACGGCGACGGCTTCGATGACCTGGTCATCGGCTCCCCGAACGCCGCCTCGCCCCTGGGCGAGCCCCTGGCCGGCGAGGCGCACGTGCTGTTCGGCAAGAACCACCGCGGTCAGGTCGACCGGCTGGGCACCGGGGGCGACGACGAACTGACCGGCACGGGAGCGGCGGAGACGATCATCGGGGCGCAGGGCGATGACACCATCACCGGCGACGGTGGCGGCGACCTGCTGAACGGCGCCAGCGGTGCGGATATACTCCGCGGCGGTGCCGGCTTCGACACCCTCGACGGCGGCTCGGGCGCGGACACGTTCGTGCTCGCCGCCGGCGAAGGCACGGACACCCTCGTCGACTTCGAAGGACGCGAAGACCTCATCGGCCTCGCCAATGGCCTCACGCGCGCGGCCCTCACCCTCACCGAGACCGCGAGCCGGGACACGGAAGTCTCGGTCATCGCCACCGGCGAGGTCCTGGCGATCCTCGAAGACGTCCGTCCGGACGAGCTCGACCTGGACCACTTCGTCCTGGTCTGAGCTTCTAACCCGCCTTGCCATAGCGTCGCGGCCGGCGCTACACCGCTCGCGGCGCTTCGTTTCGTTTCGGGGGACAGCGAATGGCAACGCGAGGGCCGGTGACGGACGCAGCGCCGCCGCCGGCGGAGGCGGCCAGGGAGGAGCCGAAGCTGGAACTGATCGGCTCCCGCCAGCTGCCGGCGTGGATGGCCGAGCAGCGGTTGAGCCTCGCGGTCTCCACCTACCAGGTGGGCAAGCTGTTCCTGATCGGCCTCCAGCCGGGCGGCCGGCTCTCGATCTTCGAGCGCACCTTCAACCGCGCCATGGGCCTATGGTCGGACACCCGGCGCCTCTACCTCGCCACCCTCTACCAGCTCTGGCGGTTCGACAACGTGCTCGAGCCCGGGCAGGTCCACGACGGCTATGACCGGCTCTACGTGCCGCAGCTGGCCTGGACCACCGGCGATCTCGACATCCACGACATCGCCGTCGATGCCGCCGGCCGGGTGGTGTTCGTCAACACCCTGTTCGGCTGCCTGGCGACGGTGAGCGAGTCCCACAGCTTCACGCCGCTGTGGCAGCCGCCGTTCCTCTCCCGGCTCGCCGCCGAGGACCGCTGCCACCTGAACGGCCTCGCCCTCCGCGACGGCCGCCCGGCCTACGTCACCGCGGTCAGCCGCTCCGACGTGGCCGACGGCTGGCGGGACCGCCGGACCGACGGCGGGGTGGTGGTGGACGTGGCGACCGGGCGCATCGTCGCCGAGGGCCTGTCCATGCCCCACTCGCCGCGCTGGCACGACGGCCGGCTGTGGCTGCTCGACTCCGGCACCGGCCACCTCTGCGCGCTGGACGTGGACAGCGGCGCGCTGGAGCGGGTGGCGTTCCTGCCCGGCTATGGCCGCGGCCTGGCGCTGCACGGCCGGTTCGCCGTGGTCGGCCTGTCCAAGCCACGGGAGAACAAGACGTTCACCGGCCTGCCCCTCGACGGCGAACTCGCCCGGCGCGACGCCGAGCCGCGTTGCGGGCTGTGGGTCGTGGAGCTCGCCACCGGCGACGTGGTCCACTGGCTGCGCATCGACGGCCTGATTGGCGAACTCTACGACGTGGCGGTGCTGCCCGGGGTGGTGCGGCCGATGGCGATCGGGCTGGTCACCGACGAGATCCGCCGGATGATCCGCATCGCCCCACCCGAACCGCTGCTCTGATCGTCAGGCGGTCCCGGGCCCGGCGGCCAGGGCGTCGGCCAGGGCATCGACGAACAGGTCGGCCTCGCCGGCGGTCAGGCACAGCGGCGGGCGCACTTTCAGGGTATGCCCGTAGCGGCCGGCAGCACCGATGAGGATGTGCCGGTCGCGGAGGCCGTTGATCAGCGCCGAGGCCAGCGCCGGATCGGGCTCAGCAGCGCCATTCGCGCCCGCTTCGGGCCGGACCAGGTCGATCCCCAGGAACAGCCCGGCGCCGCGGACCTCGCCGATCCGCGGTTCCGTCGCCGCAAGGGCGCGAAGCCGGCTCAGCAGGCGGTCGCCGACGACGGCGGCGTTGGCCTGCAGGCCGTCGGCGGCGATCGCCTCGAGCACCGCGAGCCCGGCCGCCGCCGCCACCGGGTTGCCGGCGAAGGTGTTGAAATAGCCGATATCCTCGCAGAACCGGGCGAGCAGTTCGGGGCGGGTCGCCATTCCGGCCATGGGAAAGCCGTTGCCCATGGGCTTGCCCATGGTGACGATGTCCGGCGCAACCCCGTGGCGCGCAAAGCCCCAGAAGGCGGCGCCGGTGCGGGCGAAGCCGGGCTGCACCTCATCGGCGATGTAGAGGCCGCCGGCCTGCCGCGCCGCGTCGACGGCGGGGGCGAGGAAGCCCGAGGGGTCGGCGAAGACGCCGTCGCTGGAGAAGATCGAATCGCAGATGAACGCGGCGAGCCCGTAACCGCGGGCCTGCAGTCCGGCGATCGCCGCGGCGACGGCCCCGGCAAAGCCGCCGGCGATGTCCTCGCCATAGGCGTCCCGCCCGGGGGCGGGGACCAGGGCAACATGGTCGACCGGCGCCCGGCGCTTCAGGGCTGAGGGCGAAATCTCGGTCACTGCGGCCGTGTTGCCGTGATAGGCGGTCTCGGTGACAATGAACCCGGTGTTGCCGGTGACGGCCATGGCCACCCGCATCGCCAGGTCGTTGGCCTCGCTGCCGCTGCAGGCAAGGGCGATGTTGGCGAGGTCCGGCGGCAGGGTCGCCTTCAGCGCCTCGACGTAGCGATCGACTCCCTCATGCAGATAGCGGGTGTGGATATTCAGCTCCGCCACCTGCCGGGACACCGCCTCGACGACCCGGGGGTGGCAGTGCCCTACGGACGGGACATTGTTGTAGAAGTCCAGATAGCGGGTACCGTCCGCGGCCTCCATCCAGGCGCCACGGGCGCGGACCATTTCGATCGGCTCGCGATAGAACAGGACGGCGGCGGCGCCGAAGTTCGCCAGACGCCGCTGCAGCAGGGGGGCGCTGTCGGCCGCGGGGCTGCCGGCATCGAACGCGTTCATGTCGAGTATGGGGCGCACCTTTGCGGACATGGCGACGGGTCTCTGCGCTGTTGGCTTCACGCACCCGGTCAGGGGGACCGGGACAGGAAGGTCTCGGCCAGTTCAAGGGTGCCGTCGGTGTAGGCGGGACCGAGCTCCCGGGCCGTCGGCGTCTCGGAGTGACTGGCGATCCAGGCGGTGAGCAGCAGGCGGCGAAGCATCACGAAGGTGGGCAGGGCCGCCTTCTCTTCCGCCGACAGCGGCGCGACCCGGCGATAGCCCTCCACCCAGGCGTCCTGCAGCGCCGGAATGATCGGGTCGTGCTCGAAAAAGCTGACGGCGGCGGCGAAGTCGTAGACGAACCAGCCAAATCCGCAGTCGTCGAAATCGATGACCCCGAGGCGTTCGCCGTCGATCAGCAGGTTGGCGAGGCGGAGGTCCGCGTGGATCAGGCCGAACCGGTCGGCGCCATCGCCGAACGCGGTGAGCCGGCGCTCCAGCTCGGCGCCGGTCCGCTCGAGAAGAGCCTGGCCGTCGCCGGTGAGGCCGAGAGCGGCCCGCCAGTCGCCCCAGTGCGGGGCGGCCCCGACCGTGGTTTTGTAGTTCCAGATCTTGCGTCGGAAATCCGCAGGGCGCTGCCAGGCGCGGGCATGCTGATGGAGCCGGGCGCTGATCTCGCCCAATTGTGCGAAACCTTCGACCAGGTCGTCGGAGGGGCCCGGCTCCGTGCCGTTCATGAACTCGAAGGCGACCACGTGGCGGCTCTCGCCATGGTGGTCGAAGCTGGCGATCCTGTCGCCGTCAAGCGTGCTCAGCGGCGCCGGGGTGTGGATCACGCCGGTCCGGCGCAGCTCGTCAATCCAGGCCAGCTCGGAGCGGATCTCGTCGATGCTGTGATAGTCGGGGCGGTGGACGCGGAGGATCACCGGCGCTCCGCTGGCCGGGTCGTCGGCCCGGAAGGTGGCATTCTCGGAAATCGTCAGCAGCGAGACGGTGGTCTCGGGCGAGAGGCCCCAGCGGCCGGCCAGCCCCGCGGCCCCGGCGCGCAGTTCCTCGATCAGCGTATCGTCGAACAGACCCGCCATGGTTTCCAGGCTCCCTCGATCAGGCCGGACCGCGATCGACGTCATCGGACCCCGCGCTGCCCCCGCCATTTTTTCCTTGCGTTGGCCACCGCACAGCAGGAAGTGTACGCATGCATGAAACGGATGCAATCGCGGTTTCGGAGCGAATGGCGCACAGAAAATGTGCAGCTTGCCCGCTCGCGGTTGGCGGGAATGCCACGTGTGAAGACGTGCATCCAATTCACGCATTTCAAACCGTAGATTCTGTAAAATTCCGCGCAAAACTGCTCTGAGGGATTGGAGAACGATCACCATGAACCTGTCACGCCGACAGTTCCATCGCGCTCTGGCCGCGTCCGCGGGAATCCTCGCCCTGGGCCCCGCCCGGCGTGCACGTGCGGATCGCAATGATCAGCTGAACATCCTGTGCTGGGAGGGCTACAACACCGACGATGTCCTCTCGCCGTTTCGCGCCAGACACCCGAACGCAACGATCCGCGCGGAAAGCGGCACGTCCGATCCGGATATGATCAACAAGCTGCGCGCCGGAGAAGTGAACGTCTGGGACCTGATCAACGT
>CAYVUM010000105.1:0-8247 GCA_964454795.1 uncultured Rhodospirillaceae bacterium
CCGCCTCGCGTCCTGGGCGATCCGCAATGAGACTTGGTCACGCGCTGTCGCTCTTGCCGCATTCACCGTGGCGACGCTCGACATCCTCGATCTCCTCCAACCGACCCTCGTTTACCTCGACGATGTCGGTTTGAGGTGGGCGAAAGCTAGAGCGGGTCGCCTCCCAATAGGATCGCTCCGCGATGCTATTGGGAGGCGTGAATCCGCTCTACCCTGTTGAATCAGAGCAGATTCACCCGATCAGATTGGATCGCAAAGCGATTCAATCAGATCGGGATCTGCTCTATGTCTCGGCGCTCGAAATTCTCAAAGGTGCCGTTGCTCTGGCGGTGCTTATCTGGCTTGCGACGCTGACGTCCAGTCTCCTCGAACACCGGATACGGCGGACCCGCTCGCTGACCCCGTCGCTCAAGCTCCTCACCGGCAAGCTGGTCAAGCTGACCCTGATCGTCGGCGCCGTCCTGCTCGCCCTGAACACGATCGGCCTCGACCTGACCGCCTTTGCGGTGTTCAGCGGCGCGCTCGGGGTCGGCATCGGTTTCGGGCTGCAAAAGCCGATCGCCAATCTGATCAGCGGCGTCATTCTGCTTCTCGACCGCTCGATCAAGCCGGGCGATGTGATCGAGCTGACCGAGGCCGGGAGGGGCGAGCGCACCTTCGGCTGGGTCACCGCGCTCAACGCGCGCTGTGCCTCGCTGACCACCCGCGATGGCAAGGAGTGGCTCATTCCGAACGAGGATCTGATCACCCAGCGGGTCATCAACTGGTCCTTCAGCGACAACCGGCTGCGTCTTCTGACCGCGTTTGGCATCGCTTACGACTCGGACGTGCGCACGGCGATCCGCCTGGCTGTCGAGGCCGCGAGGGAGAATCCCCGGGTCCTGAGGGACACCCCGCCCCGGTCTGCCGGTTGATGGGCTTCCGCGACAGCTCGGTTCATCTGGAACTCCGGATCTGGATCAGTGATCCGCAGAACGGGGTCATAAACGTCCGCAGCGAGATCCTCCTCGCGATCTGGGACAAATTCCGTGGACATGGGATCCGCATCCCCCATGCGCAGCGGGACGTGCACATCAAGGCCGACTCGGAGCTGACCGTCACGCTCGAAGATGCGCGGCGGTCGGCGGCGGCCTGAGCCGACCCGCTGAACAGGCAGAGGCCGCCGGCGGCCCCTCGGCGACGTGCTTTGTCGATCCATCACCCGCCGGTGACAACGGCCGCAGCAAGCACGCCGTCGGGGCCTCCGCCGGGACCCCCCACATGACCGTCGGTGCTCCGGGCGATCATGCGGCCTCCGTCCGGCCGTTGCCGTGGCCGCTCGGGATGGCGTTCCGGGTGTGATCGGCTTCAAGCGGTTTTGACAGCGGCGGCGATTGGGGTGTCAGATTTCTTTACACTTGAAAATGCCGGCCGCCGTCCGCTAACGCTCTGACTCGATTAAAGATTTCAGGAGTCGTGCGGTTCGCTGCGAGACCGCTGCGCGAGCGCACCGTCGGAAAACTTTACACCCGCCCCCCCTGGAAGCGCTGCAGCGCCCGCTGGCTTCCGGGCAACCATTTGGAAACAAGCGCTTTTGCGGCTCTGGCACACCACTTGCTTGAATTGGGCAGCGAAATTCGAAAAGGGTGTGCCCCAGGCGGCGCGTTGGATAGGGACTTCAGCATAATCGGGAACCAATCCCGAAGCAGCTTTGAGACCGGTTTGGTCTGTGGACGGCGGTGACAGGAAAAAAGTTCACAAAACAGCGAAAAACAAATTATCAAAAAGAAGAAACGTCCTTGCGAGCGGCTTAGCAAGCCGCTTTTTCTTTTGGCCGGTGTGCGGCATGGGAGCGACGCCCGATGATCCGCTGCCGCCCGCCCGGCCGCGGGCGGCAACGCGCAGGCCGACGCAAGGGCGCCTCCGCCCCGCCGCAACGGCAGCGGACGTTCGTCCCGCTGGCCCAGCACATCCGGCCGGCAGCCCGATCTGATATCGGCGAGCCGCTGAACGTCACGCCCTCGGCTCGCCGGTCACCATCAGGAAGTGCGGCGCTGTGTTCCGGAAATCTCCTCAAGGGAAATGAACGCCGCCCCGGGCCGGTCCTCCGGCCGGTCGGCGGCCTCGCGCAGCACCTTGAACACCCGTTCGGACAGGGGATCGCCAGTGGTGAAATCCGCGTAGGCCTGGGCAATGATCGCCCGCACCCGGGCGAAGGCGGTCGCGTCGTCGAGGCCTTCGAGGCTGGTCCCGGCGAGGTAATCATGAGTCCGTTGCAGGATGTGCAGACGACAGGTCTCAACCACCCGCCGCTCGTAGTCGATCCCGAAGTGATCCAGAATCTCTTCAGCGGTCTCCAGGGACCGCAAGGTGTCCAACACGCCGCTCATGCCACTGCTCCCGCCTGCGTCCGAAGCTCTGCCAGCCAGGCCCGCAGTTCACCCTCGCCTGGCGAGGACTTGGTCAGACCGGCGTGGCGGCGGACCCGGACAAGCAGCATCGCCGCCTCGGCGGGCGTCACATCAAGGCCCAGCAAGGCACAGACATACGCGACCGCCGCCGTCCCCGAATGCTTGCCGAGGACAATGCAATGGCTGCGGCCGAGCCGGCCGGGGTCGAACGGCTGGTAGGTGTCGCTGTCCTGAAGCAGGCCATGGACATGCAGGCCCGCTTCGTGGGTGAACACGCCGGCACCGACGATGCTCTTGCCGGCGGCAACCGGCCGGCCCGACGCCTCGGCAACGAGTTCGGAGATCGCCGGGACCGCCGCCATGTCGACGCCGGTCTCAATCTGCCAGAGGTGCGCCAGAGCAACAACGATCTCCTCCAGGGGCGCATTGCCGGCCCGCTCGCCGAGCCCGTTGACGGTGGTGCTCACGTGGGTGGCGCCGCCCCGCACCGCGGCGAGCGAGATCGCCGTGGCGAGGCCGAGATCGTCATGGGCGTGGATCTCCAGGTCCAAGCCGCAGCCGCGGCGGAGGCGCCGGATCACCCGCACGGCGGCAAACGGATCCAGGACCCCGAGCGTGTCCGCAAACCGGAAACGCTCCGCCCCTGCTGCTTCGGCCGTGGCCATCACCGCGGCGACGTAGCCGGGATCGGCCCGGGAGGAGTCCTCGCCGCCGATGAACACCGCCAACCCGTGATCGCGGGCGCGCCGGATCATGCCGTCGAGATGGCCGAGAACCGCAGACCGGTCGATGCCCAGCTTCCGGGTAATCTGCCGGTCAGAAACAGGGACCGAAATGTTCACCGTCGCGATCCCGCAGGCCTTGGCCGCGGCAAGGTCGGCGGCGACCGCCCGGCACCACGCGATACAGCGGACCGGCAGCCCGAGGGCGAGGATCGCGCGGATGTCCCCGCACTCGTCGTCGCCCATGGCGGGAATCCCGATCTCCAGTTCGGGCACGCCGGCGGCCGCCAATGCGACAGCGATCCTGAGCTTCTCTTCCCGGCTGAAGGCGACGCCGGCGGTCTGCTCGCCGTCGCGGAGGGTGGTGTCGTTGATCACGACCCGGGTCGGGCGCATTGCTGCCTCCGAAGTCCGATTCAGGCCGAGAACGACTTGCCGCAGGAACAGACGTCCCCGGCATTGGGATTCTCGAACACGAACCCGGAGGTCTCCAGGGTCTCAACGAAATCCACTCTCAGACCATCAAGGAGGGCGAGGCTGAACGGATCGACGAACACCCGCACCTCATCAAAGTCGAACACCCGGTCACTCCGCTTCGGCGCCGCTTCCAGGCCGAGCAGGTATTTCATCCCGGAGCAGCCGCCGTGGTCGACGGCGATCCGCAGGCCCGTGGCACCACTGTCCGAGCTGTCAAGCAGCCGGCGGATCACCGCGACGGCGCCAGGCGTCACATCCAACATCCGGAGACCTCCTTGCAGAATGAGTGGCTGAATCGCTGTAAGCAATCGCCGTGCCAGCCGGCAGACGCTGGACTTTCAGAGACTTGCGTGCGCAGCCGGGGAACCGGCTGTCGGAACCCGGCTCAAGCCTGTGTCGGGTCCCCGACAGCCTCGTCGTCGCCGCGACGCGGTCATCGCAGCGCCAGCAGCGGTTCTCCGGGCTCACCGGCGAAGCACACCGAAATATCGGAGCAGTCGGCGCAATTCGGCGCCTTGCAGATCAGGATGCCATCCCGCTGACAGAGCTGGCGGTAGAAGAACTTCTTCCACTTCATGTCCCGGTCGTTAAGGCCGGCGAGCACCGGGAAGTGCCGGTGAAGCAGCCGGCCGAGATCGGTCCGGCTTTGCAGCCCGAGATCCTGCCAGAGGTGGTTGGGCGCCACCGAGCGTCGGGCGATGATCGCCGCCAGCCAGGCTTCCTCCGGCGCGCCGCTGCGCCGGTGATCAAGCAGCAGCTGACGCAGGTCCGGTTCCTCAACGGTGTCTTCGCCGGCGGTGTAGGCTTAGCCGACCCGGCCCGCCAGCCCCACGGAGCGGGCAAACTATATCCCGACCAGCCCCCGGAACGCCCGGCCGTCGAGGCCGAGCATCTCGTTCGGTGGTCGCGCCCCGTCGCTGAGCGCCAGCGACAGAACGCATGCGAACACGTGCCGGTCGAACGGATCGCCGGCCCCCGCGGCGATCAGGGCTTCGTATCCCGGCCGGGACGCTGCCGTTGCCAGGGTCATCACCGCACCGCCGTCAGGCCGCGCGATCGAGGACGATATGGGTGATCGCGCCGGTGCCGCAGATCGTTCCACAGGCATAGCAGCCGATGCAGTTGCCCTTGTTGCCGAGGGTCATGACCATCCGTTCAGCGTCGTCATCATCGGCCGGGACGAGGCTGCCGTCTTCGTCGATCCCCATCATCACAAGTACCTGATGGCTGCAGACTTTGTAGCAGCGGCCGCAGCCGATGCAGGTGGCGGGGTCGATGGCTTCGACATACTGCGGGGTCCAGGGGGTGCCGTCGCGGGTCAGGGGCAGGGCTTCGGCCATGGTCTCCTCCTCTCAATCTGGAGCGGGTTCCGGATGGGCGGTTTCGGACTGGACAGGCGCGATGTATCAGGCGCCGGCTTCGGCCTGGGCCGGATCAAACCGGTGCTCGCCGCCGAGCGCCTTGCGCAGCCACGGTGGCGGGGTGCCGTTGAGCATGACCCGCAGGCGCTCGAGGATGTCGGTGATCGGCTCCGGCCGCGGCACCTTGACCGGATGGATCTTGCGGTTGACAACCCGGGCTGCCGCGGGGCCACCAATCGCCAGCACGAACAGGATCGCGCAGCCGTCGATCGCCTCGATCCTGGGGCCGATGCGGTCCTCCTCCGCCTCTGCGTGGAGGCCGTCCTCGCCGCTGACGGCCTCGAAGCGGATCGCCTCGATCAGCTGGTAGCCGGTTGGCGAGACGTCGTAGATGGCCATGTTGCGGGCGCCGGCGAAATGGGCGTCCAGGGTCTTCAGGTCCTGGGTGGCGAACGCGATACGCATGGATCCTCCTTTGCCCCGCACGGGGTCCGGTTTCTGGTGGTCGTCCTCGCAGTCAATCAGCCGCAGCCGGCACGGAGCGCTGGTTTTCATGGCGGTTGCCCTCGTTTCGGTGAGTTGCAGCCGGGGCCCCGGCAGCGGGCGGAACACTATGGCCGGCGGTGGCATCGTGCCCGGCCGCCAGCAACACGTTGCCGATCTCGAAGATCAGGTCCCGGCTGCCCCGGTAGCCGGCGGTGACCTTCTGGGCGGCGCCGAGCCGGTCGAACACCGGGAACCCGCAGCGGATGTGGGCCACTCCGAGGCGCTCGGCAGCCTGACGGGCGTTGGAGCTGGCCATGATCAGGTCGAAGCCGCCGATCGCCCGCATCCGGGTTTCCAGGTCGTCGAAATCGCCGACGATCACCTCAGCCGCGGGAACCTCGGCCAGCACCGGCCGCCTCGCCGTGGCCACGGCCAGACCCACCGAGGCCCCCATCTCGGCGAGCAGCGAGGCCCGGGTGAAAACCTCGTCCGAATCTCCGGCGACGGCGACAGTGCGGCCGCCGAAGAAGAAGTGGCCGTCGAGCATGGCGTCGATCAGCCGGCTGCGCTCCCGGCGGAGCCGCGGCGGCGGCTCGCTCCCGCTCACCTCCATCAGGATTGCCACGAGGGCATCGACGGCCTCCAGGCCGGTGACCCGGCGGAGCAGCCGGGTCGGCACGCCCGTCCGGGCTTCCAGCCGCTCGGCCGGCCCGCGCATCTGTTCGCCGACCGCCAGCGTCAGCACCGATTCGCCCATGCCGGCAATCTCGTCCACCGCCGTCCCGCCGAGCGAGGTCGCCGTGTAGCCCGCCGGCACATGACCATCGAGCGAGCCCGACAGATCGGGAAGCACCACCGCCCGCAGCCCGAACGTCTCGATCACTTCACGCAGAGCGTCCACATCGCCGGGAGTCAGGTGGCTGCCGGGCAGAAGGTTGACCTGGCGCAGGGTACGCCGGCGATGCGCCGGCTCGACGAGCGCATCAATCATTGCCGCGACGGCCGCCGCCCAGCCCTCCTCCAGGCCGCCGGCGTCATCGGGCGTCGATGCTGAGACGACCGCCAGGTCGGCCCATTCGGGATGCTCGGGGACGATCCGCTTCAGGTCGCCGGCGATATCCTCATCGCGGGTTTCGGTCAGGGCGGTCGAGCAGATCCCGATCAGCCGCGGCCGGGCGCGCTCGTAAATGTTGCCGATCGCCTGCTCGACGTTGTCGGCGCCGCCGAGGATCGTCGACAGCTCGCTCATCGCCGTCGTTTGCAGGGGGATGGCCTCGCGGAAATGCCGAACCGCCAGGACCAGAGCGAAGGCCGTGCAGCCCTGGGCGCCGTGGAATAGCGGCAGGCAGCGATCGACCCCAAGGAAGGCAAGCGCGCCGCCAAGCGCCGGGCTCACCGCCAGGGGATTGACGGTAACCGGCTTGGCCTGGGGCCGCGGGGCGGTCATCGCCCGGCTCCCGGCCTATCGGGACCGGACTCTGACGCCGGCACCGGGTCCCACGGGGCGGGTCTCCGCACCTGCCTCCAGATCGGACTGTTGATGGCGAGGTCGAGGCGCTCCGCCAGCGCGACCAGACCGTCATACCCGGCGTAGGCATGGTGGCGCTCCTGGTTGATGTCGAGCCACGGGACCCGGGCCTTCAGCGCGGTGAACTGGCTGCGGCCGCCGGAGATCAGAATGTCGGCCTCGCCGGAGCGCAGCCGCCGGTCCAGCTCCTTCGCGGGGATCTGACCGAACAGTTCGCCATCGGGATCGAGCCGGTCGCGGGCGCGGTCCTTGTCGTCGTCGGTGGACTTGCGCACCGAGGTGCCGGTCACGCCGATCCCGAGATCGCGCAGGGCCGAGATGCCCGACCACGACTTCACCCCTCCGGAATAGAGCAGCGCCCGCTTGCCGGCGAGCCGCGGCAGGATCGGCGCAAGGCGTCGCCGCACCGCCGCGGTCTGATCGGCGATCAGCACCTCGGCACGGGCGATCAGACTGGACGACGCGCCCTGCTCCACCAGCCCGCGAACGATCGCCCGCAGCGCCGCCGAGGTCTCAGTCGCGCCGTAGAAGGAGACTTCCACAAAGGGAATGCCGTACTTCGCCTCGAGCTTGCGGGCGAGCGAGGCCATCGCCTGGGAGCAGACCACCACATCCAGCCGGGCACGGTGGGCGGTGGCAACGGCGTTGTAGCGGGCATCGCCGGTGATCGAGGCAAGGACCCGGATGCCGAGCCGGTCGAGCAGCGGCAGCACCTGCCAGAGGTCGCCGGCGACATTGTATTCCCCGAGCAAATTGATGTCGCAAGGCCCGGTTGTCTCCGGTTCGCGGGTGCCGATGACGTGGTCGAGCAGCGCCTCGCCAGCGAGTTTGTTGCCGAAATTCTTGGAGCCCGCGAAGCCCGGGGCGACCACCGGGATTACCGGAATACCAAGTCGTTCCGCGGCGGCCTTGCAGACCGCCTCGACATCGTCGCCGATCAGGGCGGTGACGCAGGTGACGTAAACGAACACCGCCGGCGGCTGCCAGCGGTCGGCGATCATCCGGATCGCCCGGTAGAGCTTCTCCTCGCCGCCGTGGATGACGTCCAGTTCGGTCATCGCCGTGGTGAAGCCGGTCCGGTAGAGGGTCGGGCCGCTGGACAGGGCATGGCGGCTGTCCCAGCTGTTGCCCTCGCAGGCGAGCGGTCCGTGGACCAGGTGAGCGGCGTCGGTGATCGGCTGCAGGGCGATCTTGGCGCCGTCGAAGGCGCAGCCGCCGGCGGCGGGGGGCGGGGGGGGGGAGAGTGGGGGAGAGAAAACACACCCCCGCCCCCCCGCCCCCCC
>CAYVUM010000105.1:8257-11576 GCA_964454795.1 uncultured Rhodospirillaceae bacterium
GCCGGTCCTCGGCGGCTGGGCTAGCTGGGCGCCGTCGATGGCGCAGCCGCCGGCGGCGGCGCCGGGGGCCAGCGTCTTGGCGCTGCATCCCCGGCGCCGCTCCGTCCCCGACTTCGCGCGGTTTGCCGCGCAGCCCGGATCGTCAAAGGCTTTGGCCAGTCGGTCCTGAAGCATCGAAGCCTCCCTTACCGCGACGGTTCCGGGCGGGGACGGATCAGCGGGTCAGATCGAAGCTGATGTCGGTCTCACCAAGCGTCCCGGTCTTGGCGTCGAGCCGCTCGAACACCGTATCGAGGATCCGTACCAGCACCTGCAGGCCGCCCTGATAGCCCCAGGTCGGGAAGCGGTGGTGGTGGTGGCGATCGAAGATCGGGAAGGTGAGCCGGATCAGCGGCGTGCCGGTGTCCCGCTCCAGGTATTTGCCATGGCTGTTGCCGATCAGCAGGTCCACGGGAGCAGTGAACAGCAGCGAGCGCATGTGCCACAGGTCGGCACCGGGCCAGACCTCGCAGTCCTTGCCGTACGGTGAGGTGTCGAGCAGGGCGCGCATTTTCTTCGCCCACGCTTTGGTGCCGTTGGTGGCCAGCGCGTGGCGGGGCTCGGCCCCCATCTCCATCAGGAACCGGCACATTGCATAGACAAAGTCCGGATCGCCGTAGACGGCGAAACTCTTGCCGTGAACCACGGTCATCGAGTCGGTCAGCGCATCGACGAGACGGCCGCGCTCGATCTTGAGGGCATCCGGGACCGGCTTGCCGGTCAGCTCCGAGATCGCCATCAGCAACTCGTCGGTCGCTGCCACCCCCATGGGATAGTGGAAGCTCGCCACCTCCTGACCCCGCTCCTTGGCCATCGCCAGGGTCTTCTTGGTGCAGTATTCCTGCATCGACACCGTCGCCTTGGCATCGAGGGCAGCCTTGCACTCCTCGATCGTGGTGCCGCCGGCATACATCTCGAAGGTGCCGTTGGCCGGGGTGTCATAGACATCAGAGGGATCGCAGAGAACCGTCGCGTCGACCCCCATCAGCCCCAGTATCCGCTTCAGCTCGCGGATGTTGCCGACGCAGTAGCCGTCGAAGCCGGGAATGATGTTGATGGCATCATTCGGCGTCCGGTCGCGGCCGTGCCAGAAGTTGGTCAGGATACCCTGAAGCATGTTGTCGTAGCCGTTGATGTGGCTGCCGTGGAATGCCGGGGTATGGGCGAACGGCACTTCGATGTCCTCGGGCACCGAGCCCTTGTCACGGGCCTGGCTGATGAAGGCGTGGAGGTCATCGCCGATCACCTCGGCCATGCAAGTGGTCGAGACGGCGATCATTTTCGGATTATAGAGGGCGTGAGCGTTGGCGAGGCCGTCGATCATGTTGTTGAGGCCGCCAAACACCGCCGCATCCTCGGTCATCGACGACGAGACTGCCGAGGCCGGCTCCTTGAAATGCCGGGACAGATGCGAGCGGTAATAGGCCACGCAGCCCTGGGAGCCGTGGACAAACGAGAGCGTACCATCGAAACCGGCAGCGCAGAACACCGCGCCCAGTGGCTGACAGGCCTTGGCGGGATTGATAGTCAGCGCCTCGCGGGCAAAGTTCTTCTCCCGATATTCATCGCTTTTGGTCCAGTCCAGTGTTTCCTGGACGATGGCCGCGGAATGCGGGCACTCGAACTGCTGCCGCTTCTGATCCAGCATTTCCTGGTATTCAGGCTCCTGGAACAGATCGACGTGGTCTTTGATTTTTTCAGCACTCTGGGGCATCGGTTTCAGCTCCCTGGTGGACGTCCGCGCCGTCCGGTGGCGGCGAAGAACCGGGTCTGGAAAGCGGGGCGGTGGCGGGGGCCTGCCGTCTTTGGACCGGCCCCGCCTGTCTTGTTCCGCTCAGGCAGCCCAGGGGGTCTCAAGCAGTCCCCAGGCCGGATTGTTGATCGCCATATCCATGTCGCGGGCGAAGATCGCGAAGCCGTCGTAGCCGTGATAAGGACCCGAATAGTCCCAGGAATGGACCTGCCGGAACGGCACCCCCATTTTCTGGATCGGATACTTCTCCTTGATCCCGGATCCGACCAGGTCGGGACGGATCTTCTCGATGAACTTCTCCAGCTCGTAGGACGTGGCGTCATCGACGATCAGCGTCCCCTGGCGGACGTGGCTGGCGGTGCGCTGGTAGTCGTCGCGGTGGGCAAACTCATAGCCGGCGGCCACCACCTCCATCCCCAGGTCCTCGTAGGCCGAGACCATGTGGCGGGGACGCAGGCCGCCGACGTAGAGCATCACCTTTTTGCCCTCGAGGCGCGGGCGGTACTTCTCGACGACCGCATCGGTGAGGCCCTGATACTTGGCGATCACCTGTTCGGCCTTGTCGCGGATGGTATCGTCGAACCGGTCGGCGATCGCGCGGAGCGAGGCGGCGATCCGGCTCGGCCCGAAGAAGTTGAACTCCATCCACGGCAGACCGTAAGTCTCGTCCATGTAGCGGGCGATATAGTTCATCGAACGGTAGCAGTGGATCAGGACCAGCTTGGCCTTCGGCGTGTTGTCAAACTCGGCAAGGCTACCGTCGCCCGACCACTGGCCGACCACCCTGAGGCCGATTTCTTCGAGCAACTTGCGCGATGACCAGCCGTCGCCGCCGATATTGTAATCCCCAATCAGCACGACGTCGTAGGGGCTCGGCTCGAAACCCGGATTGCTGTCGTCGTCGCGGTTGAGCACCCAGTCGCGGATGGTGTAATTGGCGAGGTGGTGGCCGCGCGCCAGCGAACCCCCGCCGAACCCCTCGCAGCGCCCCAGCACGCCCGGCTTTCCCAGGTCCTTGGCCTTCTCCTTGGCGACCGCCTCGATGTCGTCACCGATCAGCCCCACCGGACATTCCGACTGCACCGTCACCCCTTTGGCGAGGGGAAACAGCTGCTCGATCTCATCGATGAGCTGGCGCAGCTTCTTGTCACCGCCAAAAACGATGTCGCGCTCCTGGAAGTCGGAGGTCACCTGCATCGCCACGAAAGTGTCCACCCCGGTGTGGCCGGTGTGATAGTTGCGGCGTTGTCCCCAGGAATACTGACCGCAGCCGACCGGGCCGTGGGAAATGTGGACCATGTCCTTGATCGGCCCCCAGACCACGCCCTTTGAGCCGGCATAGGCGCAGCCACGGACGGTCATCACCCCGGGGATCGACTTGACGTTCGACTTGACGCCGCAGTCCGAGGCGGTCTCGTCGACCGTATTCAAGTGCTTGGCGCGCTTTTTGCGCGTCTTCTCCGGATAGCCGGCGAGCACCTCGGCGATGACCTGCTCGTGAAAGGCCTTGTCGTTGGTGTAATCGTT
>CAYVUM010000106.1:0-11549 GCA_964454795.1 uncultured Rhodospirillaceae bacterium
CCCTCACGCAAACAGGCCCTCACGCAAACAGGCCCTCACACAAACAGGATCGACCCACCATGACCGTTTACGCCGCGCCCCTCGCCGATATGCGTTTTGTCTTGTACGACGTCGCCGACCTCGCTTCCGTGCGCGCTCTGCCGGGGTGCGAAGAGGCGAGCCCGGACCTGATTGACGCCATCCTTGAAGAAGCCGGAAAGTTCGGGGGCGAGGTTCTGGCGCCCCTCAACGAGACCGGCGACCGGCATGGCTGCGTGTTTGAAAACGGCGTGGTCCGCACGGCGCCCGGCTTTCGCGAAGCTTATCGGCAGTTCGTCGAGGGCGGGTGGAACACCCTGCAATATAGCGAAGAGCACGGCGGCCAGGGTCTGCCCTGGCTGGTCGCCACGGCGGTCTCAGAAATCTGGCACGCCTCCAACATGGCATTCGGCCTTTGCCCGATGCTGACCCAGGCGGCCGCCGAGGTCGTCGAGACGTTCGCCACCGAGGAGCTGAAGGCGACCTTCCTCCCCTAGCTGGTCAGCGGCGAATGGTGCGGAACCATGAATCTGACCGAGCCGCAGGCGGGCTCCGATCTGGCCCAGGTCCGGACCAAAGCGGTCCGCGACGGCGATACCTATCGGATCAGCGGCCAGAAACTCTACATCACCTACGGCGAGCACGACATGGCGGAGAACATCGTCCACATGGTCCTCGCCCGCCTGCCCGATGCGCCGCCGGGGGTCAAGGGCATTTCCCTGTTCCTCGTTCCCAAGTTCCTGCCCTCGGAAAGCGGGGGTGTCGGCCAGCGCAATGACCTGCGCTGTGTGTCGATCGAGCACAAGCTCGGCATCAACGGCAGTCCCACCGCGGTCATGTCGTTCGGTGATGGCGACGGTGCCGTCGGCTGGCTGGTCGGTGAGGAAAACCGCGGCCTTGAGCACATGTTCCTGATGATGAACAACGCCCGCTTGGCCGTCGGTCTGGAGGGGGTGGGGATCGCCGAGCGCGCCTTCCAGGCAGCCCGGGCGTATGCCGCCGAGCGGGCTCAGGGGCGTGCAGTGGGCGAGCAGTCCCCGGGGCCAACCACCATCAACCATCATCCGGATGTGCAGCGGATGCTGATGCTGATGAAGGCGCAGACCGAAGCCGCCCGCGCTGTCGCGTACTATACGGCCGCCAATCTGGACATCGCCCGCCGGCATCCCGACCCGGCAACGCGCGAACACCACAATGCACTGGTCTCGCTGCTCACGCCGGTGGTCAAGGCGTGGTCGACCGACATCGGTATCGACGTCGCCAACACCAGCATCCAGGTGTTCGGGGGCATGGGCTACATTGAGGACAGCGGGGCACCGCAGCACCTCCGCGATGCCCGCATCGCCGCGATCTACGAGGGAACCAACGGCATCCAGGCCATGGACCTGGTCGGTCGCAAGGTGGCGCGGGAGGAGGGCCGCACGGTTCGCAGCCTGATGGAGGAAATCCGGGTTGATCTCGCCGACGGCCTCGGCGGCGACAGCGGGGAGCTGGAGGCGATCTGCGGCGCCCTCGCCGGCGGCGTCGACGCGCTCGCCGAGGCGACCGACTGGCTGCTCGCGACCAATCCGGACGATCCCCGCGCGGTCGCTGCCGGAGCCGTTCCCTATCTCCGCCTGCTCGGAACGGTGGCCGGCGGCTGGCTGCTTGCCCGTGCGGCGCGCACCGCCCGCGACCGGCTGGAAGCCGGCGAGGGCGATCCGGCATTCCTTGAGGGCAAGCTGATCACGGCCCGATTCTACGCCGACTCCGTGCTCTCGGGCGCTGGCGCGCTGGCGGCGGCAGCCATCCGCAGCGGCAATGCCCTCCACCGCTTCGATCCGGACCGCCACCTCTGAGTGACGCCGCAGGGTCGTCCGCCGCAGGCTGACCGGCGTTCCTCCCGGCTCGCCGACCGGGTATGCCGGCAACACGGCTTCGCCAACTGCGGCGTGGCGGTGATCGCACTTGCAACGCCGGAGCGGTTTTCGCACTGTGGGCCGAAGGGGACACGCTTGGCAACACGATGATCGCGTACGGACGCTACGTCTTCAAGCAACTCGCCGTCGGACTGCTGTTCATCACCGCGGGGCTCACCGGTGTCATCTGGCTGAGCCAGTCGTTGCGATTCGTCGACCTGATCGTCAACCGCGGGCTGGACGCTGCGACGTTCCTGCATCTGGTCATGCTGCTCCTGCCCAACTACCTCCTGGTGGTCCTGCCGATCGCGGTCTTTGCGGCAGTGACATTCACCTACACCCGGCTGATCAGCGACCGCGAGCTGATGGTGATGAGTGCTGCCGGGGTCAGCCCGATGCGGCTGGCAAGCCCGGCGATTCTGCTGGCCATTCTGGTTTCGATCCTTGCTTACTTTCTCTACCTGACCATTCTTCCGACGTCGTACCGGCAGTTCCACGAGTTTCAGTGGGACCTTCGGTATAATTTCTCGCACGTTCTGCTCGAAGAAGGGGCCTTCACCGATGTGGGCGAGGGGATCACCGTCTACGTCCGGGAACGCTCCGCCGACGGTCAGCTGCGCGGCATTTTCGTCCACGATCAGCGGGATCGGGAGGAAGCGTTCACCTTGCTGGCAGAGCGCGGGGCGCTGGTCGGCGCCGAGGAGGGCGCGCGGGTGATGCTGTTCCAGGGCAGCCGGCAGAGCGTTGATCCGCGGACCGGCAGCCTCTCAATCCTCTATTTCGAACGCTACGCCTTCGACCTCGATCAGACCCGGCGCGAGGTGGCGCCGCGCTACCGCGAACCACGGGAGCGGACGCTGAGTGAACTGCTCTCGGCGCGCGACGATCCGAGCGTCAACCCGGATGATTACGGGCAGTTCAGCGTCGAGGCCCACCGGCGGCTGACGGCGCCGCTGACCGCGGTGAGCTTCACGATGGTTGCCGTCAGCTGCCTGCTCACCGGGGCGTTCCGGCGCTATGGCCAGTACCGCCGGGTGCTGCTCGCGGTTGGGATCGTTCTCGCCCTGTCGCTGGCCACCCTCGGCATCGAGAATCTGGCCAGTCGCAACACCGCGCTCCTACCGTTGATTTACGCGCTCGCCCTCGGGCCGATCATCGGCGGGGCGCTGGTCCTGCTCCGCCCCTGGCGGCGACGGCGGGCGGGGCTGCTGGCCGCACCCGGGCCCGCAGCGGCATCCGCGGGATAGGGCGGAAACGGTGGGCATCTCGATCACGCTCAGCAGCTATCTCGGCCGGCAGTTCCTGGCGTCGTTCCTCGCCGTCTTCGCCGGTATCCTCCTGGTCATCCTGCTTGCCGACACCATCGAGCTCTTGCGCCGGGTGGCGGGGAAACCAGACGTCACCTTCATCATGGTCGCCGAGATGGCGCTCCTGAAGCTGCCGTTCATGGGACAGCAGACGTTCCCGTTCGCGGCGCTGTTCGCGGCCATGGTGGTGTTCTGGCGGCTGTCCCGCCATCACGAGCTTGTGGTCGTCCGCGCCGCCGGGGTCAGCGTCTGGCAGTTCCTGCTGCCGGCCGTGGTCGTGGCGATCCTGCTCGGCGTTGTCCAGGTGACGGTCTTCAACCCCATGGCGAGCGCGTTCCTGGCCCGCTTCGAGCGCATCGAGGCGCTGCGGATCAACCGTCAGGTGACAACCCTGGCGGTCAGCGGCTCGGGACTTTGGTTGCGTGAGGCGGAGGGTGATCGCCAGGCCGTCATTCACGCCGAGCGGGTGGTGCAGGACGGCGACGGCGTCGAACTGCTGGATGTGACGGTGTTCCGTTTCGAAGGCGAGGATCGCTTTATCGGCCGGATCGGCGCGGCCAGCGCCCGGCTCGGCGATGGCGAATGGCGCCTGGTTGAGGCCTCGGTGCTCGACCTCGACCGCGATGCCGTCTACCACGCCGAACTGAGCGTGCCGACGACGCTGACGGTCAGCCGCATCCGTGACAGCTTCGCTTCGCCGCGGACCATCTCGTTCTGGAATCTGCCCGGTTTCATCGCCACGCTGGAAGCCGCGGGGTTCTCGGCAACCGGCCATCGCCTGCAGCTCCACACCCTCCTGGCAGCGCCGCTGCTGATGTGCGCCATGGTTCTGGTTGCCGCGACTTTCACGCTCCGCCTTCACGGCCGTCGCGGCGGTGCGATGCTGATCGTCGCGGGGGCGCTGGTCACCGGCTTCGCGTTTCATATCTTCTCCGATCTGGTGTTCGCCCTCGGTCTCGCCGACCGGGTGCCGGTGGCGCTCTCGGCGTGGACACCCTCGTCGGTCATCACCCTGCTCGGCGTCTCGAGCCTGCTGTTTCTGGAGGACGGCTGAGGTGACGCGCGCCCGGCGATGGCTCGTGGCGCTGGCGATTGCCGCCGGCGTCCTGATGCCTGCCGCCGGCCCGGCCGCGCAGACGCGGGACGATGCGCCACCGGCCGTCCTCTTTACCGCCGACGAGGTCAGCTATGACCAGGAACGCGGCCTTGTCCGCGCCGCCGGCAACGTTGAAGCCTCGTACGGGGACCGGGTCCTTCTCGCCCGCGAGGTCGTGTTCGATCAGCGTCGCAATCTGGTGACGGCCGAGGGCGACGTGGCACTGGTCGAGCCCACCGGCGAGGTGCTGTTCGCCGACCGCGTCGAACTCACCGGAGATCTGCGCAACGGCGTGATCGAGAACATTCGCGCCGTGCTCTCCGATGATGCCCGGTTCGCCGCCACCGGCGCCCGCCGGATGGGTGGCAACGTCACCGACATGCGCAAGGCTGTCTATTCGCCGTGCAACCTCTGTCCCGAAAACCCGAGCGCACCGCCGTTGTGGCAGATCAAGTCGGGGCGGGTGGTCCATGACCAAGCGGACAAGGAAATCGTGTTCAATGACGCCTGGCTGGAGGTCGCCGGCCTGCCATTTATCTACACGCCGTACCTGTCGCAGCCGGACCCTACGGTTCGGCGGAAGACAGGCTTTCTGGTACCGAGCTTTGGGAATTCATCAGATCTTGGGTTTGTCTCTTCGATACCGTTTTATGTGGTCATTGATGACCAGCGGGACGCCACAATAACCCCGATCTTTACGACCAACGAGGGTTTTCTGCTTGATGTCGAATATCGACAGGCAATGATGCAGGGGGCTCTCGAAATCAATGCCAGCGGCACCCAGGACTCCGACCAGGACTTCCGCGGCCATGTGTTCAGCGAGTTGCGTTACGACCTCGACGAAACGTGGCGCATGGGCGTCGACTTCAACCGTTCCACCGATGACACCTATCTGCGCCGCTATCGCATCAGCAACGCCGAGAGCCTGACGTCGCGGGCATTCCTGGAGGGGTTCCGCGGCCGGAACTACCTGGTGGCCAACGCCTACGGATTTCAGCGCCTGGAGGAAGAGGAGCCCGATCAGGAACCGGTTCCGGTGGTCGTGCCACTGATCGATTATTATCACGTGGGTGAACCCGACCGCTTTGGCGGTCGTCGCACCCTCCACCTCGACTTTTCCGCAGTCCATCGCCAGTCCGGGCCGGAATACCGGCGCATTTCGGCGCGTGCCGGCTATGCTTTGCCGCTGCGCGACCGGCTCGGCAGCATCTACACCCTCTCAGCGGCGCTGTGGGCGGATGGCTATAACGTCAACAGCCAGACGATCGAGGGCGAACCCGGGACCTTCAGCGGCGTTGCCGGGCGGCTGCTTCCGCAGGCCTCGCTGGAATGGCGCTATCCGCTTTTGCGCAGCGGCGAGGCCTTTGACCACGTCATCCAGCCGGTGGTGGAAATCATCGCCGCGCCCAACGGTGGTAATCCGGAGGAGATCCCCAACGAAGACAGCCGTGACGCCGAGTTTTCCGAGACGAACCTGTTTGGCTTCCAGCGCCTGCCCGGACTCGATCGGGTCGAAAGCGGGACCCGCTTGAACTACGGGCTGGAATGGCAGATGTTCCGGCTCGCCGGTGGGAGCCTCAAGGCGCTGGTCGGCAACGCCTACCGGTTTTCGACCAATACCGAATTTGCGCCGGCAAGCTCCCCCGACCGGCAGCTTGGTGACCTGGTCGGGGATATCCGGGTCGAGTTCCCGCCGTGGGTCGGACTCAGTTATCGCACCCGGCTGGACAGCGAGACGTTCGATTTCAACCGCAACGAGGTGTCCTTCAACGTCGGCGTACCGGCGTTGCGCTTCTCCGGCGGATATGTATTTTTCCGGGAGTTGGTCGGCGACATCGCCGACGGCCGGGAGGAGTTGAACCTGGCGGTGCAGAGCCAGTTCAGCCGCTACTGGCGTGCCCGGGCCTACGGTACCCGCGATCTGGTGATCGACCGGCAGTTGATCCTCGGCGGCGGCCTGACGTACGAAGACGAATGTCTGAGGCTCGATTTCAGCTATGAGCGCGAGAAATTCGAGGATCGCGACCTGCAACCCCGCGACTCGTTCTTCGTCCAGTTGTCCCTCAAGACCCTCGGTGACGTGGCTGTCGAATTCTGAGCACCGCCGCGGGGATAGGACCTTACAGGCAAGTGGACCCGACCGCCGGCGGCCTCGTCGTGGCCGCCGGCGGCTTGCGGCAGTGCTCCTTGCATTCGGACTTGCCATCTGCGGCGGAGGATCCGCGGTATGGGCCCAAGGGGGGATGCGCATCGCCGCGGTTGTCAATGACGAGGTCGTCTCGGTCGACGATCTGGTCAGCCGCATCTCTCTGCTGCTCGCCACCTCGGGCCTCCCCGACACGGAAGCGAACCGCCAGCGGGTGGCCGGGCATGTGCTGCGGCAGCTGATCGAGGAAACGCTCAAGACCCAGGAGGCGCGGCGGGCCGGGATTACCGTGGAAGAGGCGGAGATCGATCGCGCGCTGATGGGGATCTCGAATCAGATCGGCGTGCCCCCCCAGCAGCTTGCCCCGGCCCTGGCCAGCCGTGGAGTCAGACTGCAGACGCTGATCAATCAGGTGGAGACGGAGATCGCCTGGCTGAAAGCCGTCTCGTTGCGGATGCAGGATGAGATCCGGGTGACCCCGGAGGACGTGGACGCCCGCATCGACCGGCTCGCGGCGGAGGCGGGCAAGCCCGAGTACCGGGTCGCCGAGATCGTCCTGAAAATTACCGATCCCGCCCGGGCCGATCAGGTGGAGGCGCTCGCCAACCGCCTGATGGAACAGTTGCGGACCGGTGTCCCTTTCCCGAACCTCGCGCGATCTTTCTCGGAAAGCGGCTCGGCAGCGGTGGGCGGCGATCTCGGATGGATAAGGCCCGATCAGCTCTCGGCTGAGCTGCGCCCGGTGATCCCCACCCTGGAGCCTGGAGAGGCGTTCGGTCCGGTGCGGACCGGCCAGGGCTACGCGATCGTCCTGCTCATCGACTCCCGGGTCGTGGCGCCGATCGACCAGACGAGCGTCACCGTCACCCTGCAGCAGCTGGTCCTCTCGCTGCCCGCCGATGCCGGCCCCGAAGACGTGCAGAGCCGCCTGGAGGAAGCGGCGAACCTGGCCGATGACGCCGATGACTGTGCCGAGCTGGCGGAGATCGGCCGCGAGCGGGGTTCGCCCCTTTCCGGCGACCTGGGCACTGTCGAGCTCGAGCAGCTGGACGCGCCGCTCCAGCAGGCGGTCCGGCCGCTTCGCCCCGGCGAACGAACCTTGCCGTTTCGCACCGAAAACGATGTGGTCGTGCTGATGGTGTGCGAGCGCACCGACGGCGACATCGACCCGCAGCTGCGCGAGCGGGTGCGCGCGGCGCTGATCGACGAGCGGATGGCCGTGGCGTCCCGGCGGCTGCTGCGCGATCTGCAGCGCGACGCGTTCGTCGACGTCCGGCTCTAGACCCGCAGCGATGGCCGCAGCCGCCGCACCGCCGCTGGCGCTGACCATGGGCGAGCCGGCTGGAGTCGGCGGTGAGCTGACGCTCGCCGCGTGGCGACGGCTGCGCGAGGCCCGTATCCGGTTTTTCGCCATCGACGACGCCGACCGACTGGCCAGCTTGGCGGCCGCTCTCAACTGGTCCGTGCCGGTCCGCCGCATCGGCGATCCGGGCGAGGCGTCCGCGGTGTTCGCAGAGGCGCTGCCGGTGCTCCACCAGCCACTGGCCCGCGAACCGCGGCCGGGCCATCCCGATCCGGCCAATGCGCCGGCGGTGATGGCGGCGATCGGGACCGCCGTCACGCTTGCCCGGGCAGGGACCGCCGGCGCGGTCGTCACCAACCCGATCCACAAGAAGGCCCTCTATGACGCCGGCTTCTCGTTCCCCGGGCACACCGAGTTCCTCGCCGCACTCGCCGGGTCCGGGACTGAGCCGGTGATGATGCTGGCCGGACCGTCGCTGCGGGTGGTGCCGGTCACCATTCATGTCAGCCTCCGCCGCGCCCTGGAGACGCTCAGCCGCGACGAGATCGTCCGGGTTGCCCGGGTCGCTGCCAAGGCCCTGCGCGACGATTTCGGGATCGACCGGCCGCGTCTGGCGGTTGCCGGCGTGAACCCCCACGCCGGTGAGGACGGTGCGCTTGGGGATGAGGACCAGCGGATCGTCGCCCCGGCCATCGCAGCGCTGGTCGAGGCCGGCGTGGATGCCACCGGGCCGGTGCCGCCGGACGCACTGTTCACGCCGCAGGCGCGGCGCCGTTACGATGCGGCGGTCTGCATGTATCACGATCAGGGCCTGATCCCGCTCAAGGCGCTCGATTTCGACCGCGGGGTCAACGTCACCCTGGGACTGCCGTTCGTCCGCACCTCCCCCGATCACGGCACCGCCTTCGACATTGCCGGCACCGGCGTGGCCGCCCCGGACAGCCTGATTGCGGCGCTGACCCTGGCGGCCGACATCGCGGCCCGCCGGGCTGCCAACGCCCGGTGACGGCGCCGCTGCCGCCGCTGCCGCCGCTGCGGGAGGTGATCGCGCGACACGGTCTGGATGCCCGGCGAGCGCTCGGTCAGCACTTTCTCCTTGACAGCAACCTCACCGATCGGATCGCCCGGGCCGCAGGTGATCTTTCGGCTGCCCACGTGATCGAGGTGGGGCCGGGCCCCGGCGGCCTGACCCGCTCGCTGCTTGCCGCCGGCGCGAAGTCGGTCATTGCCATCGAGAAGGACCCCCGGGCGGTCGCCGCCGTTTCGGAGCTGCGGTCGGTCTGGCCGGCCCGGCTGACGGTCCTTGCGGCGGATGCGCTGACCGTCGACATCGCCGCCCTGGTACCGCCGCCGCGGCGGATCGTCGCCAACATTCCCTACAACATCGCGACGCCTTTGCTGATCGGCTGGCTGCGCCGGATCACGGACATCGATCGGATGACCCTGATGTTCCAGAAGGAGGTGGCCGACCGGCTGGTCGCGGCTCCGGGAAGTGCGGCCTATGGCCGGCTGACGGTGATCGCCGGCTGGCTGTGCGTGGTCGAGCGCGAATTCAACGTCGACCGCCAGGCGTTCACACCGCCGCCGCGCATCACGTCCACGGTCGTATCCCTGACCCCCCGTCCCGAACCGCTGGCGCCGGCCGACTTCACCGCGCTGGAGGCGGTGACGGCGGCGGGTTTCGGCCAGCGCCGCAAGATGCTGCGCAGCAGCCTCCGCGCGCTCGGCCTCGATCCGGCGGTCGCCGGCATCGACCCGTCGCAGCGCGCCGAGGAACTGAGCATCGAGGCGTTCTGCGCCCTGGCCCGGCTGTCCGCGGCGAGCCCGGCGCGGCCCGACCTGCCGGCGACCGGCCGCGGCGACCGGTGACCGGCACCCGGACCGTCGCTGCGTTGCTGCTCGCCACGGCGGCTCTGTGCTGGGCGGGGAATTTCGTCCTCGGCCGGGCGATCCACGCGGACATTCCGCCGCTGACCCTGACGTTCTGGCGCTGGGCCGGGGCAGGGGTGGTCCTGGCGCCGGTGGCGGTGCCGCTGCTTGCCCGGCATCGTCGTGACCTGTTCGCCATCTGGCCCTTGCTGGCGGCGCTGGCGGTCACCGGCATCTGCCTGTTCCACGTCTGCGTCTACACTGCCCTGCAGACGACGACGGCGACGAACGCTGCGTTGATGGCAGCAACGGTGCCGGTGATCATGCCGGCATTCTCCTGGCTGGTGAACCGGGAGCCGCTGGCGCTTCGCCAGGCGGCGGGCATTCTCGTTTCGCTCCTCGGGGTTACGACGATCGTGCTGCGCGGGCGGCCGGAGACGGTGGTGGGCCTGGAGGTGAACCCGGGCGACCTCTGGCTGCTGTTCGGCGCGGTGCCGGTGTGGGCGCTCTATTCGGTGCTGCTGCGCCGCCTGCCGGCGGACCTGCCGCGGCTGGCGGTGCTGATGGCGATCATCCTGCTCGGCCTCGTGATCAATGCCCCGCTCTATGCCGTCGAGGTGTGGCGTCTGGGAACCATCCCGGCGTCGACGACCAACCTGCTCGCCATCGGTTATGTGGCCGTGTTCGCCTCGGTGCTGGCGTACCTGTGCTGGAATCGCGGGGTCGCCGAGATCGGCGCCAACACCGCCGGGCTGTTCCTCCACCTGATGCCGGTCTTCGCGACCCTGCTCGCGATCGCGCTGCTCGGGGAGTCGGTGGAAGCGTACCACGTGGCCGGTGTGGTGCTGATCGCCGCGGGGATCGTGCTGACCACAACCGGCGGTTATCGGGGCGGCGGCCGGCCGCGCCGCAGCTCGTAGAGGGCGACGGCCGCGGCCGTCGCCACGTTCAGGCTTTCGACGGCGGGGGCGATCGGGATGCGGACGAGCAAATCGCAGGTTTCTCGGACCAGCCGGCGGAGCCCGCTCCCCTCCGAGCCAAGGACCAGGGCAACCCTGCCGGCAAGGTCGGCGTCGGCAAGGCTCCGGGTCGCGGCGCCGTCCAGGCCGACGGTGCAGAAGCCGTGATCGTTGAGGGCGTCGAGGGCCCGGGCGAGGTTGGTGACCCGAACCAGGGGCACCCGCTCGAGGGCGCCGGCGGCGGCCTTGGCGAGGGCGCCGGTCGTCTCCGGAGCGTGGCGGTCCTGGACGATCACGGCGTCGACCCTGAAAGCGGCCGCCGACCGGAGCACCGCGCCGACGTTGCGGGGGTCGGTCACCTGGTCGAGGATCAGCACACAGGCGGCCGGCCCGGCAGCCGCAGCGATCTGATCCAGGTCCGGCGCTGCGAGCGGCATCACCAGAGCCGCCGCGCCCTGATGGACCGCGCCGGGGGGCAGCAGCTGGTCGATAGCGCGCCCGTCGACGCATTCCACAGCCGGCCGCGGCCGGTCCGGGGCGGCTTCGGCCATGGCCCGGGTGAGCTGCGGCAAGGCGGCGGTGGTGGCGAGTACCCGGCTGATCTGCCGGTGCGGATTGACAATGGCGGCAAGGACCGGGTGGAGACCGTAGAGCCAGAGCCCGCCCTCGCTGCTTCGCGATCGGCTGCGGCGTTGCGGCGGCGGTCGGCGGCGGTCAGGTCCGGCGGGTCGCGACATGGCTGGCTCTGCAAATCGGTCGTGCCTATCTTAGCCGTCCCGGCGGCGGCGGCGACAGTGGCGGCGGGATGTCCCGGCCGGCGGCGACTGCCATTGACAAGGACCCTCAAACCGACATAAGTGCACCGTTCATTCCGTCGCTTCGCCCGGTTGGCGGCGTCTGGAGGGGTGCCCGAGTGGCTAAAGGGGACGGACTGTAAATCCGTTGGCGCACGC
>CAYVUM010000107.1:0-11515 GCA_964454795.1 uncultured Rhodospirillaceae bacterium
ACCTCGTTCTCCTCTACGATCCTCGGCCGCATCCGCTGCTCGCCGTGGAGGAGCCCGAGAACCAACTCTACCCGCGGCTGATGCACGAACTCGTCGAGGAATTCCGGGACTACGCGCGACGCGGCGGGCAAGTGTTCGTCTCGACCCACTCGCCGGATTTCCTCAACGCCACGCGGCTCGACGAGATCTACTGGCTGGTCAAGCAGGACGGCTTCACGCAGGTTCGGCGGGCGTCCGAGAGCGACCTGCTGAAGCGGCTCGTGGAACAGGGCGACCAGCCCGGTGCGCTGTGGCGGCAGCAACTCTTCGAAGAAGCAGCGATGGCATGAGCCGCATCGTCTTTCTCGTGGAAGAGCGATCGATGGCGGAGTTCCTGAAAGTCTGGCTCAAGCGCACGTATCCGAAGGTCCCCTTTCTCTGCGTACCTCACGAGGGCAAGAGCAATCTCCTCAAGAGCATTCCCCGCAAGCTCAGAGCGTGGCACGAGCCTGGAGCGCGGTTTGTCGTGATCATCGATAACGACGGTCGGGATTGCGAAGACCTGAAATCAAAACTCCTGGCGTTGTGCCATGAGTCGGGGCGGCACGACACCCTGGTCCGCATCGCCTGCCAGGAATTGGAGGCGTGGTACATCGGCGACCCGGAGGCGTTGGCCGCCGCCTTCGGTGACCACGGGTTACCCAACCGGCTAAGGAAGGCTCGGTTCCGCAAACCGGACGATATTCCCAGACCCAGCGACGAACTCGCCCGGCTGGTACCGGCTTTCCAAAAGGTGAGCGGTGCGCGCGCGGTGGCGGCACACATCGATCGCGCGCGCAACAAATCTGTGAGTTTCGGAGTTTTCGCAGCCAGTATTGATCAAATCGCCAAGGCATACCGCCCATCGCGGAACGGTTCAGTCGGAGTTTGAGTGTCTCGTTGGCTGCTTCCGCTACGGGTCACAACCGTCTAATTCTGCCTCGCAACCGAACAACCGCTGTCCGAACCCAAAGCTGCCCATCCGAGAACCCGTTCCCCGGGTCCCGCCACGTCCCCTCCTGGTTCCGCCCGGACCTGTCGGCGCGACGGGTTGCAGCCGGCAACACCACGGAAAGCCGTCATCGCCAACGCGCGAGCGCCGGCCCCTGTGGCGGGACGGACCGGGGCTGCCCCTAATACGCATACTCCCGGAAGACCGGGTCGACGGAGCCGCCCCACGGGCCGTTGAAGGCGGCGAGCAGGTCTTCGGCCGCCGTCCGCCCCGTCGCCGCGATCGTCTCCAGGGGATGCAGGTACTTGGACTCACTCTGGCCGAGGCCGTCCTGGCGGTCGCGGCGATCGAGCCCGCCGTGGGCGATCGTCAGCACCTGCCGGGCAAGATCGCCGACGGTGCCGCCGCGGAACGGCGCCTTCAGGCCGAGCCGCGGCACGATCAGGCGCAGCGCCGTCCGCTCGGCCGCCGTCCAGTCGCCGATCAGCGCCGCCGCCTCGCGCCGCGCCTGGCCGTCATACAACAGGCCGACCCACAGCGCCGGAAGCGCGCACAGCCGTCCCCACGGCCCGCCGTCGGCCCCGCGCATCTCCAGATAGCGCTTGAGCCGCACGTCCGGGAACATCGTGGTCAGGTGGTCGGCCCAGTCGGACAGGGTCGGCCGCTCGTCCTCGAACCCCGGCAGCCGCCCGGCGAGGAAATCGCGGAACGACCGCCCGGCCACGTCGAGGTAACGGCCGTCGCGATAGACGAAGTACATGGGCACGTCGAGCACCCAGTCCACGTAGCGCTCGAACCCGAAACCCGGCTCGAACACGAACGGCAGGTCGCCGGTGCGGTCCGGATCGGTGTCGGTCCAGATGTGCCCGCGGTAGCTGAGGTAACCGCTCGGCCGCCCCTCGACAAACGGCGAGTTGGCGAACAGCGCCGTCGCCACCGGCTGCAGCGCCAGGCCGATTCGGAACATCTCGACCATCGTCGCCTCGGAGCAGAAGTCCAGATTGACCTGGACGGTGCAGGTCGCCTGCATCATCGCCACCCCGAGACGGCCGCGGGTCGGCATGTAGCGGCGCATGATGTCGTAGCGTCCCTTGGGCATCCACGGCATCTCGGCGAGCGACCACTTCGGCTGATGACCGAGGCCGAGGAAGCCGATGTTGAGGGCACTGCCCACATGCCGGCACTGGTCGAGGTGGCGGTGGACCTCGGCGCAGGTCTGGTGGATGTGCTCCAGCGGCGCGCCGGACAGCTCCAGCTGCCCCGCCGGCTCAAGGGTGATCGAGCAGTCGGCGTCGTCCTTCAGGGCGATCAGATACGGCCCCTCGTAGACCGGATGCCAGCCGAACCGGGCGAGACCTTCGAGAAGCGCGCGGATCGACCGCTCGCCGTCGTAGGGCAGCGGCCGGGTGTCCTCCAGGGTGTAGGCGAATTTCTCGTGCTCGGTGCCGATCCGCCAGTCCTGCGGCGGCTTGCAGCCGGCCTCCAGATAGGCAACCAGCTCCCGGATATCGGTGAGCGGTTCAGCAACAGCGGCAGTTTGCGGAGAGGACATCGGCGTCGCCTCAGGCTTAAGGGTCTCTCTCGATGCGGCCGGCTGGCCAGCCTGAATGGCACGGATTGCGGGCCCGGCGCAGGGGGTGTCCGGCCGGGCGGGATGGTCAGGATCGTCATGCCCCGGTCCGGCTGGCGGGCCGGTCGGGGCGGTGCGCGGGTGGCTTCCAGCCGTCGCCGGCAATCGCCTGCCAGCTGGCCAGGGCCGCCAGGGCTGCCGTCTCGGCCCGCAGGATCCGCGGCCCGAGGCTGACCCGCGATACAAACGGCAGAGCGCTGAGAGCGTCAAGCTCCGATGACGCAAACCCGCCCTCCGGGCCGACGAGGATCCCCGGTGCCGCGGCGGCAGGCCGTGTCCGCCAGGCCTCCAGCATCGCCGCCACCGGCGTCCCGCTGCCCCGTTCGTCCAGCACCCACAGCGGCCGGTCCGGCGGCCAGCCGGCCGACAGCACAGCCAAAGCCACCGGTTCGGCGACGGTTGGAAGGGTCAGCCGTTCGCACTGTTCGGCCGCCTCCTGCACCTGGGCGGAAAGCCGGCCGACGTTGACCCGGGTGACGACCGTCCGCGCGGTCAGCACCGGCAGCAGCCGCTCGACCCCCAGTTCCGTCGCCTTCTCCACCAGGACATCAAGGGCGCTTTTCTTGACCGGCGCGAACGCCAGCCACGGGCCCGGTTCGGGCTGCTGAAGCCGCGCGCAGGCGACCGGCTCGACGGTCACGGCGCGGCGGGAGACGGCGAGGAGACGGCCGATCCATTCACCGTCGTGGCCGTTAAACAGACTGACCGCATCCCCGGCGGCGAGGCGGAGGACGGTGGCGAGGTAGTGGGCGCCGGCTTCGCTCACCGTGAGTCTTGCCCCCGGCGCGAGAGCAACGGGGACGAACAGCCGGGCCCTGGGACGGTCGGCGCTCATCGGCTACCCTCCCACCTGGTCAGGCCCGTCAACGCCCCCTGGAACGGACCCGCGACGCCCATGCCCGAACCTTGGTCCTCTGCCGCAAGCGACATCCCCGAACGCAGCTGGATCGACCGGCTGGCGCCAGCCTCGGCCCGGCCGTATCTGCGGCTCGCCCGATTCGACCGGCCGGTTGGCTGGTGGCTGCTGCTGCTGCCGTGCTGGTGGAGCTCGGCGCTGGCCTCGCCGGGATGGCCGAACCCGGCCCTCTGGGTGCTGTTCCTGATCGGCGCGGTGGTCATGCGCGGCGCCGGCTGCACCCTGAATGACATCGTCGACCGCGACTTCGATGCCGCCGTGGCCCGGACGGCGAACCGGCCGATTCCGAGCGGTGCGGTGAGCGTCGGCGGCGCCGTGGTCTGGATGGTCGCGCTGAGCCTGATCGGCCTTCTCGTCCTCGTTCAGTTCAACCGGTTCACGATCGGGCTCGGCGCCGCTTCGCTGCTCCTGGTGGCCGCCTATCCGTTCATGAAGCGGATCACCTTCTGGCCGCAGGCATGGCTCGGCCTCACCTTCAACTACGGCGCCCTGGTCGGCTGGTCGGCGGTCACCGGCGGACTGGAAGCGCCGGCGATCGTCCTCTATGCTGCCGGGCTGACCTGGACGCTCGGATATGATACGATTTATGCCCATCAGGATAAGGAGGACGACGCCCTGATCGGCGTCAAGTCGACGGCGTTGCGGCTGGGCGAGACTACCCGGCCCTGGCTTGCCGGCTTTTACGCGGCGACGGCGATCCTCCTCGGCGTCGCCGGCGGTCTTGCCGGCCTCGGCTGGCCGTTCTGGGCCGGCCTCGGCGTGGCCGCCGGCCATTTCGCCTGGCAGGTCGCGCGGGTGGACCTGGATGCCCCGACATCCTGTCTCGCCATCTTCAAATCGAACCGCGATGCGGGCCTGATCATCGCGGCGGCGATCGTTGCCGGACGGGTGGCCGGCTGACCAGTCGTGGCGATTCGCATCCGGCCCGCCATCGCTGCTGACGCTGCCACGATCGCCCGGCTCGCCCGGGACCTCAACGCCCACCAGGGCGACCCGGTCGACAGGTTCACAGAAGCGGTGATCCGGCGCGACGGCTTCGGGCGGGCGCCCGAATTCTCTGTCATCCTCGCCGAACGCCCGGAGGGCCAGGCGGGCGATCCTGACGCGGCGATCGGCTATGCCCTGTACTACCGCTGTTATGAAACCGGCCATGCCGCCCGGGGCCTCTACCTCAACGATCTTTTTATATGCCCGGATTATCGGGGCCGTGGTGCCGGCCGGGCGCTGATTGCCGCGGTCGCCGCCGAAGCCCGGCGGCAACGGCGCACGTTCGTCTGGTGGACATCGCGGGCGTGGAACGAACCGGCGCAACGGGCCTACCGTGCACTCGGCGCGATCGAGGAGCCGGTCCGCGCCCACGCGATCGTCCACGGGGTCTTTGCGGCGCTGGCCGACCAGGGGAATGACCGCGGTGGCGAGCCCGGGTGCTGACTGCCACGCCGCGCCCGGAAGCGGTCAGATTCCGCCGCCCTTCTCAATGCCGCGGTCCGGCTGCTTGATCAGAGCCCGGTAGGCATGCCAGCTGGCATGACCGATCAGCGGCAGGGTGACGAGCAGGCCCACATAGGCGGTCAGAAGCCCGGCCACCGTGAACACGACGATCAGCCCCGCCCAGAACATCAGCGTGCGAAAATTCAGGACCACGGCAACGACACTGATCACCACGCCTTTGAGGAGGTCGGCGCGGCCGTCCAGAATCATCGGCAGGGAGACCACCCCCGTGGCGAAAACAATGAAGGCGATGACGCCGCCGGCGATCACCGCGGTAATCAGCGCTCCGATCCCGTCAGGCTGGAGCAGGGCCGTGGCCAGGTTGGGAACGGTCATGGCGGTGTACGGCAGGGTCACGGCAATGATCAGCACCGAGACGCGCAACCAGATGAAGGTCACGAACAGGAGGGCGAAACCGGCGGATAACAGAGCGATCGGGTTGGCACGCCAAGCCGTGAACGGGGTCATCAGGGTCGGGCGGCGGCCGGCCTCGAGCTCGCGGCTGATCGCGTGGAAGCCGACGGTCAGGGCCGGGCCGATCAGCAGAAAGCCGGCATCCAGGGGCAGGATCAGGTACTCATAGCCGCTAAAGGCAAGTCCGGCGGTCAGCAGGAACCCGAGCGCCACGGGGATGACGGAGAAGGCGACGCTGACCAGAGCCGCTGCCTTGAAGTCGCGCCAGCCGGCCTTCAGCCAGTCGAAGGTGTCATCGATCTCGACGGCGACGATCTCATCCGCGTAGGGAAGCGCGGACCGGCGCGCGGCCGGCGTCGGCTCTGCCATCAGCCCCTCCTCAATCCCCGCACCCGAAGCATAACGCGGGCGTCCTGTCGTCCGACAGGGGGAATAACATTCCGTTACAGGTATTTCAGAAAAAAAAGCGGCGGTTGGTTGAGGGAACCAACCGCCGCAACAGGCATTTGCCGATCGGGGCGACCGAGGACGGGGTTTCCTCGGTCCAGTCTCGTAGGAGGCCTGTGTCGAGGACCAATTATCTGCGGGAATATGGCGATTTTGTGCTGGCGTGGCCCGATACGTTTTCAAATGCCCCTCACTTGCGGGTGGACACTGCCGCGAGCGTGGCCGTCTCCGCCCCGGTTCATCGGCCGCAGTCCGATCCCATGGACTGGCCGGTCCGCAGTTCGCGGCCGTGGGCGCGGGCGAAGGCGAGCGCGGAGGCTTCGACCATCGGTCTCAGCATCGCCCGGTCCGGCTCAATCCAGTCCGAGATCACCGTCCAGGCGTCGCCATCCCATTGCTGGAACTTCACCCGGCCGCCACCCTCGTGATCCCGGCAGGTCACGGTAATCGGCGGCACAATGCCGTCAGCCCCGAGGAGTCGGAGCCGCTCGGCGGTAAGGCTGAGAGTCTCGATGCCCCAGCGCAGCTCTTCGCCGCTGAGCGGGCGCTGACCGTACCGGGCCTGCGCCGTGCGAATCGCCTCAGCGGTGACCAGGGCGGCGATCAGGCCGCGGATGTAGTAGGTGGAACCGACCCGCTGCAGCGCGATGTTGCCTTTGAAGGCGCCGTATACCTGCTCGAGGATGTCGCGGACGACCGGGTAATGCCGTCCGGACGGGTGAAAGCCGGCGGCGATGTAGCCCTTGGCGGCCCGACCGGCGGGGATCACGTCCTCCTCGGCGCCGCCCCACCACACACTGACCATCCGTTCGCGCGGAAAGCCGGCCCGGGCGGCTTCCCGGATCGCCATCGGGTTCATCACCCCCCAGCCGCGCAGGATCACCCAGTCGGGGGCAAAGTCCCGAACGAGTGCCCGCCACACGCTCCGCTGGTCGAGGCCGGGTGGCTCCACCGGAACCTCTCGGGCAACAAAGCCGAAGCGTTCCGCCTGGGCGTTGAGGATCCCGAGGGTTTCCCGGCCGTAGGCGTTGTCGATGTACACGATGGCGATCTTCCGGCCGCGCAAGCGGTGGAGGCCGCCCTCGCGCCCGGCGATGAAGCGGATGATCGCGGTGTTCTGGCTCCAGTAATTCACAAACAGGGGGAACACCCAGGGAAACACCCGGCCGTCGCTGGCATCGGCACGGCCATAGCCGAGCGTGATCATCGGGATCCGGTCTTCGGCCAGCCGGGGCAGCAGCGCATACGCGATCTCGGTGCTGAGCGGGTGGAGAATGCCGCCGCGATGTTTCAAGCGCTCGTAACAGCGCAGGCCGCGGTGGACGTTGTAGGCGGTCTCGCATTCCTCCCAGACGAGACGGATGCCGCCGATGCCGCCATCGCGTTCGTTAATCAGGGTGAAGTAATCGAGAAAGCCGCCGAAGAACCCGGACCCGCCGGCAGCATAGGGGCCGGTGCGGTAAACGAAAGCCGGGATGAACTGCTCGCCGGCGCCCGGCTCGGGGTTGTCAGCCGGGTCGACCGACTGAGCGGCGCCCGGCGCGGCAAACAGCATCAGCGCCGCGATCAACGCGGCCTGCCCGCCCGTTCTCATGTTGAGTGTCCTTCGTTCGTTCCCGCCTTGCGCGGCCAGCCGGTCGCTCCCAGCCGGGTTGTTGCCGGTCCGGCATTGTCCACCGTCGAGGGTAGCATCCGAAGCGCGGACGTTGTATACCCGGGTCATCTCGACAGAGTGAGCCACCGGCTTGGTTGCTGACCGGACGAATGACTGTGCCGTCTTTACAGCGATGTGTCGAGAGGGACGGAGCGGCCGCCCAGGTCTGCCGTCCTCCACAGTGCAGAGAGGCTTCCCCATGATCGGTTCGTTGCTTTCGAGCCTGCGAAAACCTGCATCCGCATTCGCAGCACTGCTGCTCGCCTTGATGGTGGCCGCGACAGGCGGCTGCGATGACGGTGTTAACCTGACCGCGGCGGAACATCTTCAGCGCGCCGAGGAACACCAGGCCAAGGGCGACTTTCGCGCCGCGCTGATCGAAGTTCGCAACGCCGTTAAGGTGGAGCCCGAGAATCCGGTGGCGCGGCTCGCGCTCGGCGAACTCAACCTCAATCTCGGCGATCCGCTCGCGGCCGAGAAGGAATTGCAGAGGGCGCTGAGCCTCGGCACGCCGCTTGCTCAGGTGGCGACCCCGCTGTCGCGGGTCTGGATTGTCCAGGGACAGTACCAGCGGGTGATCGAAGAACTGCGGACCAACGACCTCGCACCGAAGGAAGAACAGGCCCGGGTCGCCGCTGCCCACGGCAACGCGTTAATCGGCCTTCAGGAAATCCCCGCTGCCCGCGCCCAGTTCCAAACCGCGCTGGAGCTGGAGCCGGAAAACCCGATCGCCCTGATCGGCCTCGGTCGGATCGCCATCGAAGAGCGCGATTTCGACACGGCGCGGGAATACGCAGCGAAAGCGGTCGCCGCCGCGCCCGAGGACCGCGATACCCTGACGTTTCTCGGGGATGTTCATTTCGTCGCCGGGGAATTCGCGGAGGCGGAAGCCGCGTACCAGAAGGTGGTCGATGCCAATCCCCAGAACCCGTTGCTCAAGCTCTCCCTGGCGCACTCCCAGATTGCGCTGAACAAGTCGGAGCCCGCCATTACGGCTCTCGATGAAGTTCTGGAAGCCACGCCCCGCCATCCCCGCGGCAACTATCTGCGGGCGCTCGCCGCCTACCAGCTTCAGGACTTCCAAGTGGCCAAGACCCATGCCGAGGCGGTGCTGGCACTGGCAGCCGACCACCTGCCGACCAATCTGATCGCCGGCGCATCGAATTACGCCCTCGGTCAGTATCAGCAGGCGGTCAGTCAGCTGGCAATCGTCGTCGCGGCGCTGCCTGAAAACGAACCGGCTCGGCGGATGCTCGGCGCCACCCACCTGCGGCTCGGCGAGCCGGATAAAGCCGTCCAGGTCCTCGCACCGATCGCCGACAAAACCACCGATGACGCCCGTCTGCTTGCCCTGGTGGGCGCCGCCGCGGTGCGCAGCGGCGACCTCGCCGGCGGACGACGGTTTCTGGAGAAAGCGGCGATCGCCGATCCTGACAGCGCAACGGTGCGCGCCCAGCTCGGTGCCGTGAAACTGAGCCTGGGCGAGGTGGAAGCGGGCGTCGCCGATCTGGAGCAGGCGGTCGAAGCCGATCCCCAGCTTGACCGGGCCATGCTTGGGCTTGCCGTCACTCACCTTCGCAACCGGGAGTTTGAGAAGGCGATCGAGGTTGCCGGGAAGCTGTCGGCCAACCATCCGGAATCGAGTACCGGTGAGGTGCTCGCCGGCATTGCCCGCGCAGGCCTTGGCGATCTGGACGGCGCCCGGGCGAGTTTTCGCACGGCCCTTGAGCGCAAGCCGGCCGCCCAGGATGCGATCATCAACTTGGCGGCTGTCGAGATCCGGGACAACAATCCCCAGGGTGCCCTGGAAATCCTCACCGAAGGTCTTGGCGCCACCAACAATTCGCCGCGGGTCATCCTGCGGCTGGCCCAGCTCGAGAACCAGCTTGGCCGCCTGGATGCTGCGGAAGGGCGGCTGAGCGAGCTTGTCCTTAAGGAAGAGGACGCGATCGCACCGAAACTGCTGCTCGCCCAGGTTCTCGCCCGGAAGGGCGAGACCGGCCGGTCACTGGAACTGAGCGAGGAGCTGCGCGTCGTCCAGCCCGACAATCCGGCCGTGCTCGAACTGGTCGGGCGGCTCCGGCTCGGCCGCGGCGAGATCGATCCGGCAGCGGCTGCGCTGCAGCGCCTGGCGGAGGTCCGGCCCGAGTCAGCGGATGCCCACTTCCTGCTCGCCCAGGCGCAGCGCGCCCAGGGGGATCTGGTCAGCTACAAGGCGTCCCTGGAAAAGAGCCTGGACCTGCGTCCGGATTACTATGCGGCAAAGGTGCAAATGGCGGCCGTTGTCGCCCAGGAGGGCGATCTTGACACGGCGAAAGCCATGCTTGCTGAACTGCGGCAGACGACCACCGACGATCCGGTCCTGGACGAGCTGGATGCCGCCATTGCGATCCGCGAAAACCGTCTGGACGACGCGACAGAACAGCTCAAGAGCGCGGTCGCCAAGCGCCCGACAGGTAATGTTGTCGTCCGCCTCGCCGAAGTCCAGCGCCGCACCGGCGACGTGGACGGCAGCCGGGTCACCTTGATTGACTGGCTTGATCGCAACCCCGAGGACACCACCGCCCGCTTCCTGCTTGCGAACTATGATCTGATCGACAGCCGCTACAACGAGGCTGCCGCCCATTACGGGATGGTCGTCGAGGCTGCGCCCGACAACGTCGTTGCCCGCAACAACCTGGCCTGGCTGCTCTGGCATGCCGGCGACTCCGTCGCCGCGGAACCGCACGTGGAGCGGGCGCTGGAACTGGCCCCCGACGATCCGCGGATCATGGACACTGCCGGCCTCGTCTATTTCGAGCTCGGCCAACTGGAGCGGGCGCTGACCCTGTTGTCGGACGCGGCCCGGCTGCAGCCGGAAAATGCCGAGATCCGGTATCACCAGGCCATGGTCCTGGTGGAGAAGGGCGAGGCGGACAGGGCTCGGGCGATTCTTGAAGACATTCTCAGCGAGGACAGCCCGTTCAGCGGCCGCAACGACGCGGAAGCCCTTCTTGACTCGATCCGGCGGTAGACTGGGTCGGACCTGACCGGTTGGGCCTGAAATGACAAGCGCGGCGGAAGGCACCGGCAGCGCGGCCCGGCAGTAGCGTTCGCAGCAAGCGAGGAAAGGTTTTCGGAGCGATAATGAGGTGCAGTGATGGTCTGGGTCTGCAATCCTGAGGCTCCCACCGGCTCGGCAGCCGGTTCGGCGGGGACTTCCGGCGCAACGCGGCGGACCCTGGTCGACGCGCTGGCCGCGCTGCTGATCATCGTCGCGCTGGCCGCGCTGCTGATCATCGTCGCGCTGACAGCCCCGGCGGCAGCGCAGCAGACCGGCAAGCCGCTCTACCACACAAAAGTCTACTTTCCCGCCACGAAAAGCTATTTTGAGCTGGTGCGGGCGAAGCCCGGGGACGGTGCCAGAGCCCGGGAGTTGTCCGAAATCGATTGGTCGACGGCTGTCCTTCGTGCCAGCCAACGCAGCTTCAACGGAACGCCGGGCCGGCTGGCGATCGTGCGCTCGCCGGCGGTGCACCGGTTCCTGATGGAGACGTTCCGGCTGGATACACCCGCCTGGATCGGCTTGCGATACTGGTGCGCCTACAACAAACTGCAATGGATCGACGGGAAGTTCCACGATCGCAGCGACTGGGCCAACTGGGACCTGGTCTGGAACAAGTCGGGGGCACAGCGCGGCCCCGAATTGCGGGAACGGGCTTGCGGGCGCAGAGACACCTTTTGGCCCGTCCACTACTGGCCGATGCGCGAAGGCTTTCGCTGGAACGCCAACGGCACCGGCAAGGCGTTCTACTCCTACTTCGTCGAGTATCCGACAGGCGGACGGTAACCGCTGCTGGTCAGCGCGCCGGTTCGATCGGCGGCGCTTGCCGAATCTGGCGTCCGCCACTATGTTCACGGGTCACGCGATGTGCGATGCCCCTATCGTCTAGAGGCCTAGGACGCAGGGTTCTCAGTCCTGAAACCGGGGTTCGAGTCCCCGTAGGGGCGCCA